>JBLHQF010000243.1:0-3112 GCA_047624885.1 Cryomorphaceae bacterium | reverse complement strand
TTTGGGGGCTTGATGCTTATCATGCACTCCAAAGTTTGGCCAGCCATCGACTTTATTACGCCGCTGCGATATGTGGATCATAACAAAAATAGCTGGAGCATCACGGTGTTTGTGAAGCTGCACTTTAAGCCATTCAATGTCTGCCGCAAGATAAGCTTTTGATTGGGCAGGAGCGGATGTATCCGCCATGATGAAAACAAACTCACCCACTTTTACCGTATGATTTGCAGGGTATCCCCAGATCGACTTCCATGATTCAGTAGGCGAGCCAGCCTTGCCGTCAACAAAGTCATGATTCCCTTTAACTGCATAATACGGAGCCTTAAGATTAGTAAGATGCTTGTCGCGCAACGTCAGCAGCGCGGCAGAAGAATCATGCCCTAAATCGCCATTGAGAAAAAGAGCATCAATTCCTTTTTTTTTCTTCTCGGCATTCACCCAGCCGACCAAGTCAGTAGCCAATTGATCGTAGGCTGTCTTACCCTGCCCATAGTGCAAATCAGAGGCTACAATAAAGCGACGTTTGAGCTTGCTTCCCGGCGTAACATCCTCCGCCTTCACCCACTTAGCAGTCGTTAAGACCCCTAATGCCGCGACTCCCGAGGTTTTGAGAAATTGGCGGCGAGATTCGTTATTCATTGTCATGTGTCTGATACGTTGGCTGAGGTGAAGTATTACAAAACACAGGGAAGATCATATTTGTGGGAATCCCAGTATATAAACTTCACTATCTATAAAACATCTTTATCATACACACCATAAAACAGTTAACTAATAAAAAATAACACGTGCCAATCAAAAAAATAGAGCTAAATATTTAGCTTTAGAGATACCGCTTCTAGTGGCATAAGCTGTCATTAGTAATGCTAAATAGGAAATAACCCCAACTTTATAAAACAACTCAACATGACATTAAAAAACCTTATTCTATCAATCACACTGGCTACCCCACTCACATTAATAGGGTGTAAAGAGGCGCAACCCACTGCCGAAGCTAGTTCCAAAGACGCTCCAACAATGCCATGGGAAGACCCAAGCTATGAAACCAATATCCGAGCGACACAGGCAGAAGGTCGCCCTCCGGAGACCTGGAAATTATGGGAGCAGCATCACGAGAACCGTAAACGTTCGACTAATGAGAAGGACATCGACCTGTTGATGATCGGTGATTCCATCGTCTTCCGGTGGTCCCGCAACGGGAAAAAGGCATGGGATAAATTCTACGGAAACCGTAATGCCGCCAATATAGGCTCCAGCGGTGACAGGACATACCACATGCTCTGGCACATAAAAAATGGCGGCCTGATAGGAATGAAAGATCATAATCCAAAGCTCATCGTCATGATGATAGGCACCAATAACCGTGGTAAACCAGAGCTACACGGCGAAGACACTGCCTATGGCATCCTCGCTCTGCTCAAAGAAATCCACGCCCAGTTACCAGATTCAAAGATTCTTCTAATGCCGATCTTCCCTCGTGGCGATACACCCGATGATGCTGGCCGGATTCGCAACAATGAAATTAACGAAATCATCCATGATTTTGTGGACAACAAGACCGTCCACTGGCTGGACATCAACCACGTTTTCCTCGATAACGAGGGCAAACTGAATCGTGACTTAATGCCAGATGGTTTACACCCAGGGGAGAAAGGCTACAGCGCCTGGGCCGATGCAATGGAACCCACGATCAAGAAATTCATCAGAGAAAAGGCCATGCCAGTCGCCAAGTAATCTACCGGTGACTCAGCTAGTAATAGTTCAAAAAGAAGCATATTAGCCGTTACTTTTGACCTATTTATCTCAGAAATTCACATTTAGTGATCTTTATCTCATTTTCTAGTTGCCAAACTTACAAATTCGCATTATCAAACGCCCTCACAACAAAAAACAATTTTTCATTATGTCAAAGCATTCAAGTCTTAAAGCACAAGGTAGCGCAGCAGGTAAGCGATCAGTTATGAAGCGGTTCGAGCGCGTAAAAGCACTCAGGGAACGTGGTCTTTGGAAAGAAGGACAGTCACCGACTGGTCTTCCTAAAACCAAATCAACTGATTAGTAAGGTAGTCACCTACTTTACTTTCAGTTTACTTTACACACATTTCGACAAGCCCGCTTAGCGATTCATTCGCCTTGCGGGCTTTCTTTCTCCCCATATTTCTCTATCTCAGCAGCGCCCCACCTACTGAAAAATCATTTCAAGCACAGGTAATAACACTTAGTATCAACACCATGACCACACCAGAAGACAAACCTAGTTCAGATGACATTTCAAATAACATTTCAGATAATGTTTCAAATGATCATTCAGAAGAATTTCAACCAGAAGTTTTTGAAGAGTTTCGTCTCAATAGATACCTCGCCTCCTGCGGCATCGACTCTCGCCGGAAATGTGATCAGCTTATTCAAGACGGTCTCGTTCAGGTAAACGGCTACGCTTGCACTGACCTCTCTAAACAAGTCAGCGACAACGACTTTGTCAAGATTGATGGCAGACGCGTCCAACCTAAACAGATCAAAACCATCATTTTCAACAAGCCTAGAGGATGTGTCTGCACTAAGAATGACGAGCTAGAGCGCGATACTATTTATGAGTTCATCCCGCCCACACTCAGACACCTCAACCACGTCGGCAGACTAGACCAGGACTCCGAGGGACTGCTCGTCCTCACCAATGATGGCGACCTCGCTCAGCGGCTCGCTCACCCATCACAGAAGGTCGAAAAAGAATATCTCGTCACCACTAATCAGGCCTATGAAAACGATGTGCTAGATGCATTTCTGCGCGGCGTATTCATCGGTAAAGGAATGCCTCGTGCTAAGGCTAAGTCCGTGAAACGACTCTCACCAAGAAGAATGCTCATCACCCTAGAGACTGGTATGAAACGCCAGATCCGTCTGATGTGCAAGGCCCTCAATCTCAATGTAGTGAGGCTCGTTCGTGTCCGTATCGGTATGATTATAGATACTGGGCTAGAAACTGGACGCTGGGCAGAGCTATCTGAAGAAGACATCGAAATGCTCCAAACTAATCCTAAAGAACAATCTAAGGGACACCGCAGCTCGCCAGTGAAAACTAAGAAAGCTGCTCGTAGGGCCGCTCCAAAACCAT
>JBLHQF010000242.1:0-3155 GCA_047624885.1 Cryomorphaceae bacterium | reverse complement strand
AAGTAAGTATGGGTAAGTAGTTGCCCGATTTCGATATTTCGATTCTATCCCCCTTTGAAACTACTTCTAACCAAAATAGGTTGTAGTAATTAAGCTGAAAAAATTATCAATCAAGTCATATAAATTTAGCCCGTAGAATAATCGGACTACTCAGCATTAAGCAGAGCCGATTGTAGAGAAAAAGTAAGTCACTGATACCATGAAGAAAGTAGTAACTATTTTACAATCCACGGTAGCCAACTATTAACAATCCGTGGAACCCCTCAAAAAATGCTAGGATCAGGTCGTAAAGAACAATTTTCAGTACAAGTCTTTCAATTGATTGACGCTGCCATAGTGTACTTATCATTCGTGGTTGCCTCTTGGTTCCGGGGAATTTTTAAGGATGAAAATATAGATGGTTATGGTTTAGATGCCGTCTTGTGGATGGTGTATTTGCTGGTGCCTGCTGTTCCGCTGTTGCTGGAAATGTTTGGGTTTTACAATAACCTGTTGCGTAAAAAAGTATCGCATGGAATCATAAGGTTATTTCAAACATTCGTGCTCATCGCGGCTGCGCTTGGGGGAGCATTTATTGTGTTTCAGCAACCATATGGAAGTAGATGGATTACTGTTATTGGACTGGCATTAGTCTTTATAGCAATTAGTCTGAGATTCATGATTTCTAGGTTCTACCTTAGAAAAAGAGTTAAAGAAGGGAGTAAAAAGGAGCGCGTGGTTATTGCCGGGACTGAGAAAGATATCGCTTTATTTCTGGGGTCAATTCCTGAGTCGGTGTCGGACTACTGGGAGGTAAAAGCAGAGTTTGATCTCAAGGAGGGAACTGCCGAAGAGTTAGAAGCCTTATTGAAAAATGAGGCTGTTCAGAGGGTGATCTTTGCTGCTCAGGATGCACTATTTAAGCAGTTATCAGAAGCGGTTGAAATTTGTGAAGCTCAGGGTGTAGAGGTTTGGATTTTGGCGAGCTTTATTAGAACTCAGGTATCGAGACCTGCGTTTGATACCCTTGGAGGTAATCCGATGCTGGTTTTTAAATCGACTCCTGAGCTGTCTTGGTCACTGCTCGCAAAAAATCTGATGGATAAGGCGGGTGCTCTGACGATCATTATTCTGTCGCTCCCATTCTGGATTTTTGCCTACATCGGGATTAAGATTGCTAGCCCGGGGCCTGTGTTTTTTAAACAAGATAGAGCGGGTAAGTATGGTAAATCATTTAAGATGTGGAAATTTAGGACCATGGTTATGGATGCGGAGGCAAAGTTAGCTGAGGTGAAGGTTCAGCAGGGAAATGAAATGGATGGCCCGGTTTTCAAGCTTGAGGATGACCCTCGAGTGTTTAAATTTGCTAAGTTACTCAGAAAGCTCTCAATCGATGAACTTCCCCAGCTGATTAATGTTCTTCTCGGGGATATGAGTCTTGTGGGGCCTAGACCTCTTCCGGTTTACGAAGTGGAGGAGTTTTCAAAAAACACTTACCGTCGCCGTATGAGTGTGAAGCCTGGCATTACCTGCACGTGGCAGGTCGGGGGGAGAAATTCTATCACAAACTTTGATGACTGGATTGCGTTAGATCTAGAATATATCGATAATTGGTCATTGTGGTATGATATCAAGATTCTACTCAAGACCATCCCTGCAGTCTTATTTGGATCAGGCGCGAAGTGATACCTTTGACTGGTGACTGGTGATCGGTTTCCTACGGGTAGGGCACGATCGCCGAGCGTGCCGAGTTACTCCTAAAAGCTCTCTAGCTATCATTCCATACATCGGAGTCTTGAGTTTCCGACATGGTTTTTTGGGGTGAGGAAGTTGAATGGCGAAGCGCGGATTGCCTGGCGGTCAACCCCTACCGGTAAACCTTCGGTTTCCGTTGATTTGTTTCATAAAAAGTGGTGTGTGCTAGTATATTAATGACATCGTGCTGGAAATCTGCGACCCTCAGTGAAAATCTGCGGTGAAGAGAGTGTTTTCATAAAGCCGTCATTTCTGACGGCTTTATTGTTGTAAGAGCTGATGAAAATGCCACACTCACTACGAAGACCACTCACGAGATCACACATGAAAATCATTTCAGGCACAGCCCACCAACAACTCGCTAAGGACATAGCATCGCACTTAGATACCAAACTTGCTAACGTTACTGTGGACTGTTTCCCTGATGGTGAAACTTATTGTCAGATCCATGAAAATGTCCGTGGTGAGGATGTGTTCATCGTGCAACCTACTTGCCCGGCGACTAATCATAACATCATGGAAATGCTGATCATGGTGGATGCTGCTAAGCGCGCGAGTGCGGGTAGAATTACTGCTGTGATGCCATTCTTCGGCTACGCTCGTCAGGACAGAAAAGACAAGCCGCGCGTGCCGATCACCGCTAAGCTAGTGGCAAACCTCATTACCGCAGCAGGTGTAAACCGGGTGGTGACGATGGATCTCCATGCCGCACAGATTCAAGGATTCTTTGACATTCCAGTAGATCACCTCTACGCACGGCCCGTATTTATCAAGCACCTCAGAGATGAGTGCGATGTGGATGGGGATAACCTGGTCGTTGTCTCCCCAGATGTGGGCGGGGTGAAGAATGCCCGCGCCTACTCAGATGCCTTCGGTGCAGATCTAGCTATTGTAGCCAAGCATAGAGTTAGCGCCACAAAGGTGGAGGCTATGAATGTGATTGGTGATGTAAAAGGCAAAGATGCATTTCTCATCGATGACATGACAGAAACTGGAGGCACGCTTTGTGCAGCCGCTAAAATCCTCAAAGCCAATGGAGCCAAACGCATTTTCGCAGGGGTCTCACATGCGGTGATAGAGGAGCACGCTCGTAAGCGAATACTCGAATCTGACATCGAAAGCCTGATCACGACTGATTCTGTACCGATGGCATTTGGTGAGAAAGTCACGGCTCTCTCTGTCGCGCCACTCTTTGGCGAAGCGATCCGCCGCATTCATCATGGAGAAAGTGTCACTTCTTTATTTGACATTTAGATTCATATCCACTACGCAATGCCTCCCGGCCTGTGGAAAGGCTATTCTCTCTACCACCAGCCATATCTTTCCATAGGATTCTCCGGGACACCTAGAAACGTCACATAAAGTAACGTGGGGCGATGTCTAACCACAAAAGAAAATAATAACATGGCTACAACAATCGA
>JBLHQF010000241.1:0-3178 GCA_047624885.1 Cryomorphaceae bacterium | reverse complement strand
TTCACAAATGCCTAAACACCTGCATCAGCAGAAGTTTAGGCTACCTACTGATGAAGTAGATGGCGAGAGATATACCACCGATCCAGACGGCGATGATATGGGTGACTCCAAATGATCTAGCACCTGCGGTCTCAGATGGATCGTCAGGGTGAGGGCCGAAGAGGCGGTTATAGTTCATCACCAGCCAGACGCCTAGGAGTGACCAGAGAATGATGAAAATACTGAGACCTATTTTGATGATGATTGTTAGTGTCATAAAGTTTACTTATCTTGTTTCTTGAGCCAAGTCTCTAGCCAGAAGGGTGCGAATGGAATGAGCGAGGTAATGCCGATGAGGATTATAGTTTCAAAGGGCCATTTCTTGTGCAGCCAAGCGTGGAGAAGTGCGGCTCCGAAGAGACAGAAGATGACGCCGTGGATCATGCCGGGAGTTCTGATGGCTGAATCGTCACCCACAATACGCTTGAGGTAGATGGCGCAGTAGAGCAGGTAGATGTAAGAGCATGCATCGAGCAGGCTAAAGATGCGTAGTTGAGTGACTGGTGAGCTGAGTTTCATATCGGAGAATGTTAGTCTCTTAATTCTGTGCTAGTAGCTGTTTAGGCATGTAGATATTGATCGATCCATTATTATTACTATGGTAGTAGAAATGCAAGCCTTCAAGGAGGAAATGCTTCTTGTTAGGATGTCTGGTGTCGCAACTGATGTGTGTTTTTGCGAAGCCGTCTTTGCTAGTGAGTTCATAAATACGGATAGAACCCTTGTTGTTAGGGAGAATTTTCTGGCTGAAAAGTGCAAGATTGAAATGAGGATATCTTGCAATGACGTTACCTAGTATTTCGTAGTCTACGCCGTATTTAGCTCTATAGGTAAGTGCTGATTTATCGACGCTATTGATCACCAAGGTGGTGCCTTTGCGATGATCGCTATTGCTATTAGATGGTTTCAAACTACAACTCACTAGCAAATGAAATCCTGTGATTGCGGTGCAGAGAGTGAGTGTCTTTTTCAATTGATCATTCATGATGGCCTAACTTGAAGATGGGCTCTTTTAGACTTTTTTAGCTCATCTGCATCATATTTATGTATTCTGATTACTAAAAAGTAGTTTAATCGCATTGGAAATCAGTTTTTAAATCTGCGAAATCAGCGGTAATAGAATATTTCCTCCCTAGCTTGTTCGCCCCAGCGGTAAATGGTATAATTACTCGGGCACTATCTCAGGTGAGAGCATTTCTGTGAGCGATTGTGGCTGCTGGATGATTTTTAATTCACCATCGTCTAACAGAATTTGTGGGGTGGTCGGGAATGAATTGTAGTTCTTGAGCGACATCGATGCGCAGTAGGCACCAGCGCCCTCGATGACCACTAGATCGCCAACTTCAGCTTTATTCAGCGTGCGTGTGGTTAGGGTGTCAGTGTCATCGACGGTGAAGACGTCACCACTTTCGCAGCAATGTCCGCAGACGACGTAGTCTTCAGTTTCATCGCTATCATTGAGGATAATAATAGGGTGCTCAGAGGCATAAAGGGCAGGGCGGGTGATGGTGTCCATGCCGGTGTTCAGCTTGAGGAACGTATAGCCGTCTGCTCCCGTGTTGGAGATGTCATCCACATCGCAGATGAGTGACCCGCAGTTCGCAGATAGGTAAGTGCCGGGCTCTACTTCTAGCTTGTATTCGTTACCCGTGTTCTCTGCGTGCTTGATGAAGACGGACTTCACAAACTCACCTACCTCTTGAAGGTCAGTGCTCTTTTCAGACGACATTCTAGCCACTTTAAACCCTCCGCCGAGGTTGACGGTGTGGACGCTTGGGAATTTATCTGCCTGCGCTAGCGTCATTTCTGTCACTGCTTTCCAGACCTCAGGATCTGATCCTGAGCCAATATGTGAGTGAATGCGGGTGATGCTTAGATTATGTTTGGCTGCTATTTCTGCGGCTTCGTCAGTCTGCTCGTGCCAGATACCGAATGATGCTGAGGGGCCTCCGACGTTGGTCTTTCTGTTAGACCCAGATCCGGTGCCGGGGTTGACACGGAATGAAATATTAGAGCCAGGAAAGGCTTTGCCAAAGGCATCGATCTGTCTGAGCGAGCAGGCATTGAATAACACCCCCGCCGCGATGATTTCGGTGAGATGCTTGCGTGGGAACTGCTGACTGGTAAGCTGGATCTTTTCCCCGGGAATCCCTGCGTGGAGACAGCGCATGACTTCATATTCTGATGAAGCATCAAAATGCAGCCCCATCGCCTCGACGATCTTTAGGATAGCGAGGTGTGGGTTAGCTTTCAGCGCGTAGCGCGCATTGAGTCCAAATGCGTTTGGGAATGCAGAGACTTCTGCGCAGCGTTGTTCGATGGTTTCTCTGCTGTAAACATAGGCCGGTGAGCCGACGTGGTTGATAGCGTTTGTAACGAGTTCAGGCGTGAGAAAATTCAGTGTTTCCATGGCTGGAAGTTGCTGTGGGTTTGGCTAAATTGCAATTACTTTTCTTGAGATTTTCGGTGAGAATCCGTCTCTAATATTTCGATCACGGATTCTGCAGCAATATTGATAAATTCTGATTCTTCTCCTCTGCCTTTACCCAGCATTTTTCTAAAGATGGGCAGAGCTTGAGCAAGTGTGGCCCAAGTCTGTTCCTGCCAAGGTTCCTTGTCTTCTAGCTTTGATAGTGAGAACGCACAGCTTTTCAGGATATCGAGAATTTCTAGCTTCACGTCAGCGGTAACTAGCTGAGATAGTTCGATTAAGAATGGGAGGGTTGGCTCGGCCGCAGGGTGGATGCCACCACTGCAAAGCTGTTTCCAAACCATGTGACAAGCTTTGATCGCCCTCGGGATTTTACGAGACGAGATGTCCTGTAGTAATCGAGGAATACGCTCCCCGTTCCCCGATGAGGTTTCAAAATCTGACCACGCAACTTCTCTGAGCCGCATCCATAGTGCTTGTGACATGTGCGGAGGTCTACAGATAACTGAGGATCAAAGACAGTTTAAAATGATGAAGCTAGGTTTTTTTGCGTCCAGCGAGGAACTCTTCGGGGGTGACTTTACCATCGTTATTTTTGTCACGTTTTTTAAATAAGAAGCCCACTTACTCGGTCATTGATCGTTAAAATAGCGCCGTTATGACCGCTTCCAATGATTAAATCTATCTCTAAATCACCCAATCGCTTCC
>JBLHQF010000240.1:0-3222 GCA_047624885.1 Cryomorphaceae bacterium | reverse complement strand
CTTGCTGTTTTCGACCACGTCGGTTGCGGTCTTTCCTTTGAGCCAGATGGACTTGTCTGCCATACTTCCGGTGATGTAGAGGGCTTTGCGTGGCAGGCAGTAGGTGAGCAGGGCCACGCCTTCGTGTGGTCCTGATTTCCAGTCTGGTGACCAGCTTCCGTCCCAGTTGCGGCGCAGGTTGTGGAACCAGAGTGACTTTTTGAAAAACTGCTGGGTGACCTCCGGGCCAGAGAGGTTGGCTCCTAGGGGTGTCCAGAATGGATTAAAAAAGGAGCTGGCATGGCCTTGCTCCAAGCCATCGTAGCTAGTTGCTGACAGCTGGGAGAAAAACTGTGCGCCCTCGGTATTGCCTGCGAGAGCCATACATATGGCAGCCGAGGCGCTACTGCCATTGTTGTTAAATACTTTGCTATTAGGTCCGTGCACGCCGTAAGGAAATGACCCTCTGCCGATGTGGGAGGCAACGTAGTCATAGGTTTTCTTGAGCCCTTTTTCGAACACGGGGTCGCTAACACCGCACTTCTTTGCAAGCAGCATACCGAGAAAGCAGGACATGCTAGATTGGTTCATCTGGGCGTAGCCCGGTAGGCGACCGAACCGCTTTGGTGATGCCATGCGGTGTCCCCAGAGCCCTGCTGCATCCTGACCTTTGGCCAATGCCACAGCATAGATTTTGATCGCGGGAAGAACCGACTTGTCACCGGTGAGCAGATGATATTCTGAGAGGGTGATCAAATTGTATCCCCAACACCACCCAGTTGATCCCTGAGGCTTTTCGCCAGAGAGCATGAGTTTGATTTCTGCTGGATCGGGCTTAGCCCATTTTGACTTCAGGATCTCATTGGTCGCAGCGGCGATGTATTTTTTCTCGCCGGTGGCCATCAGGCCGAGTAGTTCCGGGTGAAGCCTACTCCCATTTTTTGCGAATCCCTCTTTAAGAAGGAAGTCTGCTGCCTGGGTGATGATCTTGTCGGATTTGGCGCAATTATACGGAGCGGTTGGGCTATAGCTTCCTAATACTGGCAACTCCAGAATGACCTTCTTTCCGCCCTTCATCATCAGTGTCATCTTTCCGCCAGACGCTTTGGTTTCTGCCTGGTCGATAGCCATGGCGATATCGCGCTTCGGGTCCTTACCAAATTTCTTAGAGCCCAAGCCGATGATTTGATCGCCTTTTTTGAGTTTGCCCTCGGCGGGTGATCCCTTTTGGACGTCGGTCACATTGATCATGTTCTTCGCCGCAGTTCCCTGCACGCCGGTAGGTCCGAACAGCAGCCCGGATGACTTTTTCGCAGCATAAGCGGGGGCACTGAGCAACACAGCTAGAGTAAGAAATACGACCATTAATCTACAATTCACATTCATATTTCAATTCTTATCCTAAATAGGAATCAAGCTCAACAATATTGTCGATCATGAGCTGATCTAATGTTATTTGACCCCCGATAGGAATGGGTTTTTCCATCTAAGTCATTAGCTGTTTGATAGGCCCTGCTTGATCAATTGTAAGGGCAACATCGAAGTCACCGTAGTGCTTGATCGGGTTGCCGTAGGCATTGAGGATGGTGGTGTACCAGTTTCCTAGGGTCTTGTGACCTTTTTCGTTATAGCCGGGTAAACGGATGTAGCGGCAGCCAAGATTCAGTTTCACCTTGTCGCCGGCAAGAATGATGAAGGGAACTTCGGTTCCTTTACTGTGGTGAGTCTCTCCATTCTCAGGAAGATACAGAATGAGTGTGTTGTCGAACATGCTGCCCGCACCTTCTGGGATAGCTTTTAAATTTTTGGCAAGCAAGCCAACGAGATCCATATGGTGATTCCGCAACTTAGAGCGCACCTCCAGAGCAGGGATTCCCTTGAGAGCTTTGTTGTGTCCGATCTCATGTAATTCGATATCGTGCTCAAGAACTCCGCTGTATCGAGTGCCAAGATCGTCTAGAGTGAAAGTGACGACATTACTCAGCCCTGCTTTTAGCGATGACACGAGTATATCCACGAAGGCATACTGTTGCTCGACAGTGTTGTATTGGTCGCGCATCACTTCTTTTTTAATTGTGGGGATACTTGCTTTGATTTGGGCGGACATGGACTGCAGCTTTACATTCCTAGCGATCAATGAGTCCACTGAATGGACATAGTTTCCAATTTTCTGAGATTCATACAGATCACGCGTGCGGTTATTTTGCGCCCCGATGTTTTTGGAAAGAAAGTCGTAGAGGCTGTCGTCTGCCTTTTGGTCGTTGTTTTTTTCTAGAGCGGCGAGGAACAGGTTTTTATAGGCTGCGCTGGGTGTGGCGAAAGCGTAGTTAGGTTGTTTAGGGCCGATAGATGACATGCCCCGGACTACTCCTGTTTGGTTGTTTGAGCATGTCAGCTCGATGTGCTCAAAGGGAGAGGGGAACATGCGAGCGAGTTCCACATCCACTGAGGCACGTGTGATGGTGGCAACTCTCTCGGCCGACCGTGATACCGCGAGCGGAGATTGGTAAGTAGAGTGCCCCATGGTGCACATTTTTGCAGAGAGCCCCTGAAGAATGGTGAGGTTGTCCTTGTGCTCGGTGAGTGGATCCATCCATTCGGGAAGGTCGTGCTTGTTTAGATCTACATCGAATGCTTGCTTGGCGGCTTCTTTTTTCTTATCTGCCTCGCTTAGTGAAGGTGGTACAAGTTCTGAGGGGAATGTTCCATTACCTTTTCTGAGGAAAATAAATCGTGGCGTTCCGGGCGTAGCGTTGACGACGTTAGCCTGCAGCTGGCTGACTGAGGATAGGCCAGCCATTCCGATGACGCCTGCTGTTGAGGTTTTAATGAAATTTCTTCTGTCGGTCATAATAGTGCTAGTTGTTATTGATTGTTATTTTCGATAAATGAAGGAGTCTGAGGTAAGCAGCGAAACCATCAAGGCTTTATAGCTACCGCCACTTTCAAGGTACACTTTATCTGCTTGGATGAGGGTTTTCGAGTCAGAAAGTATTTCATTTCGCCCCATGAAGTAGCGGAAGACATTACGGATGAATACCTGACGGACACGGTCAGACTTAGCTAATCGGTGCATCAGGTCTTCGGCATTCTTCACTTTGCCGTCAAGGGCCTTGTTTCCAGTGCCTTGAAGATAGCCTAGTGGGTTTACTGCCTTACTCTTGTATTTATTGACTTTGTAATTGACGATGACTCCGTGTTCGCCGGTTTCCATTTGGTTTCCAGTTGAGATGAGGTTTTCGG
>JBLHQF010000239.1:0-3348 GCA_047624885.1 Cryomorphaceae bacterium | reverse complement strand
AGACGACGCTTACTGAGCGGATTTTATTTTACACTGGAACGATCCATCGGCTCGGTGAGGTGCATGATGGTGCGGCGACTACGGATCACATGGAGCAGGAGCGCGAACGTGGGATTACGATCACTTCTGCTGCTGTTACTTGTGAATGGATGCAGCAGCCTGTTGATGGGGTGAAGAAGCTCTATGAAGGGGAGAAGCAGCGCATCAATATCATCGATACTCCTGGGCATGTGGATTTTACTGCTGAGGTGGAGCGCTCGCTCCGGGTTCTGGATGGAGCCATCGTTGTCTTCTGTGCCGTGGCTGGTGTGCAGCCGCAGACTGAGACGGTATGGCGGCAGGCTACGAAATATAATGTTCCGCGTATCGTCTTCGTCAACAAGATGGATCGCATCGGTGCTGATTTCAACCATGTGCTGAATGATGTGCGCGACAAGCTCGGAGCCAATGCTGGTGCTATTCTGATCCCAATCGGATCCGAGGAGGATCTCCGTGGGCAGATCGACGTAGTGAATCAAAAGGCAATCATTTTCAACGATGACGACAAGCATGGTTCTACGTTTACCGTAAAGGAGCTCGATGGTGAGCAGGTCGAAATTGCTGCTTATGCCAGACTCGAACTCATCGATCAGATCGCCGATATCGATGAAGAGCTCGGTGAGAAATTTCTCATGGAAGAGGAGATCACTCCGGCTGATCTCAAGTCAGCTATTCGTCGTGTGACAATCAGTAATGATTTTATCCCGGTGTCTGGTGGGTCAGCCTTTAAGAATAAGGGGATTCAGTTTCTTATCGATGCGGTAATTGACTACCTCCCTAGCCCACTAGATGTGGCTGCGGCCCAAGGTCTGCATCCAGATGATACCGAGAAGGTGGTTCTCGCTCCGTCTGACGACAATGGTAAATTTTGCTCACTCGCATTTAAGCTCTGGGCAGATAAATTTGTAGGTAAGTTGGTGTTCTTCCGCGTCTACTCCGGCACCGTCTCTAAGGGAGATATGGTTTACAATCCACGCACTGGAAAACAAGAGCGCGTGCAGCGACTCATCCAGATGCAGGCCGATAAGACCACCGAGATTGACACCGCCTACGCTGGTGACATCGCCGCCTACGTGGGGATCAAAAATGTCACCACTGGCGACACCCTTTGCGACAAGAAATTTGAGATCCTCTTAGAGCCACCATCATTCCCAGAGCCAGTTATCGCCATGGCAGTAGAGCCGAGGACTATTGCAGACTCAGACAAAATGTCTGTTGGTCTGGCGCGTCTGCAAGAAGAGGATCCTACATTTGTGGTAAAGACTGATGATGACACCGGCCAGACCATCATCGCAGGCATGGGTGAGCTTCACCTAGAAATTATTATCGATCGCCTTAAGCGCGAATTCAACGTCGCAGCAAACGTGGGTAAACCGCAGATCGCCTACCGTGAATCTATTTCCACTGCAGCGGATGGCCACGGAGAAATCAAAAAACAAACTGGCGGCACTGGTCAGTATGCCGTAGTAGAAATTGCTGTTCGTCCTAATGGAAAAGGCAAAGGCCTCACCATCGACAACAAAGTCACCGGCGGTACTATACCGAAAGAATTTATCAAATCGGTCATCTCTGGCGTCGAGGGTTCCATGACAAATGGCTCAGTCGGCGGCTACCCGGTGATCGATGTCCACGTGGATATTGTCAGCGGAGAAGCACACGATACTGACTCCAACGATAACGCATTCAAGGTGGCTGCCATCTTTGCCGTCCGCGATGCCTTTGAGAAAGCTGGGCCACAGCTTCTAGAGCCAGTGATGGATGTAGAAATCTCTACCCCTATCGAATACCAAGGCGACATCATGGGCGACCTCAGCCGCCGACGAGCACTCATCGGCGGAATGGAAGCCAAAGGCAACATCAGCACATTAAAAGCTCAGGTCCCACTCGCAGAAATGTTCGGCTACATGACCGCGCTCCGCACCGTTTCTTCCGGCAGGGCCTCCTTCACCATGGAGCCAGCCAGCTTTGAGCCAGTCCCGCTAGCGATTGTTGAGGAGAAGTTCGGGGTTAGGCTGTAATAATGAGTTGGTGAAGGTTGCGTGCTATCGCTTTTAGGTTTTCGTAGCGGAGATGTGTAATCTCCTGGCCAAGTCCTTAGTAATAAATGAGTAATAATACTGTTTAAGTATTCACTTATGACGAATTAATCGTTAATTTAGCATTTAATTCATCATAAATGAATTAATAGGTTTAGAACTACCTTAATCATCATAAATGAAGACTATAGATCCATTGCTTACCGATAAGGCTATCCTAGAGCACATTGGAGAACGTGTTCGGCAGTTGCGATTGCGCAAGAACATCACCCAGAACCAGTTGGCGAAGGATTCTGGGGTGGGGAAGAGCACAATTGAACGCTTTGAAAAAGGGCATTCTATCCAGCTCACTAGCCTCATCCGTATTTTGCGTAGCTTTGGTAAGCTAGAAGAGTTGCTAGACTTGATACCAGATCAAACAGCCAGCCCGATGGAAATGCTCATGAAAGAGGAGCCAACTAAATACCGAGCATCTAAAGCGAAAAAACATAAGAAGCCTGCAGCATGGAAATGGGGGGATGAATGATCGCGCAAATCAAACTCTGGGGGACTACGGTGGCTGCAGCTAGCCTAGATGAGATAGGTGTTTGTGAGTTCGAGTATGATGCTGATTTTCAGAAAAGCGGGATCGAAGTGTCACCAATTATGATGCCGCTTTCGGGCGAAATCTACCGTTTCGCTGGGCTGCCCCGCGATACTTTTTACGGTCTTCCTGGGCTGCTTGCGGATGTGCTGCCGGATAAATTTGGCAACGCGCTTATTGATGCCTGGCTGGCTACCCAGGGGCGCGCTGCGGATTCGTTTAATGTCATCGAGCGCCTATGCTACAGCGGCACACGTGGGATGGGTGCGTTAGAGTTCGAGCCGGCCACGAGTCCTGCATCCGCTAAGTCCGCAGAATCTTTAGAAGTAGCGCGTCTTGTTGATCTCGCATCAGAGGTGCTGAGTAATCGCGAGCGGCTCCACACCAGATTTGGGCCTGATGATGCCGCTGCACTCTCAGACATCCTCCGCGTAGGGACCTCCGCTGGGGGAGCGAGGGCTAAGGCGGTTATCGCTTGGAATCCAGAAACCAAGGAGGTGCGATCAGGTCAAGTTGATACAGAATATCAAACTGGCTTCAGTCATTGGTTACTAAAATTTGATGGTGTGAAATCTAACAAAGACAAAGAGCTGGATGCCCCTAGAGGCTACCCCGCACTGGAATACGCTTACTCACTCATGGCGAAGGCTGCGAACATAGATATGATGCCCTGTGATCTGTTAGAGGAGA
>JBLHQF010000238.1:0-3764 GCA_047624885.1 Cryomorphaceae bacterium | reverse complement strand
GACATTGCATTAGGCTCGATGATATCGCTAGAGATCGCGCAGTCCATCCAGTTTTGAAATTGAGTGAACGGATCTGGATTCACATCGGTGACGTTGAGTCCTGATTTGGTATAATTTTCTCTGAGGTCAGCAAGTGATGGCTTGTTCATAGGATAGATACTCAACCTTGTTGACTGCTAGGTCAATGGATTTGTAGCTGGATTTCGCACAGGATGCAATAAGTCAAATATTTATAGACTTATAGACTAAGCACTCTCCTGTTTGCTAAACAAATGCCTTTGGAAGCTCATGAAAAGGTCACGTATAGCAGCAGCCTCTCCTAAACTCATTGCAGCATCATGGAGACCTCCGTATTTGAGATCTAGTAATGAACCTAGGCTGTTGGGAGCTAGTTGTGTGACGCCATCTTTGATGTAGCTGGATAGGACGAAGTCGATAAAGGCTTGTTGTTGGCTATCATAATGGGAGTGGATGAGATCTATGTGCGAGGAGACGCGGTGCTCGCGAGTTACTGGCTGATGCGAGTAGGCAACATGAGCTAACACATCGAAAATGTCTGAGTTTTCAGCCTGGATGATGCTAGCTAATTCCCCTAGCTGTTTTGTGCCGTAGCCTTTTTCAGCAAGACCTTCTAGTAGCTTTCCGCGTGTATCAGGATGGCTCCATAGTTCACGGAGTTCTTGTTCATTTTTGAAAAATTCAGGGATGTCACCGAAGAGCTTTTTCAGGAACTCAGTGGAGGAAAGTGGCGTTCCATCTGGACTCCAGAATGACGTGTGCGTCATGTGCTGAATCTGGCGGTATTTACCATCCGAGAGCTTCACTCTTATCAATGATTTACGGTTGCAGCTACATTCCGTTTCTCCACATTCTGGGCATGGCTCTGGTGGTGGTTTCTCACAGGTGCAGGGGCGGTTTCCACATTCTTTACATGGTTTACGAATGACTGGTGGCTTAGGATCTTCTGGCTTTAGCGGTTCTCCATCCCATTCAGGATCAGCGAAGTGCTTGTAGGCTTTCACGTAGTCATGCACCGTGAAGTAGTCTTTACCATCATAGAGACGCGTTCCTCTGCCGATGATCTGTTTGAACTCTATCATCGAGTTCACTGGGCGCATCAGCACGATGTGCCGCACGTTTCTGGCATCCACTCCAGTCGAGAGTTTCTGCGAAGTGGTGAGAATGGTAGGGATCGTCTTTTCGTTGTCTTGAAATTGTTTCAGCGCCAGTTCACCTCGGCTCCCATCATCTGCCGTGACGCGTGCACAGTAGTTCGGCTCTTTGCTAGTCTTGAGTTGATTGATCAGGTCTCTCACCGCCAGAGCATGCAGTTGAGTTGCACAGAAAATGATCGTTTTCTCGGTCTGATCGATTGAGTTCAGAAATATCTCCACACGCTTTTTCTCCCGCTCCATGATCTCGATCACTCGGTTGAAATCATTCTCCTCATAAATTTTCCCAACCGTCACTTCTCCATCCACCACATCATCATCGGCTGTATAGATATAGTCATCAAGTGTGGTAGAAATCTGCTGCACCTTGAATGGAGTCAGAAAACCATCATTTATCCCATCCTTCAGCGCATAGGTATAGACCGGCTTACCGAAGTAAGCGTAGGTGTCAGCGTTATTCTTACGCAGAGGAGTAGCAGTAAGACCTAGCTGAGTAGCAGAGGAGAAATACTCTAAGATTCCTCGCCAGTTAGACTCATCCTTGCTTCCTCCACGGTGACACTCATCAATTACGATGAAGTCAAAGAAGTCCTTAGGATATCCTTCAAGGTTCGGGTCACGCTGGTTCGTCTCGTAATTAAATCCAGACATGAAGGTCTGAAATATGGTGAAAAAGATACTACCGTTTTTCGGCACATGACCCTTCTTACGGATCTCGTCAGGAGCGATGCGGACTAGCGCATCATCCTCAAATGCTGAAAATGCATTGAATGCCTGATCTGCTAAAATATTCCGATCCGCCAGAAACAAAATCCTAGGTCTCCGTGTTGGTTCGCCGCTTCTATTCCATTTGGAGTAAAACAGCTTCCACGCGATTTGAAATGCAATCGCCGTCTTACCCGTGCCAGTAGCCAATGTCAGCAAGATGCGTTTCTGTCCATCTGCCATCGCATCCAGCGCATGTTGGATTGCTAGATCTTGATAATATCGCGGTTGCCAAGCTCCACCTTTATCCTCGAAAGGTATCGCAGAGAACCTATCTCTCCATTCATTCTCTTTCGCAAAGGTAGCGTCCCAGAGTTCGTCTGGCGTAGGAAAGCTCGTGATCTCTCCCTCCTTGGCAGTCAGCATATCGATCTGGTAAATGCCCACTCCATTAGTCGAGTATGCGAACCTCACTTGCAGCTTTGTGGAATACTGCTTCGCCTGAGCCACACCTTCCGTCAGCGGTAGATCACGCTTCTTCGCCTCTATCACCGCCAGTTTGCGGTTCTTATACACTAAAATATAATCCGCTATCTCAGGCTTAGCCCGCTGCCCAGCTCCTAATAGCCGACCTTGAGAAATCTGAGTCGGTGAGCTGCCTTTAGTAGTTCTGCGCTCACGCAGCACCCGAGATCCGTCCACCACTCCCCAGCCCGCAGCCGTTAGCGCGGGGTCGATGAGTTCTGCTCTCGTTTCTGCTTCGTTCATGTGGCTATTCTCGGAAATGGATAGTTGCTGTTAGAATAGCCAAAAGACATAACATGTCGATAAAAACGCAAATCATCGACACTTTTCATCCATATGTCGATACCATCGACATGTAGATCATAGGTCCATAAATCGTGAATGCCTCGACTTGTTAGAAATACGGCCCTTTTTTGTGTCTTACTGAAGTAGTAATGATCTTACTTCGCCTTGTCCGATCAGAGTTCTAAATTTGCTGTAGGACTGAAATTCGTTCCTTAAACGACCCGCTATGATTGCAGGATGTATGGCTAAACGCTTAGCTTCTTTGCGGATTTCTGCGGTTTTCTTTATCGTTTCGCGAAGTATGCCCCATTGGTCATGTGGAATTAAGTGATTTAGAGCAAATGAATTTGCCTCACCTTCCTCCTTCTTGTTATCATTGCTCTCTGTATCGTCGAAGAAACCATCAGGATTCTGTTCTAGGTGCATCTTTACATGGCCTAATTCATGGAAAAGAGTGAACCAAAAATTATCTAGGCGATCGTGCCTTAGAGTGAGTCCTATGACAGGATTTCCTTTTCTATTTCTAAGTGCTGCACCATCTAAGTAGGTTTTTGGTAAGTGCTGCATGATAACGACGGCGATGCCACGTTGAGCGAGTAGTTCAATAGCCATCCTAGGACCGTCATCAAACTGAGTGATGTTCACTAGACTGGATATGAATTCCTCTGTGAGATCCTCTGTGTCAAACTCTGATAGCTTTTGCTTCTCTGATTCAGTGAGGACTCTGCAGCGCCAAGCATACAGTGCACTTTCATTAAGCTGGGCGTCCTCTTTGAAGCCAGCTCTATTGAAAGCGCGGACGGGAGAGTCTTTGAAAGGCTCTAGTAGAGAATGTAGCATGTCTTCAGCGTGGCATTTCACGCTTTGCCATGTCTTGCCTTCATATTGGGGAAACCAGCCATAGTTATGCATTTCTTTCACAGGATAGGTAGAAACATCGATTTCTTTTGGTAGTTCTGCACGCTCATCAGCTAGCAGGACTGACGCTGGGATTCCTAGATCTTGGTGAAGGTTACGTGCCATGGGAATGGTCAGTGGGCGCTTGCCGCTGAGTATTTCGGAGACGCGAGCTTTACT
>JBLHQF010000237.1:0-3765 GCA_047624885.1 Cryomorphaceae bacterium | reverse complement strand
AATGCGGTGAAGGCTAAAGCCGAGACGGCCAAGAAGGACTTTCTCGTTATGCTTTTGCTATTAATATTTAGTTTCATTTTCTTTTTTAATATTAGTTTAAGTTCCTTGTTTTTATCCACTGGGAAAGCAGGAGCTTAGTAGCTTATCCAGATTGTTTTGTCGATTCTTGTGAAAGAAATCGGGGTTTAAATTATTTTATGATCGAAAGTTTAGAATGAAATTTCTGCACGAAGTCCTGATACGAATGCATCGTCGTCCCCGCCTTGAGGATTGATGATGTATTGAATATCTGGTTGGATTGTTAGCCAATCGTTGACAGGTAGCTGGTAGGTTAGTTCCAAGACTGTTTCTGATGAACTGCCACCTTCAACGAGACGGAAGTCATCTGAGAGATCAGTCCAAGAGGCACTGAATCCTAAGGCATCGTCTTCCTTGAAAACATTTCTGCCGACTAGGCCGCCTTCCACATAACCGGAGACAACTGCGATATCGTCCTGTGGTGCAAATCCTCCTCTGAAGAATACATTTAAGCTCGCGCAACCTTCTGCGGCGATCAACTGGTGGTCGATTATAGCATACATTGAGTAAAGCCCGCTTTCTATTTCACCGTCTGCAAAACGTTCGTATTCACCTGTGTGGTAATAACCACCAACTTTGACGACGCTGCCATCATTTTCACCGTAGGTAAATCCAGCCTCAGCCATGATCATCCATCCTGCGGCATTTCCTGTATTCCAGTCAAAGCCTTGGTTGCCAGACTCGGCAGTTCCTGAATCACCGACATAGACTCCAGCCTGGACGAAACCAGGACCTGCGATGTCATAGTGAATGACTCCACCAGGTGCAGCCAGGGCATAAATAGGAGCTGCTGTATTCCCTGACTGCACTGGTAGAGGACCGAAACCAGCATTGATGAACAACAGAGCTGATTCGGATACCATGAAATCATCATCTAGTGCAATTTGTCCTAATTTGAAAAAGGAGTCACCATTGCCGAATGATTGTTGAAAGAAGATGTTATAAATATTGAAACTTGTGTCAGTGTAGAGATTTGTTGCGGCATTGAAATCGCCGATTCTTTTTCCCGTGATGTCGTCTCCTTCAAAGTAGAAAGCGTTCGCGAAGATACTAGCACCTTTCCAACCCGCAAGTTTCTCAAGATCTATCTCGACTCCAACGTCAAGTAAGCCAGCAAATGCTGAGCCGTTGCTGATGCCGCCGCTGTGGTTAGTATAAACTTCACCCATGAGAGTAGCGTAGGGTGTTATCCCGCTTTCTTTTTTAGGCATACTTGCTTCTAGTAATTCTGTCTGGGCCACGTCCTTAGCAGTGGCTGAGATTGCGGACGCTCCTAAGAGGCTGGTAGTTAGAACGGCAGTTGAGAATGCTCTAGCACGACCTCGTGATTGATTATTATTTTTTGGTTTCATCTTGTTGAACTAGTAAATTTAAAATGTAGCATGGGCTACATTAGTGTAGCTTTAGCTACATTTATGCTTTATGACAAGTATTTATTTGTATTAAATGAAACTTTTATGGTAAATGTTGAATAATCCGATGAGTGACACAACCCAAAGCCGAGCTAAAATTCATCAACGAGTGCGCAGGCAGCATTCTTCTGAGCTAGCCCAAGACTACGTAGAAGCGATCTACGAAATACAAGAAAGAAGCATCCCTGTGAGCGTGACCAGCTTACAGGAGATTTTTGGTGTCTCACACGTGACGGTCATCCGCACTCTCAAGCGGCTGGAAGAACAAGAGCTTATTACGGACACGCGCTCTAAAAAAATTGAGCTGACAGCAGAAGGGGTATGTATCGCTAAGACTGCAGCGGCAAAACATGATTTACTCAAGAAATTTTTCGTCGCATTAGGAGTAAGTGAAGGGCAAGCCGATGCCGATGCGGAAGGTGCAGAGCATCATCTGAGCGAAGAAACGCTCAATGCAATCCGTAAATTCTTAGATAAGTAAGGGTAGCAGTTTTTGATTTCTTAAATTCAATCAGATAGCTGATCCCACAACTTATCAAATGCGGCGGCGTATTTTGTGACTAGTTTTGGATTGTTGGTGACGAGGATGTTTTCGCTGTTGGCGGTGGTGGCTGAGCGCGTCCAGTTGAAGCTGCCATTGAGGAGAGTGTGACCGTCTGCGATTGCGAACTTGTGATGCATGTGCGCGGAAGTGGCGTCGTAGATGCAGTTGATGCCGGATTGCTCAAGGCGTTCCATGTCGGAGCCTAGGTCCTCGGATTTGTCATCGTCTGAAATGATGCGGATCGCGATGCCGCGGCGGTGAGCCTCGATGATTTTCTCTACGATCCGATTATCCGTGATGGTGAACACGCAGATGTCGAGCGAGTGCTGAGCCTCGCTGATGAGTCTGCGGATGCGGTGCAGGCAGTCTTCACCTGGGCTGAAGTAGGCGCTGGATGTGACCTTGTTTTCCTTTGCATAGATCAGCTTAATGACTCCTTCGAGCCATTCCATAGCTGCCAGCTCGCCGATCTCTGAGATGACCTTGGTTGCCATCTGGAAGGCAAGTTGCCTGGCCTTGGCTTGTTCGGTGGTTTGACCAGAGATCTTGGTTAGCGCTGCTTTGAGTTCCTTGCGTTCACTTCTAGAAATAGAAAAGTCCTCGATCGATTGTTCTAACAGTTTTTGAATATCTTGCATGAATGTAGTTTCAGTATTTCTGATCAAGAAACAAGCAAGAAAATTAGGCTCAAGGGCATAATAAAGCAGGCCTACTAGGGCTCGAACCTAGAATGACGGAATCAAAATCCGGAGTGTTACCATTACACCATAGGCCTGTTGATGTGTGTTACATTTAGTAACACGGTGAATTACTTTCGTAACGCGGGCAGAGAATTACGGTAACTCAATGGAATGTGCAACCCTAAAATGTTGGTTTTGGCTGATTTCTGTTTTTTTGCAGATATTACTGCCATGTGGAACTAGAAATGGAGATGAAAAGGGTGTATCATTCTGGGTGATGATGTCGCGTTGGTTATCGATTGTCTAATGCCATTAGGTCTGTGCTAGGTTTTTCAAATGAACGGAATGGAAAGCGTGCTAGGCTGTGGATTATGCCAAGGGTTGTATTTATGGGGGCTAATATTCAGCATGGTTTACGTTGTGCTTATCGGAATGACAGTTGAGCTCTTTTCCTCCAAAAAATGTGAGGCATCTAGGTGTGTTTTACTGATTGTGGTGGTGGCCCATGTGTTAGCTGTTGGCGTCTATTTCTCAGACTCTATAGGGCTGATGGTAGTGTATGGCTTTTTAATCGCTGCATTTGCTGCGCTATGTTTCGTGAGTTGGGTGATTAGCTTGTTTAGTCAGAAAGTGAGATCTGCTAGGAGGTTTGAATTAATTTATTTGGCAGTGGGGATTGGATCTTTGGCGATGGTGAATTTGATGGTGGTAGGAGAGATGCTGGGTTCGATGGGTTAACTTATTAAAAGAATAAGCCGCTGAGAATGATCTCAGCGGCTTATGAATGATTTAAATGTTTCTATTTTATAGGTGTTGTTCCTATAGTGATCCTGCGATCACGAGTGAAACAATGGCCATGACGTTGATGATGATGTTCATGGATGGGCCAGAGGTGTCCTTGAATGGATCTCCTACTGTGTCACCCACGACACAAGCTTCGTGGACGGGTGAGCCCTTACCGCCGTGGTTGCCATCTTCAACGTATTTCTTGGCGTTGTCCCATGCTCCACCGGCATTTGACATCATGAGTGCCATGAGGATACAGCCGAGG
>JBLHQF010000236.1:0-3773 GCA_047624885.1 Cryomorphaceae bacterium | reverse complement strand
CTTCTGCGAGCTTAGCGCGGACGGCTTCAGGATCGATAGCCTCGCCCCATTCGACTTGGATTTTCTCTGCGTCTTTACCGCAGGATTTTGCCACGCCATACCATTTATCTGAGAATGCTCCGCAGCAGAGGTTGAGCACTTTTTTCTGCACGAGATTTCTGATGGCGGCTTCCATGACGCCCCAAGCGGATGAGGTGGATAGGAAAACGTTGCGCTCGGTGCCGGCGATCTTTTTGAGGTTCGGCTGAATGGATGCGTAGAGGGCTTCGAAATCACCGCCGCGGTGACCAACGATGGGTTCTGCCATAGCGGCGTAAGTTTCTGGTGCGATATCGACTGGTCCTGGGATGTATAGTTTAGGTAGAGACATGGTAGAATTGATATGGATTAGATAGCGGGATTAAGCAAGAACTTGTAGTGACATGATGGGGGATTTTGAAAATTTAAGTGTTAAGTTTTAAGGCTGAATTAAATGGTGGTGAATCGAATAAGATACAATCGATATGAAAGATATGAAAGATATGAAAGAGGTTGATTTATTTGAAATAGAAATGGGTTATGAAGTGGTGGATGGGAGTAGAGGTGAGATTGCTTTCTATGCATCTAAGTTGACATGAGAGTTAGTCTGGAATGACGAGGAACATTCTGGTGAGCCTTTTCTTTTTGAGAAAATTGATGAGGATGACGATTATATACATCTGCCAGATAAGTATGATTTAGATTTGGGAAAGGTCTTAGTGATGAGATTTGCTGAATCAATACCTGAATATTATGATGAGATTAAGCATGTTTTTTCTCGGAGCGGTGCTTATGGTTATTTTAGGGATTTGCTTAGTAAGTATGATTTATCAGATCAATGGGATAGCTTCGAGGATGAGGAAAAGAAGAAGGCTCTCATGTCTTGGTGCGAAGGGAATGGTCTGAAAGCTGTGGTTAAAATACGATAGCTTTTTCTCATTGCTGAGGGCTTTGTTATTTCGAGACTAGCATCTTGATGCCGAAGACGATGAGGGTGATTGCAAAGATCTTGGTGAGGACGGGGGATCTGAGCTGGTGCATGAGGTCGGTGCCCCACCAGGCGGCGATGGCGGCTCCGCTGGCGGCGATGGCTACGATGCGCCAGTCGATCTGGACGAGGGTCTGAGGGCGTGCGTTGTTGAGTGTGGCGACGAGGGCGGTGACTACGATGACGGCGAGCGAGGTGGCGATGGCGTTTTTGTGCTCCATGCCGAGTGCTGTTGTGAACGCTGGCACCATGACAATGCCTCCGCCTATTCCGCAGAGGGCACCGAGGAGACCCGCGGCGGCTCCTACGATTAGGGCGATGACGATGGTTTTCATGAAGAGAAGGAAAAAGGTTAAAGGTTAAAGGTTAAAGGAAAAAGGTTAAAGGTTCTTGGGTTGAGTGCTCTGGGTAGTGCTCTGGGTAGTGGCTTGGGTAGTGGCTTGGGTAGTGGCTTGGTGCTGATGGACACGTGCTGTTCGCACTGTGCGGATTGCTCGGCGATCAATCCCTACCAATTATTACTAATTACTGAGGTTTTTTTATGAGGCGCGTCGCCGGGGTGGTGACTTTCTGTTGGAGCTGGAGATGAGTTCTACTATGAGGCGGTGGAGGATCATGCGGTGGTCTAGGGCGGTGGTGACTAGGTTTTTGTCTGCTTTGAGGGTGGATTCTAGTGCGTGTCTGAGTGCTGCCATGGGGTAGGCTCTGGATGGTAGCAGTGCGAAGGCGAGTGACCAGGTGTTGACTCCGCCGGTTTTCTTCTGGGGGAGCCATTGGGTTTCGCTGTTGGGGAGGGAGCCGAGGACTTTGCCGATGTTGAAGCGGTCGAGCTTTTGGCTGGGGAACATTTCCTGGACGGCTTTCGCCATGAAGAGATTGCGGATGGTGGGGATGAGGGAGGCGCGGAGGATGCCGATGGCGGATTCTCCACGGGCGAGTTGTTGGTCGATGAGTTCGAGCGCGCGGTTGGCATTCGCTTTCTGGATGGCGCTGCCGATCTCGAAGACGACTCCGGCGCGTGAGAGGGGGACTATTTTGCGCACGTCATCGATGGTGACGGTGTGGCGGTCCTTGCCGGTGTAGAGGTCTAGTTTTTCTAGTTCATTTTTTATCTGGCGGGTATCTTCGCCTGCGAGTGCGACGAATAAGTCCATGGCATCTGGCTCGAAATTCAGCTCCAGAGTGGCGGCGCGTTTCTCCACTAATATAGCGACTTGTTCTTCCCAGCCTTCCTTAGAGGTGTCGAGTTTGTTGTGCTCGATTAGGTTAGCATTGGCTTTCAGATACTTAAAAAACCTACGGCTTTTGTGGATGGCTGAGGCGGAAATGATGAAGTGGATGTCATCGCCTATCCCTGCTTCTAGGATCTCTAATAGAGACTCCACGCCTTCCTTGGCTCGGGCTGCTTCGCCGGTGCGGTCAGTGCCCATGAAGGTGGCGCGCTTTAGCCAGACTATTTTGGCTCCGCCGAAGAATGGTAGGGTGAGTAGGGCTTGGATAGTGTCTAGGGAGATTTTGTGTGCGTGCTCGGCATTATCAGCATTTCCATCGATGATGTCATTTGCGAAGTCATTTCCATCGGCAGGTTTGAGCTGGTTGAAGAGCTTGATGGCGGCTTCGGCGACTGCGCCATCATCTGTTCCGTAGATTAGGTGGATATTTGGTTTAGCTGGCATGATGTATTTCTAGCGTTGGTTCTTTTTAGAGAGGGTGATGATTACCAGCAAGCATTTTTCGATATTGCACTGAGTAAAACTTACCTCTATGTTAACAAGAATGAACTGGGAACTGGCAGCTGAGAAAATTTTGATCACGATGATGGGGCATCTCGGGTTCCAGATTCAGGTGGTAGCGGAAAAGCTGGATGACGGGCTATGTCTGAATATTTCCACTGAGCATAGTAAAAGTATCATCGGCAGAAATGGCGATCGCCTTGAGGACATTCAGTATCTTGTAAATAGAATCCTCCAAAAGCATTACCCGGATGCTCCGAGGGTGAAGGTGGACTGTGATCAGTACCGTCAAGAGCAGGAGGACGATCTGGTGGAAAAGGCGAAGGAGCTGGCAGTGAAGGTGGCAGAAACTGGTAAATCTGTTAGAACCCGCCCGCTGAATGCCTACTATCGTCGCCTCGTACATAATGCGCTGATAGATGCGCCAGTGCAGACGCAATCGCCAAAGTCACCAGCACGCTACAAGCGGATCGAAATTTCACCAAAATAATATACCTAATAGAAAAAAATATGGAACACGAGACCCACAGACTAGTGATGACGACGGATCTAAACCAATATGGGTTATTATTTGGCGGCAAGCTACTGAGCTGGGTCGATGAGGCTAGTTTTATTGCTGCGAGCTTAGAGTTTCCTCAGTGTAAGTTCGTGACGATTGGAATGGATGAGGTAGCGTTTAAATTCGGAGTGAAAAATGGTTCTATCCTGGTGATACGTTGCGAGTGCAAGAAGGTAGGAAAAACCTCGATCACTTATAATGTGGAAGTTTTCTGTGGCAGAGTGCAGGATAGGAAAGTAATTTTCTCGACGAACGTGACGTTTGTGAACGTGGATGATGCGGGGGAGAAGGTGAAAATATTAACAATAATTTGAAATTCTTATTAAGAATATAGGGCCCATTTGACTGCACCATGATATCCTTCAATAAAGCCGACAACGCTGAAGGAGTCGATGTGGTGGAGGGATTAGTAGGGGAATACAGGCAGCTGCGAGGTCGTATCAAAACAAATGTCTATGATTATTGAGGACACAAT
>JBLHQF010000235.1:0-3847 GCA_047624885.1 Cryomorphaceae bacterium | reverse complement strand
AAATCCGTAGGCCGCTTTGCATTTTTTCCAAGCGGATGGCGCGCCTTTTCCTGTGCCAAATCCTGCCGGCCAGCTCTTGATGTCCATGACGGCGTTATCACTAATGATGCCAGCGACTTTCTCAGGATTAGCGACTGCCCAGTTGTGAATGATGAGCCCTCCGCGAGACATCCCTTCAAGTATCGGCTTAGGTCCGAGTCCCCATTCCTGAGTGAGTTTGTAAAAGGCATCCCACTTCGTTACGGCTGAGGGAGCTCCGAAAAGATTCGCCACATCACAGTAAACGATATGGTAACCGAGCTCTAACATCTGGATGTCGAACTGTGGCTGATGACCCCAGAATCTTGCGCGCCAGATCCAAGGTAAGCCCTTGGCCGGGACTCGTGGAAGAACGATTTTTCGTTTACCATAATTCCATGTAAACATTTGAAACCCGTGGAAATTCTCTAATGATGGTTTCCTATTCACGTCGTATTTGTATTTTTCATCTCTAGGGATCATTATATAGCGGTGCATATGTTTCGCCATACGTGTGGCACCAGCAGCATTTGGGTGGACTCTATCAGGGATAAGCTCTGGCTTATCGCAGAGCGGTATGTGGAGATCGACTATTTCTAGCTTTTGGATTCGAGCGATATCCTCGATCTGTTTAGCAACCTCGCCTCTGACGACTTTCTCTGTGATACCCCATCTTCCCTTTCCGATGACTGGCGCTGGCTTACAGAGAATGATCCGTGGATTTTTTCCATCACTAGAGGTAAGATTTTGGTAGCTTCTAATGAGATTATTGGCGCTCTCGGAGAAGCTCGTTTTGAGTTTCCAGTTGTGCGGTTTTGAGTCATTGGTGCCAAGCTTGATGATGACAATGTCTGGCTGGTAAGCGAGTGATGCCATATATGCCTTGGTGTTCATGTAGGGCTTATCACCCTTCTGCAACATCGTTGCGCCACTGACTCCAAAATTTTTCACCTCATACTCATCATCCAACAGCGGCCCGAGCTGAGCGGGGTAGCTGAACTTTTCTGGCTCAGCAATACCAGAGCCAAACGTGATAGAGTCCCCCACACAGGCGATCTTTATTTTAGCAGTGAGCAACGTGGCGGTGCTGAGCAGGGTGAGCGAGATGATTCTTAATGCAGTCATAATTTTGAAGATGAAATAGCCGAGGAAGTAATTTTAGAATTACTGTTTAGCGAGCAATTCTTCTAGCTCGAAGTGATGAACGGCCCTCACGGAGCCATCTACTCTTGCGTAGATGGCTTTGCCGTTCTTGTCTGGTGAGGTATAGAGGATGATTTTATTCGCATCAGCAGGGCTAAGTCCTTTGATGTAGTGAAGCTTACGCTTCTTCATCGTGAGATACTTTTTAGTCATATGTCCACCATCTACGAGTTGCTGAAGATTATTGGGGAATGAATTGTCATTCGCTACCATATAGCCCAGTAGTGCTGAGTAGATATTTTTACACTGAGATATATCTTGTGCATTCTGGCTAGATTCCAGATGTTTCATGATCGGTCCGTAGCTAAGCCCTGCGAGTGAGGCTATCATAGGCACACCAGCTAACTGCATATTCTTCAGCGGGAATGGTGCGTTGGTGTTAACGAGGATGCCTTTATCATCGTGACTCACACAGCTAGAGACACTGCTAAAATTCTGCATGTATTTGAAGACTTCAGCGACTACTTTCTGAGCCATAGGCTCATTCATTTCCTTTCTCATGTTGGTCTCTAAAAGGTCCATAGCGATAGTGATAGCTTGTTTAGAAAGATACATTCTAGCCACTCCGCTGTCTCGGTTATCCTTATTCGCTAGCTGGAAATCTTTGTTATCCGTGAGTTTTGATTTACCTGCTCGGCATACTTGGAGATGCTCTGCTGAAAGTGAAAACCAGATGTGGTTGTTGTCGGTATCGATAACGACAATGGGTGTGAGCTCACCCCATGGTGCGGGGATTTTCTCAGGTGATAGGATGGTGTGAATATTACCTTCGCTTTTCACTGGGACCTGCTCGGAGATTATTTTTCCGTAATTTTTCCATAAGAACGTTGCGATGCCATCGATTCTGCCAGTAGTGTGAACGGCGGGTAATTTCTGGCTAGGCGGCCCCCAGGCTTTAGTGTCATCGAGCTCTGCTATGATAGAGATCCTAGCGTTCGCTTGCATCAGCACTGTCTCAAGAGTGAGTCCCGCGATAGGCTCTTTTTCATTCAGTGAGGCCAGCATCTCTTTAGCGGCCTCTTTTTCCATCATCGGAGCGATTTGCTTCATGATCTTTGGGATAGAAGTGAGATCCAGGTGAGTCTCAAGCAGGATGGACGTATTCGCTGGCGCATACTCAAGAGCTGCCCATGGCTTATCAGTTTTTCCTAGAAGCGAAAGAATGCCTTTGCGAGATCCATTGGTCTGAATGAAATTTTTAGAAACATAGTTATCCCCGTCTTTTTTCACACTCTGACTACTAGCTGTGATGTCTGAAATGCCGGTAAAACCAAGCATTTTATCGAAGCTAAATCCTGCTGGGATCTCACCAGATTTCACCATTTCTGGAAGGATATATTCATCTGCTTTCGAGGTAATGAATTCAATTAATTTGCTAGATTTCTCCAGCTTAAGGTATTCACCATCCGTATCCACCTGCTGCAGCGCGGTACTGAGGTCATTGTGGATCTTGACATCTTTGGTATCTTGCGCGTGTGAGAACTGAACAAAAGCGAGCGAGCTGAGGATAAAGTATTTGAATTTCATGATGCAAGATAGCATAGTGAGAGAGCCATTTATGTCAATGATGTGCTGATTTCTGCTTATTTAGGGCTAAAAATTAATAAAATGGTTATATTCTGCTTGCTAAGCAGGATAGAGAGACTAGAAATGCGGCTCACATTTTTCCTGCCAATGGGGTTGTTTCAGCCTCGGTTCTCATTGGAGCTCTTTACGGAGCAGCGAGGTTTCTTAAGGGAAAAAAATGTAAACCAAGGAACATAACCTTAACCTAAACAACATAATATAATGAGCATTAATGCTGAACTCTCGGATTTGATTGATTCAAAATTCAGAGAATTTAAAGAAGGTAGTATCGTCAACGGTACTATCATCGACATCCGCCAACAGGTAATCCTAGTGGATATCGGATACAAGTCTGAGGGAGCTATCCCAGTGTCAGAATTTGAAGACGAAGAAATCGAACTCGGTGACGTCGTTGAAGTGCTTCTCATGAAGCTAGAGAATGACGACGGAATGGTTGTCCTTTCTAAAGAGAAAGCTGCACACAGACAGAACTGGGAAAAGATTGTCCAGGTCTACGAAGACGGTGGTCTTGTCAAAGGCAAGGTCAAGAGCGTGGTAAAAGGTGGTCTCATGGTGAACGTAGGTGTGGAAGCATTCCTACCGGGTTCACAGGTAGACATCATCCCGCCAAAGGATCTTTCCGAGTATGTCGGTAAGGTATTTGAATTTAAGATCGTGAAAGCAAACGACGAGCGTCAGAACGTCGTTGTTTCTCGCAGAGAAGTCATCGAGGCAGAGCGCAGTGAGCTCCGCCAAGAGTTCCTTCAGACTGTGAAGATCGGTGATAAGGTCGAAGGTCTTGTGAAGAACATCACAGACTTCGGTGCATTCGTTGATCTCCAGGGAATGGACGGACTACTCCACATCACAGACATGAGCTGGGGCAGAATTTCCCACCCATCTGAGATGCTCCACATCGGCAAAGCACTCGAAGTGCAGATCCTTGATGTTGATCGCGAGAAGGAGAGAGTTTCACTCGGCCTCAAGCAAATGCTTGATAACCCATGGGAAGACATCGAAGCGAAGTTCCCAATCAGCCAGCGCGTCAAAGGTAAGGTCA
>JBLHQF010000234.1:0-4026 GCA_047624885.1 Cryomorphaceae bacterium | reverse complement strand
AGCGAACTTAATCTCAATGAACTAGGCACCAGTGGCATCATCACTGCCGTCATCGCATCACTTACTCTACTCGGCTTTCTTAAGGGATCGGTCAAGCTAGTCTTCCTGCTTTTCACTATAGCAGGATCAGTCTATGCCGCCTACTGGGGCTCTGAAGAAGCGCTGACTTATCTACAGAGATCATGGCCAGCCGCGCCTGGGGCGTTGGGGAGTGTCTTCGCCGTCATCTGCGGGCTTGTATCCTTTTACTTCCTCTCAAAAATCTTTAGTTTCTTCACTAATCCCTTTGAAAACAGCAGCTTAATCTCCCGTATTGCCTTCGGAGTCCCAGCCGCTCTAGTCAGTCTTCTCGCCGCAACAGGTCTCGTCTGGCTGAGTCTGAATTTACTCAAAGATAAAGGCGCAGAAGGGGAGATCAAATACTGGATCAGCCAAGACAATGAGAATGCAGCCACTCGTCTTAAGAATTACCCGACGCTAGCGAACCTCAAGCAGAGATTCGAGTCATCCATCATGGGGAAGAAAATGGCTAATATCTACAAGCTCCACGATCGCGAGAAGTACAACCTCGCTAAGCTCCTCGTCATCTCTAGCACCTCTGGGGAAAAAATAACTAAACTCGCCGAGAACGAACGCGTGAAAAAAGTCCTGCGCAATCCGGAAGTGCGCAAGCTCATGAATGATACCACTGTCCGCAAGCTGATTGCTGAGAACAACGTCCAAGGGCTACTCATGAACCCTGATCTCAATATAGCGCTCACAGAAAAAAAACTGATGGACGACCTGCTCTCCATCAGCGCAGAGCCACTAAGATAAAAGACATATCAGTAAGAAAGACACCAGCCAGTATTGACTCTTCGACATCTTTCACCTAACTATTCCGCAGAATCACTATGCCTAGAGAAGACTACATCGCCACCATCGGACTCGAAGTTCACTGCCAGATCACCGCTAACTCCAAGATGTTCTGTGGCTGCCTAGCCGGCTACGGACATGAGCCAAACACCAACGTCTGCCCAGTTTGCCTAGGGCTACCAGGTGCACTGCCCGTTTTAAATAAACACGCCATCGAGCAGACCGTCCTCGCTGGGATGTTGCTAAATTGCCGTACCCCAGAGATTACCAAATGGGACAGAAAGAACTATTTCTACCCGGACATGCCGAAAAACTTCCAGCTCACGCAGTTTGATATCCCGCTCTGTATCGGCGGCGGAGTCCCGCTCTACGAGATCGCCTACCCTAAGGAAGTGCAGAAAAACATCCCTAATCCTGGGAAAGTCGTCGAGATGAACCGCATCCACCTCGAAGAAGATGTCGCCAAATCCACCCACTTTGCGAATCACTCAACCATCGACTACAACCGCGCCGGCACGCCGCTGATGGAGATAGTCACCGAGCCGGATATAGACACGGCAGACGAGGCCTACGCCTTTCTCAAGTCGCTCCAGCAGATCCTCATCTATGGCGGCATTTCAGATGCCGATATGGAAAAAGGTCAGATGCGTTGTGATGTAAATATTTCCGTCAGACCGATAGGTACCACCGAGCTAGGAACTAAGCTAGAGGTCAAAAACCTCAACTCCATCACCGCTGTAAGAAAGTCCATCGAGTTTGAAATCCAGCGTCAATGTGATGAATACGACCAAGGCATCCCACAGCAGCAAGCCACTATTCGCTGGGATGATGCCATTGGCGAGACCGTCGTCATGCGGATCAAGGAAGACTCCTCGGACTACCGCTATTTCCCAGAGCCAGACCTCCTACCCGTGCGCACTGCTGACATCGTCGCCAAGATGAGACCTCATGTCCCTGAGCTACCACACCAAAAGCGTGAGCGCTTCGTGAAAGAATACACTGTCTCCGAATACGATGCCGGCGTCCTGACCTCAGAGAAACCACTAGCCGACTACTTTGAGGCCGCTGCCAAAGGCTCCAAAGCCGCTAAAAAAGTAGCCAACTGGATTATCAACACCCTCCTCGGAAAGCTCAACGAAACCGAACTCAAGATCACTGAGAATCCTATCCCAGCGACATCTCTCACCGCATTAGTCGATCTCGTAGAAGCTGGCACCATTTCTAACAACCAGGCAAAAGACGTCTTCAACGCCCTCTGGGAATCCCCCGATAAAGCGCCCGCAGAAACCGCTAAATCTATGGGCTTCGAGCCAGCTGATAACTCAGCCATAGAGTCCATCATTGATGAAGTCATCTCAGCCAACCCAGACAAAGTCGCCGAGATTACTGGCGGCAATCCTAAGATGGTAAACTGGCTCACAGGACAGGTGATGAAAGCCTCCAAAGGCAAAGCCAATCCGAAAATGGTCACAGACACACTGACCGGCAAGCTAGGGATATAAACTAACTAGCTGCGGCTTCGCGCATATCTTCATCCATATCGGTCTCATCCACGATCTCACCCGTGAGTTCCTCAATGATGTCCTCTAGGGTGACCACTCCATCCACACCACCGAACTCATCTCTGACAATGGCTAGGTGTTGTCGGCTTTTCTGGAAGATGGGTAGAATGTCGTCTGCTTTGTTGCAGTGAAGGACTTCCACTGGCTCATAGCCGTGCAGTTTTACTTTATCGTCGCCTTTGCCCTTCACCATTGCGATGAGTAGACTAGATTTAAGCACTACTCCTACAACGTCATCACGGGATTCCCCGATGACTACGATGCGGCTGTGCTGAGACTTTATGACCTCATCGATCACGGAATTGATCGATACATCACCCTCGATACAAGTGAGTGAGACACGTGGTGTCATCAGTGCTCTGGCGTCCATATCATTGAGCTGGAAGACTCCATGCAGCATCTCTAGCTCATCAGCTTCGATGACTCCTTCCTCCTCGCCGAGCTGAGCCATATAGCGGATTTCTCGCTCATCTGTACTCATGACTTGCCTGTCTTTACCGGTAAATGGACGTGTTAAAAACTCTACTAGCCAGATAAGAGGCAATAAGGATTTAGTTAAAAATAAGACTGGCTTTGCCATGAAGAGTGAAATTTTGACGTTATGTTTCTCGCCAATCGTTTTAGGGATGATTTCTGCAAAGATAATCACCATAAATGTCAATGAACCAGAGATGACACCAACCAGTAAACTTGAATAGATCTCTTTAGCGAGTAGAGTTACTATCGTAGTGCCTCCAATATTTGCGACGTTATTTAAGATCACGATCATCGAGATGGGGCGGCTCATCTTCTCGCGGATAATTAGTAGAGTTCTGGTCCCGCGCTTGCGCTTGTTTTCCTCCTCATCTGCCATCTGGCGCACCTTCATGATAGGTACGGAGAAGAGTGCCGCCTCGGTGCCAGAGCATAGTGCTGAAATCAAAATCACCAATAAGGCTGCAATCAATAATGTCGTCATAAATATCTAAGAACAATAATGCTATACACGAATACGGTGTAATACAACTAAAACTAACTAATTGAATACCTTATCGAAAAGCCGACGGGATGATACCGTGAGGCTTGTTCTATGTGAACGTGCTTGCAGGCTCCCTAAAACTGGGGTAACAGTCCTTCATCTTGATCAGACTGAAGGAAGCAAGCGGAATCGTATTAAGAAAACCGAAATGATGATAAGGAACCAAATAAACGCGCAACTGGCTCTAGTAGTCTTCATGTTAGGATGTTTAATCTGCTCTGTCGCGGCGGAGGATGCCAAGGCTCAAAAAAAGGCAGGCTATATCCGCCCAGAAATCAATGGGCCAGTCCTCGACCCTGTAGCAGCAATTAGCAAGATGCATGTGGCCGAAGGGTTTGAACTGAATCTGTTTGCTGCAGAACCCCAAGTGATCAATCCAGTTGTGATGCGCTTTGATCATTTAGGCCGCCTCTGGGTGGTGGAGATGGTCGGCTACATGAATGACCTCAAGGGGACTAAAGAGCTAGAGAAGCTTGGTCGGATCAGTATTCTAGAGGACTCGACCGGCGACGGGAAAATGGATAAGTCCAAGGTATTTTTAGACAAGCTGGTTGAGCCCAGGGCAATTGCGTTTCACAAGGATGGAATTCT
>JBLHQF010000233.1:0-4060 GCA_047624885.1 Cryomorphaceae bacterium | reverse complement strand
CAGGGATATACTTAAATGGAGTAATCACCCCTTCACAGGCAATCAAAGCATTGAAATACGCGAAGAAATATTCAGAGCTATAATAAGACCTGAAAAGGAAATACTAGAGCTCAGTTTTTTTAAGCTTACCTCTTTTTTATCTACAACCCCAGCACCTCAGCGATGAGTGCCATTCGCACTGGCACTCCGTTCTGAGCTTGCTCGAAATATCTGGCCTGCGGGAGCTTATCCACCGACTGCTGGATCTCATTCACACGCGGTAATGGGTGCATCAGGGTGGCGGTGGATTTCATCTGCCCGACAATTTCCGGCGTAAAGATAAACGTATTTCGCACCAGATGGTACTGATCCAAATCATCAAATCTTTCCTTCTGCATCCGCGTATCATAAATCACATCGGACTGAGTGATCACCTCGTCTGAAAGCTCATGATGAACTTTATCACCATCCTGCATGTATTCACTAGGCATCTGGATCACCTCCGGCGCTACGAAGGAAATCTCCACTCCATCATAGTTCCGCAAAACCTTAGCGAGCGAATGCACAGTTCGCCCGTATTTCAAATCTCCCACAAACGCTACTTTGAGTTCCTCATCTCCTATCCTATGATGCTTGGAGATGGTGAATAAATCCAATAGACTCTGCGTAGGATGCTCCCCAGCTCCATCTCCGCCATTGAGAACTGGCACTGGCGAATAATGGGCAGCGAGCTTCGCTTCACCTTTCACCTTTGTTCGGATAGCAATGACATCAGCGTAGCCACCCACGATCCTGATGGTATCCTCCATCACCTCTCCCTTAGTCTGAGACGAGAAAGTAACATCCGTTTCCGATACCACATTCCCACCGAGACGCATCATCGCTACCTCAAATGACAGCCTGGTTCTGGTGGATGGCTCGTAGAAAAGCGCACCGAGAATTTTTCCATCACACATTTTAGATCCGCCAGCAGCGATGATAGCCTCCATCTCCACACTCCGCGCCATAATGGCATCTAAGTCCGAGCGAGTGAACTGATCCGCGGTAAGAACATGCTGTATCTCCATAAGCCCACTCTAAATCACTAAGCGAAGATGTCAGTAAAAATGATTCTGAAAATCACAGCATAAAAGCTCTCACAGCGCAAGAACGCCTCCAAAGCCACTAAATTTATCCTTAGGATACCCACAGAGGAGCGATCCTAAGCGGGTGTCACAGTGGAAGCCTACAACCTAAACTCTCGGCTTCTACATTCCTAGCGGCAGCTCCGATAGATTATGAATCTGACTGCGGAGGTCTTTTTGTTTATTGAGGTCGAAGGGAGTGGAGTTTATGACGCCTACCACTCCGCTACTAGTAGTGACTAGCTTAGGGGATATGCCTCCAGATCCCTTCTTATGATACTGTCTGCGCACGGTTTCCCCCGCAGCATCGATCACGGTATGACTATAAATAGTTGGTGTGGTTAGGAAGAGTACATTCAGTCGGTTTTTATTATCTAGCGTCGCTGTAAAATCTCTAAACGCGAGGTTCCTCCCCATCGAATAAGTAGCGAGCATCTTGCTGCGCTTGACGTCTTCTACCTGCACGAAGAGCTCGGTGAACTCATTGGATGTCACGTTCAAAATTCTGTATTCTCTAGTGTCACCAGGTGTGCCCGGAACGCCGGCGCGTTGCTTCCATGAGGCGTGACCCTTGATCACAGTAAAATGCACCTTCTTAGATCTAGTGCCTTGTTGGGCACTCTGCCCAGGCATCCGCACGATGGCATAAGCCGTATAGTTCCCCGGCTGGCTGAGATCATAACTATTGTTCAGTCTAAAACTTGATGTCTTGGTCTCACCAGTGTTGAGCCTAGCTGGAGCATAGACCGCATCCTGCACCGCAAAAACTGTCTGCCCAGTTCCTCGCTCTACGATGAACTCTACCCATTTTCTTCTAAGCTTATTGACAAAATCGATTGGCTGCCCAGCTCTGTTAGTCATCGTCACGGAGAGTTTCACATCCTCATACGCTACATATTGTTTCTTGCTCATCTTAGCGGCGACTAATATCTGGCAATTTGCATTTTGTGCCTGTAGCAGTACCAGCATGGTAATGGAGAAAATAGTTAGTAAATGTTTCATGGTATCGTTGTGTTTATTCTTCTATATATTCGGGTTGCCCCACAGTTCTAAATCCTATGTATGGTCGGCGAAGATCTCTAGCGTCTTTATCATCGCCTGATGGGTTTAGCCAACGTCTTGAAGTCGCATCTGAAACATCTGAGTATGAGCCACCGCAGATCACTGGCTTCTTTCCTGTCGCCATCGGGTCTGTCTCTTGCTTGCTAAGCTTGAGGCTCCATTCGGCGACATTTCCAGCTAACCCGTAAATCTTGTTTTTAGTGATATCTTTACTCTCCTGATCCACAGCCCCCCATGATGAGGGTTCTAGATCCAGTGGATCAGTACCAGATGTAAGCAGCGCCGCTCTCCACTCATCTTGAGTGGGCAATCTTCTAGAGTGAAATTCTGCAAACGCATAAGCATCCCACCAATCCACACCTACCACCGGGCAGTTTAGACTCATCTTAATACCGTTCCATTCACCACCACTTTTAGCAGCATCATGCATTTCTTTCCAGTCTTCGGGTATATAGGATTCTTTGTAAGAAGGCTGATTCTCGTGCTGAATACTATCCACCATCTCTGGTGTAAGGCTTCTGAGAAATTTTGCGTATTCAGCAATCGTCACTTCATGTGCATCTATGGTGAACTCTCGTAGCTTCACACCTCGATTTTTATTCCTGAATTCCTGCACATTTACTGCTACCACTCCTGTTAGCTCTCGCTTTTTAGGTGGCTTTTCACGAGTTACAAACATCGTAATTAGACCTCCAATCACGATCACTCCGAGGGCAATGCAGAGATTACTCAATGCCTGCTTACTCATTCCAGGTTTCTTAATCAGCATGGTAGAACTCTTGAGTGCTGCCGTAGATAGTGGCTCAGAAAGCTGCCTTTCTACTCCTTCTGCTAGTTCCTTCACCTGCTCCCAGGTAAGCGGAATCTCTCTCTCCGTATCTGCCATATATCCCAGCAATGACCTAGTTCTTGTTGCGCCCGGCTCATTGCCCTTAAGCAGCTTCTTAAAGTTCACGCCGAGCATCACTTTATCATGAGTAGAGATCGCATACTCGCGTCTACCGCCAACAGCCATATTGACCATCCTGCACATCCCACTGTCTGAGATGAATAGCTGATTTGAAGAAAGCGGGAGTGATGCTAGCTTCTTAGACTCTAGGTAAAGATTAGCATCTGCCACCTGTTTCAGTAAATGAACCACCTCCACTGGCATCAGCTGATCTTGGTTAAGAACCATCCCCTCTAATGTTACACCTGGTATTTTCTCTCTGGCATAAAAACAAATACCCTCCTCACGCACTGCCTCAAATACCGAGCCGATCAATGGGTGATCCACCTTCGCCTTAGTCCGCACATCGCTAAGATAGTTAGCTACCACCTCATCGTCTTTATGCACTGCTCGATTAAGACTATCGATAATGACCTCACGGTTTACCGATACCTGATGCGCCAACCATGTCCGAGTGGCTTCCCCCTCATAGACAAGTTGCTGTAAGTAATAATCCCCCACCTGCATACCAGGTATCAATCTCTGCTCAGTTTCTGACATATAATCTAATAACTATCTGACGACCTTACCTACCTGCCTCTCAATAATCAAATTTATTTATTCTAAATAACGGCTCTTCGTAAAGTTGAGTGGAGTCAAAATCTAATTAGCCCTTGAAGTCACCTTCGAATCTCTGTTGACTAGAGGCATCAAAGTGATGTCTGTCATTAAAAAATATCGGTTCACCCATGTCGTTATTCTGCTGGTCTGCGGAATAGGCATAGGCATCGGGTTCACACTGCGAACGATCGAACGCGGAACAACTTTAACAGAAAGTGCTCGCATAGAAATAATCACAGCCTCTAGCGGAACTTTCGAGGAACAGTTCGCTAATGCTCTGAAGCATAACGAAGATCTGGAACAAAAACTGGCCTCTCGTGCCATTTTTGAGAATCTTGACTTAGAC
>JBLHQF010000232.1:0-4087 GCA_047624885.1 Cryomorphaceae bacterium | reverse complement strand
AGTCATCTTCCAGGACATGACATCGGGTAAACGTTACTTCACTCGCTCAACAGCGAAGTCAGATAAGACTGAAAATGTTGACGGTGTTGACTACTTTGTCATCTCTGCTGGTGTTACTGCTGATACTCACCCATTCTTCACAGGTAAATCTACCTTTGTGGATACTGAGGGACGTATCGACAAGTTCACAAAGAGATTCGGTTCGGTTCGCCGCGCCAAGAAGCCATCACTCAGCGAATAACGTTGCGAGATTGGCTTGTTTTGGCTTTTTATTAAGCCTCCACAATCATCAAATTACTTTAAAAATAAAGCCATCTTGCTTAGCAAGATGGCTTTTTCTTTGTTCAAATTATGGAACCTTTACCAAATCCTGGCGGAATACTAACGCCCCCACCCCGGCCCCAATTGAGGAGCTAAATGAGGTGCTATTACCTATGGGGTCTCACTGAATGTTCCTTCGGTGACTCCTAGCTTCTCCATGACATCGAGATCTTGCCACAGCATATGCCCGTCTGATCTACCGTCCATAAGCTGTTGATAAGCCTGGATCGTCATGAGTGCTTCGTCTTTGGTTTCATCGAGTAGATCGATACGGTATTTCCCCAGCCCAGCCTTGGCCAAGTCGTCATAAAATCTCGCTCCTGTCTGTGCTCTGCCATTGAACAAGGTATTTCTACAGCCTACATCCGCCGTGAGTGTGTGCAACTGCCCCACTCTATCTCTGAGCTGAACTTTATGCTTATCACAGGGTCTGCCGCAGTCCTTAGCGCTAGTGCCTTCACTTAGGAAGGTGCAGAACACGCAGTGCTCCATATGAAACATCGGCATGTGCTGGTGAATGGTAAGCTCATACCAGTTTTCAGGAGATTTATAGAGCATCTGCTTCACTTGGCTGATGTTCAAATCATAGGAAATAGTGAGGTGGTCGAGGTTGCCTTGTTCCTTGAGGATTCGCGCCGTGATTGGGTTTGCGCAGTTAAGAGAAAAATCCCCCGTCCTGTAGAAATCTTTCCTGTTTTTAAAATACTCAATGGCTCCAAGATTACGGATCAAAACTCCATCCGCTTGTGCCTTGTCGATGAACTTAAAGTAGCCCACCTCGCTAGGCTTCTGAATACGTGGGGTGGCTAGATGAATCGTAGCATCGAGACCTGAATCTCTCACTATTTTTACCGCTTCCTTGTACCTGCGAATGTCTTCATAGTCAGCATAGATCCGCTTTATCCCTGCCTCAAGTGCAGCCTCTACTTGATTTGGATGCCTTGTGAGTATACTGAGCTCATTAACAACGTCTTGCTCATCTCCCATGTCAGGAAATAGCTCGCTAAGTTTATTTTCTGAGCGTTCATAAACATCCGTGATTACCACTCGTTCATCGAGTTCGCTAACCAGACTTCTACGGAGTCGATTAAGCGCGGACACCGGCATCATGACTTCTCCTACTAAATTATTTTCTACTTTAGCGAGTTCGTAAACAGTCTCGCCAAGACGTGAAAGTTGCCTCTCTAACAGTTCCGTGTTCACCGGTCTATTCTGCGCTTTCTCTAATACATCGTCTGATTTAACAGAAATACCGCTACAAGCCAGCACCATTGGTTCACCCACAGCGCCACTCACGCTGATGCTGAGAATTTCTTTGTTCAGCTTTGGCTTCACGTTCTTCCATAGTGCTTTCACCTCAGAATTAAGTTTAGGGTCATCGGTTTTCCAGATTCCCTGTCCCACTCGCACGCGCGTCCAGTCCACGTTGGAGTGTTTCTCGTGAAATTTCACTTTATCACCATCCACGCGGAAGATTCTGCCGCCTTGCTCATCATTTCTATCCTCACCTGCATCGAAGACGATACCATCGCCAGATTTAAGATCGGTATTCCCAGTCCATTTCACTTGCACATACCCCTTACCCACTTGAGTGATCTCACCAACGTAAGCACCTCGCTTTTTACCAAATTTACCATGGGTCAGATACGGATGATTCGTCCCCTCTAGCCAGCCTGTGGAGAGCCCGCGTGAAAACGTCATTTCGAGTGCGTAGCGGTCTCGTTCAGTGACGGTGGACTCACGCTTAGCAACAGCATCATCGATCGCTTTACGGTAAACTTTAGTCACCGCGGCCACGTATTCTGGATTTTTAAGTCGGCCTTCTATTTTAAAGGAAACCACTCCCTTTTCGATTAACTGCGGAATCACATCGACTGCAGCCAGATCCTGTGGACTGAGTAAATAGCGGACTTCTTCCATCTCCTTGGTCTCGCCATCGACGACTAGCTCGTAGGGCATGCGGCATGCCTGAGCGCACTCGCCACGGTTAGCCGAACGTTTCCCCAGGGACTCGCTGGTGAGACACTGTCCAGAATACGCTACGCAAAGTGCGCCGTGAACAAAGACTTCAAGTGGGACGCATTCTTTCGGCTTAAATTTACCTATTTCTTCAATCGATAACTCCCGCGCCAATACCGCGCGCTCAAGCTTATAAAGTGAATCCACAAATTCTAATCCCTCAGGCGAAGTCAGTGTCATCTGAGTAGAAGCATGGATCTCTAGCTTAGGAGCCACATGTCTGGCAATGCGTGCGAGGCCAAGATCCTGGACGATAATAGCATCCACTCCGCATTCTTCTAGCAGCCTCAGTTGTGCTTCGGCAGCTTCTAGCTCGCCCGTAAAAATAAGAGTATTCATGGTAACGAATCCGCGCACACCGTGAGCATGAAGGAACTTCATAAGCTCTGGCAGATCTTCCTCTGTGAAATTATCCGCACGGAGGCGGGCATTAAATTTACCCAGCCCAAAGAAAATAGCATCCGCACCATTGATAACGGCTGCCTTAGCGCAGTCCCAGTTCCCTGCTGGGGAAAGGAGTTCAGGGTCACGATGATACTGGAGATTTTCTGAGGGAGCTGGAGCTGGAGTTAACTGGGACATGAGACCACTAGAGTAAGCGAAGCTGGCGGCAAGGTCAATCAATCAGCATGATCACAACAAAAAGTTTTTTTTCTAATAAATTTAAACAATACTTCACTCGTTGATCGCTCTTTATGTAAGAGTTGATTTATTCTAAATTAAGCTCTAAGTATAATATGAAACTAATCACAACTCTCGCCGTCACTATGCTGGCTGCGCTATCATTCAATCTCAAGGCCGCGGATACTGATAAAAAATTATCAGATTTTAAGTTTGCTGAAACGGTTGTTGGAGAAAAACCAACAAAAAGTTACCTCAAGGGCAAAGTCGTCATTCTTGAATACTGGGGTGTCCGCTGACCACCTTGTATCGCAGGAATGCCCCATCTGGTTCAGATGGACAAAAAATTACGTAAAAAGGGACTAGTGATCATCGGTGCAGAATCACAGGGAAGCAGTGATGCTCAGATCAAGAAAGTAACTGATAATGCTAAGGTAGAATTCACTATCACCAAAGGTGTTCAGGGACCAGTCTCTGTTCGCGGCATCCCAGTGGCACTCATATTCGACGTCTCAGGAAAAATGATCTTTAAGGGGCACCCAAGAGATAAAGAATTTGATAAAACTGTTAAAAAAGCCCTCAAAGAAGTTAAGCTAAGTAGCAGCAAAGCTAAAAAGTCAAATACAACTCTCGTTCCCCAGCGTAAATGGACGAATACAGAAGGTGTCAAAATCACGGCTTCAGTCACAGCGGTAAATGGCGATGAAGTAACCTTTAAGCTCTACAACAGCAAAGTAGTAAAATACCAGATCAGTAAACTCTCTGACGCTGATCAGGGCATCATCAAGCTAGCTCAAGAAGCAGCAGCTGAAGAATAAAGTAACCACTTTTTCATTACATTAATTAATCCACGTGTTTCACCTCGTTTCGTGCGGCAGGACCTAGCAATAGTTCCGGTTCACACGGAACGGGGTGTTTTTTTACTTATTTCACTCTAGCCCTTAGCTCTCTGGCATAGTTATCTGGCCAGTTCGCAGGCGCGATCCCTTGCTCACATCTATGCTGTGCGTCTAACTCTAACTTAGATGCGACAGTGACTAATTTGGTGTTTCCACGGTGCATATTGGACTTAAGTTCGTCGATCCCGTGATCACCCAGTGAGACCCACTCAAATGATGTGAACTGT
>JBLHQF010000231.1:0-4141 GCA_047624885.1 Cryomorphaceae bacterium | reverse complement strand
GGATCTCGATATAAATAAACTTAGGGTAAAGTTTTCTCAGGATCGCTGATTTTTTAGTTCTAGTTTGAGTGTGCCATTGTGCAGAACTTCCTCTACCGGTGAGGAGGATAAATGGGTAATCTGTATTGGTGAATTCTGCGAGTGGGGTGAGGTCGCTGAAGATGAATTTAGCTTTGCCATCGGGGTGATAGAATTTTCTGTCAGCGAAAAGTCTTCTTTGGTTTTGAGTTGTTAGGTGGTCGACATCGGTTTCTGTGCAGGGCCATTGGATACCTTTGCAGTCGTCGATAATTTTGTAATCTTTGATGCCGGTGATATCGCAGGGTTGTCCTTTGGTGAGTTCTGTTAGAAGTTGAAATGCTTTTTCGGGAGAACTCCATTTTTTGAACATGTCTCCACAGCCCCAATATTGTGCGACTAATTTGAAGATGTTGAAGTCTGAGAGAGCTTGACCCGGAGCGAGTGCTACTTTTTTTACGAGTCCGATGCGTCTTTCCGAGTTAATAAACACTCCGTCCTTCTCACCCCAGCCAGCGGCGGGGAGGACTAGGTCTGCGTGTTCGGCGCTTTCTACCGATGAATACATGTCTTGGACTACTAGGAAATCCAGCTTCTGCATCGCTTCCTTGTATCGGTCTTGGTGGATCCATGAGTGAGCGCCATTGGTTGCGATGACCCAGAGTCCTTTGATGGTTCCGTCGTGGATGCCTTGGATGATTTGGTCGTAGGCTAGGCTGGGTTCTGCAGGGATGAGTGCTTCGTCTATTTCTAGGATGTTGGCTACTTTTTCTCTGTGTGATGGGTTGGCAAAATCGTGTCCGCCTAGTAAGCTGGTGGTGTTGCTGAATAGGCGAGATCCCATTGCGTTGCATTGTCCTGTGATGGAGTTTGCGCCGGTTCCTTCTCTGCCGATGTTTCCTGTCATTAAGGCTAGGTTGATGATGGCTTGGGCGGTGCGGGTTGCTTCGTGTCCTTGGTTGACTCCCATGGTCCACCAGAAGGAGACGTTTTTTCCTTGGTGAATGGTTAGGGCTAGTTTCTCTAACATTTCTATAGAAATGCCTGACTGCTGCTTTACTTTGTCGGCTGTGAATTGTTCTACGTGCTTGGCGAATTGTTCGTATTCGATGGTGTGGTTCTGAATGAAATTTTGGTCGATCCAGCCATTTCTTATTAAAATGTGCGCGATGCCGTAGAAGAAGATCAAGTCTGACTTCGGCATGATGGGGTAGTGCTGGGTGGCGGCTACCGCAGTTTCTGTTGTTCTGGGATCGACCACGATAATCTCAGGCTTGAGTTTATTTCGCTCGACTCTTTGCCACATGATGGGGTGTGCGATGCAGAGGTTTGAGCCGATGAGTATGATCACATCAGACGTCTCGAAGTCTTGATAGGTGTATGGCGGGGCGTCGAATCCGAAGCTTTGTTTGTAGGCTACTACGGCAGTTGCCATGCATTGCCGCGTATTGCCATCTCCGTGTTTCATACCCATGCCGAATTTGGCGAGAGCCCCGAGAAATGCCATTTCTTCTGTGACGATCTGGCCGGTGCTGATGAAGGCGACGGATTCTTTGCCATGCTTTTCTTGTATTGCTTTGAACTTTTTTTGGAACTGTTCCATGGCGGATTCCCACGAGGCTTCTTCAAGCTCACTTCCTTTTGTTTTCCTAATTAGCGGAGTTGTGGCGCGGTCATCTGCTTTGAGCGGCTCTAGAGCTTCCCAGCCTTTTGGGCATGCCATGCCAATATTGACTGGGTAATCTGAGTCGGGAGTGATGTTGACCGCTTGCTTGTCTTTGATGTGAATATTTAAACTACATCCAGTGGAGCAGAACCCGCAGACCATGCTAGTGGTCTGGTCTGGAGCTCTGTGATGCGGGACTTGTCCAAGTCCGAACTTGCCCGGAGTGCGCAGCAGCTGAGCTGTCTTTGGTCCGTTGTGATGAATGATCGGCGGGACTTTATCTAACCATTTATTTTTCAATTTCATCGTTCTAGATTTCCTGGCATTTTAAGGGTGACTACGGCCTGGAAGAAGATCTGACGCTCGAAAAACTCGCCGACTAACATCGCAAGAATAGCGATCACGGCGAATATTGGAGAGTAGATGGTTAGGATGATGGCGATGATTGATAGTGCCATCATGCTCCATCGGGCTAGAAGGGTTGAGCGTAGGCTGTGGAGTTGAATCAGCGCGCTTTTTTTGCTCATTGACCATGCTTCTTGCTTGGCATGAAGTAATGAGACGGTCTCTGATAATATTTTCCAGATTAAGGCGATGGTAAATAACACCCATAGGAGTGGAGGCGTCTGTTGGTGGAAGGCTAGGGACGAGAGCAGGAGAGTGGTGGCGCCTCCTAGGAAGAGTGTGCCTACGAATTTATAGGTTGTTTTGCCTAATGACCAGAATGCCCGCTTGGTATCAACGTAGACCATGATGGAGCAGAAGACTGAGATGATGCCTAGCGCAACTACTGCAAACCCACTGAGAAAAATCCACTTGGGTGGGATGGCTACGGATTTTGAGGCGATCGTTAATCCTGCGTAAGCCAGTAAGGCTGGCATCCACATGCCGAATAGAATGATTTCTCTGCTTAGCCACGAGGTCTTTAACCCTATAAATACTCTCCAAGATCCGAGTGGGCTTCCTAGATGTAGCGTGCTACTTACCAGTCCAACTAAACCGAAAATGACTGCGATGACGGTGAGTGGGATTTGTAGCACTAATGACCATTCAGGGGCCATCCACCGTGCCATGAGATCTGCGATAGAGATTCCTACTGAGAGCTGAGTGAGGATGAGCATCCAGCTGAGTGGTGTGTGTTTGTGGGATGGCTGGAGCGAGTGCTCATCTGCTGCGGTCATGGTGCTACTCAGTTTTCTGGAACTAGTGTAGACAGTGGATGGAAGGGTATAGTCTGAGCGAAATGCTCCAGCGATGATCGATGTTTCTTTTGCTGCGTTAGCGCGTATTTCCTCTGTCGTGATGAGCTTGATTGAGATCGCACCTGTAGGACAAGCTTGCACACATGCTGGGGCTTCGCCTTCTGCTAGTCGGTCGTGACACATATCGCATTTTCTAACAATCCCTAGATCTTTGTTATATTTTGGGACGTCGTATGGGCATTTGAGAGAGCAATATTGGCAGCCAATACATTGATCATCCAGATGGCGGACAATACCAGTGTCAGGTATTTTCTCATAGGCTCCTACTGGGCAGCCAGTCAGGCAGCCAGGGTCAGCGCAGTGATGGCACGCACTGGTGACTGTTTGCTTATCAGCGGTATCGAGACTGATGATTTCTCCTACGTCTCTCCAGGATTCATTTTTGTCTAAGCCATTTAAGCTATGGCAGGCGACAACGCAGGCTTTGCAGCCAGTGCATTTGTCCAAATCCACAGCAAAGCTGTATTGTTCTCCAGTGGATGGTTTTTTAATCGGAATGAGATCCTTGTAGCTTGGCGCTTGGATAGGGCTCGTGGTATTCTCATGCTGCTGGCTGAAACGCTCTACCGCGGTGAGTTCCTTTTGCTCGGCGAGTAAGGAATCAATTAAATTTAATTCTGGGGTATCATGCCTCGGTTCGCTGTTCAGCGTGCTTTTAGCTCCAGACATATCTACCATAGGTAATATGTATTAGCACATGGAGTGCCAGTTTCACGGAATGAGAAGGATTCTTTTTATCCGCTTCTTTATTTCCTGAATAGGATGATTAAGATCTTGGATTCAACTAATAAACGCAACTTTTGATGGGCGGGAAGTAATCTGTTAATCGAAAAGGGAAAGGTCCGAAAACCCTTCCCTTTTGATTCAGTAATTACTTCAATGCTGCCGTATCAAAAGAAGCCATGAAGCATATTACATCTGAAGAAAGGCATACTATTGAGCACCTGCTAAGTCAAAGCCTAAGCCCAGCAACTATTGCCAGGCAGCTATTGCCAGGCAGCTAGGCCGAGATAAGTCGACGATCACACGTGAAATAAAGAGGAATCGTGACCAAAGAGACGGGGTTTATCGCAACGAATTAGCAGAGCGTAAAGCTCAAAACAGACAGAAATCCAAACCCAAGAGGTGCGACTATACACCAGCTATTGCAGCTCATATTGAGAAAGAATTAGCCAAGTGGCATAGTCCTGAACAG
>JBLHQF010000230.1:0-4171 GCA_047624885.1 Cryomorphaceae bacterium | reverse complement strand
CCAGTCGCGCAGAGTTGGTGGAAGTAGGAGTGGTGTGTCGTGGTCAATAGATACAAATTTTGCGGCCATGACTGAAGCCTAACAGATATTGAATTTTCTGCATACTTTAAGTCCGGCAGACTGCTAGGGCTTTTTTATTCGACTCACACTTAGTCTCTCTGCGCTGAGGATGGCTTGGAATTTTTGGTAATCAGTTTCTCGGTCACTGGAGAGTATGCGGTAGGTGTATTTGTTCCAGTGCTGCATTTCTTCGAGTGAGTTGCGCATCCGTGTTTCGATGATATCATCGCTGTCGGTGCCTCTACCAGTGAGGCGAGCACGTAGTTCGGCTTCGCTTTCTGGCATGACGAAGAGTTCTACTAGGGCTTGCTGGATGAGTGGGTCGGAGCAGATCCTGATCTGTTCTGCTCCCTGCACATCGATGTCCATGACGACGTCTCTGCCGGCTTCGATGTGGGTGAAAACTTCTGATTTTAGTGTGCCGTAGAAGTTACCGTGAACCTCTGCGTATTCTAACAGGTCATGATCACTGATCTTCTGTTTAAACTCATCTGTGCTGAGGAAAAAGTAGTCGGTGCCGTGGGTTTCGCCCGCGCGTGGTGCGCGGGTGGTGCAAGAGGTGGCGTAGCTGGCTAGGCCAGTATCTGCTGCTCGGCGGCAGAGCGTTGTCTTACCTGATCCGGATGGACCAGATACTAAAAGTAGCATTCCAAGGCGAGTAACAGAAGGTGATTCAGATGTCATGTGTTTAGTTAAAGGTGGATATCACGCAGAGGGCAAGGCTCAAGACTAGTTAGTAGAGATAATTCTCATTATAGCAGCGAAACTCTGTGTTTAATTCAGCATCCGAGAGATGCTTTTGATTTGCTTGCGTCTGAGGTAGATAATGGCCGATGAGCAGAGGACTAGGACGATAGCGAAATAGGCAAACATGTCGTTGAATCCGATCCTGCTGGAGTGAGCGATGACGGCACCAACCATAATGCCGAGGCTGAGTATGGCTCCGTGGACGGCGGTATTTGGCATCAAAAGGAGCACGCAGGCTGCTGCTTCTAGGAATCCGATGATGTAACGCCCGGTGGGTTCCATGCCTAAATCGGTGAAAAGTTTAATAGATGCTTCATGACCGGCGAGTTTGAAGTAGGCTGCTGGGGCGAGCAGTGCGATGATACAGAGCTGAAGCACCCAGCTGATGACTTGCGATTTAGGTTTCATTTGAAAGTTTGAAAATTTAAAGATTGGGGTTTTTGAGTAGTGCTTTGATCTGGCCTGCGAGGGCGGTGTCATCTGGGATATAGAGCTGGTCTATTTTGATATTCTTGGTGTCTTTAATACCAGAGGCGGCGAGCATTTCGTAGAAATCATGCTCAAGTCCGTGGACGTAGTTGGCGACACGCTTGGCTTTCTCATCGACGACAAGTCCCTTTTGTAAGGATGGATCGTGAGTGGTGATTCCTGCTGGGCAGGTGTTATTACCGCAGAGCATGGCTTGGATGCAGCCGAGTGAGAGCATGAATCCTCTGGCGGAATAGATAGCATCTGCCCCGAGCGCGAGCGCGATGAATTGTTTACTTGAGTTAATGAGTTTACCAGCGGCAATGATTTTGAGTCGGTTTCTGACTCCTTCGCGGACTAGGATTTTATTCACTGAGTAGAGCGCAGGCATGAGGGGCATGCCGAAGCCATCCATGAATGCCTTAGGAGAGGCTCCGGTGCCTCCTTCTGCGCCATCGATGGCGATAAAGTCAGGGAAGACGTCCTGCGCTTTCATCTCTAGCACTATTTCTAGGAAGTCAGATGTCTTGCCGACGCAGAGCTTGATGCCCACTGGAATCATGCAGATGTCTTGCACATGTTTGATGAATGCGACGGTGGTTTTTTTGCAAACGCACTCGATGTGGTGGGCAGGGGAGATCACATCTTGATCCATCGGTACGCCACGTAGTTCAGAGATTTCTGGGGTGATTTTTTCTTTGGGTAGTAGACCTCCTTTGCCTGGCTTGGCACCTTGTGATAGTTTAATTTCTACCATTTTGATCGTTTGGTCGGCGCAGAGTTTTCTGAGTTTTTCATCGTTGAGTGATCCATCTTCATTTCTGACTCCAAATTTTGCGGTGCCCATCTGGAAGATCAGTTCGCTGCCTTCGGCCATGTGGTATTTAGGGGTGCCGCCTTCGCCGGTATTCATACCGATGCCCGCGATACGGGCGCCTCTTGCAAGTGCTCGGACGGCATTCTCTCCGAGTGACCCGTAGCTCATGGCACTGATGAGGTAGGGCTTATCGATGGTGTAGGTTTTTTCCAGCCCGCGCTCTTCGCCAAAGGTGAGGGAATACTGTTTGATATCTATTCGATCAACCGGATACATCGAGTGGCGGATCTTGATTTCTGAGTTATCGAAATTCAACTGAGATCCGAATGAGGATGCAGAGTCGATCCCTTTTGCTTTACGATAAATCTCTGAGCGTTCGATTCGGTTAAACGGGCGTTCCTCGGTATCATTAGCGAATAGATACTGCCGCATCTCAGGGCCGATGCTCTCTATAATATAGCGAGCTTGTCCAAGAATTCCGAAATTCCGCAGTATGGTGTGCTTTTTCTGAATGAAGAGGTAGAAGACGTTCACCACCGTGAGAAGTAGAAAGGTGACTGTGAGAAAGTGAAAATAGAAGCTCACATAATGGCCACTAAGGAAGAATAATACCACCATTGAGGGGATGGCTAGGTTTGCAAATCTAGAAATTTTATGTAAGTCAATAGAAGCTGCCATGAGTGGATTCTGACAAAGTAGTCGCAGTGATGCAAGGGTGAAGCTTAACAGAAAATTACAGATAAACGTTGCAATTTTAGTATTTTGCAGTCAAGGAGGAATTGTTAGAGGCTCATAGGAGCTTCCTTAGCCGCTAATTGATAAGTTATAATCTTTGTAGAAGAGGATGCAGGTAGATCATGTGCGGCACATCTCGATAAAAAACATTCGGGAATAAACCACCACATTAACTATTACTAATACTAAATTATGACTGACACCACCTTTGAGAGCTTAGGTCTCTCTAAGCCATTACTCGATGCTGTGAACTCACTAGGGTTCGAAAAGCCATCACAAATTCAAGAGCTAGCGATCCCTCGTATTCTCAATGGAGACGACATCGTAGGATTATCTGAAACAGGGTCTGGAAAGACTGCTGCATTTACTCTACCCGCTCTTGAACTCATTGATCTGGAGGTTACAAAACCTCAGGTCCTCATCCTTTCTCCTACGCGTGAACTCTGTGTTCAGGTCTGTGAGGAAGTGCAGCGTCTTGGAAAGTTTTTACCTGCAATGAGAGCTGTGCCAGTTTATGGTGGAGCTCCTATTGATCGCCAGATCAAGGGCCTCCGTGGTTCACAGATGGTGGTGGGAACTCCTGGCCGCCTGATGGATCACTTGCGCCGAGGCACGCTTCGCACAGATGATCTTAAATTAGTGATCCTCGATGAGGCTGACCGCATGCTCGACATGGGATTCCGTGAAGACATGGAGGAAATCCTCGGTCAGATCAAAGGCAAGCGCCAGACACTTTTCTTCTCCGCTACGATGAATCGTAATGTTGAGAAGCTAATCAAGAATTTCGGTAACAACCCAGCTACGGTTGAGGTGGAGAGAAAGACTAGAACGGTTGATACAATCGATCAGATGTATTATGAGGTGCGCAACCGCTCGAAGGTAGAAGTGCTTTCACGGTTGCTAGACACAATGGTGACACGGCTGGCGGTGGTATTCTGTAATACCAAACGCAATGTGGATGAGGTGACTGAGTCACTCTTAGCCCGTGGCTATGCAGCAGACCGTCTTCATGGAGATGTTACTCAGCAGATGCGTGAGCGCGTTCTGAGACGATTCCGTGAAGGCACGGTAGAGGTTCTCGTAGCGACTGATGTGGCTGCACGTGGACTGGATATCGATGATGTTGACGCAGTATTCAACTACGATTTACCACAAGATTTTGAGGATTACATCCACCGTGTTGGCAGAACTGGCCGTGCAGGGAGAGAAGGTAAGGCAGTGAGCTTTGTCTTCGGTAAAGATGTTTATCGTCTGCAGGGGATCGAGAGATTCACTAGACAGAAGATCCGCCGTGAGCGCATTCCTACTAAGGAAGATGTTGAAGGTAAGCGCGCAGACATTCTT
>JBLHQF010000229.1:0-4200 GCA_047624885.1 Cryomorphaceae bacterium | reverse complement strand
CCACGTGGCACCAAGCTATCTAAAAAGGGCGTTAAGTAGTCCTTTTTCATATCGTTATTAGCATTTTTTATAGAAAGCTCTCTTCTGTTATGGAAGAGAGCTTTTGTTGTTATTTAGTGTTAAATGTCGACTGATTTTACAAGTTAATGATTTGCGGCTTTTCAGACGACGGTGGATTGGTTAATTGATAGTCTATGTTAGAAAACGAGTCATCAAGTGAGGTAGATGTTAAGGTTGTCGATGAGACAGTATTGAGCAGACGTCCCACGTTTGCCATTGTCTGTAGTTTACTCGGGCTGGTGGCATTCATCCAGTTAGTGATGGTGGGTGTGGCGCTGGCGAGCAGAGTGGGCGAGACCCGCGTGATTGAGGTGATGGAGGCTGGCGAGTTGAAGGTGGTGTATATTCCTACCATAGCAGATGCTCTGCCAGAGGTGAAGAAGCAGCAGCCGAGAAGTTATGATGATCTTTTAAAAGACTACGGTAAGGGTGGTAATGGTGGTGCAAATTATCAATTAGTGCCTGATAAGACGGTTCCGCTAAGGCGGACTGCAGGTGTAGGCATAAGGCCCAAGCAAATAGGAGATCAAGGGAGGTTCATGCGGATTAAGAACAGCCGTGTCGAAAAGCTAGTGGAAGAGGCGAAGAGTCTGCATCTATCTGGTGATGTGGTGCGCGCGGTGCTGAAGCTCGCTGAGGCTGAAATCATCGATGCCGCCGAACCGGCAATCATTTACCGCAGGGCACTCATCTTCGAGGATATGCGGAACTGGGAGCGCGCGGGGGATGAATATGATAAATTATTTGCCCTCGGGCCAGAGGCGGGGACTTACTATGAAATAGCCACTGATAAGATAGCTAACGGGGTGAAGGATGCGCCGGATGTGGTGCCATTCCAGCTGGGAAGTGTGGTGCAGCGTGTGGGTGTGGATCAGCTTACAGCACGCGTGATCATCCCGGTGCGTAGGCTGACGGATCGCGAGATAGAGCCATCGCAGATCGATGTGAGAATTTTCTTCTACGACATCGTGGATAATAAAGTGGTGGAGCCCGTGCCACAGCAGCGCGAGCAAAACATCCAGAAACGCTGGGTCACGGAACCCACTGACTGGTCGCAGAATACCGAAGAAAGCGCGGAGGCGTTGTATCAGCTTCCTGCGCTAGAGCTGGCGGATGTTCATTTATTTGGCGAGAGGCGCTACTTCGGTCATGTGGTGGAGCTGTATTATAAAGGGGAACTCATGGATCAATATGCCTATCCGGGGAGATTACACGGGATACATGCTAAGGATCAATACAAGCAGCACATTGATCCAGAGATGATGCCGTTTGATATTCTACCCGGTCTAGAAGGGCTCGATAGTGAGGGAATGCTGCTGCCTACGCTGAAAGAGTGATTTCGTCATTGTCCATGCTGGCTGGCTACTTCGGTGTTCTCGCTGTCTGAAGTTCCATAGCGAGTTTAGGGTTCATGCGTATCCATTTTTGAAGGTCAAAAACCTTGTCTCCGCCCTCTTCTTTGGAAAAACAGCGCGCTCCTACTTGGGCGAGTGCCTGGGCACGCAGAGTGGGGTTTTCGATGGTAGCGGCCATGTTGATGGCTCTTGCCGGTTCCTTATGGGAAATTTCCTCCACACAGGCAGTGACGGCAGCATCTCTCTGATGCGAGGGCGGGAGAGCGTCTGCCCACAACACTAGTTCTTTTTGTTTCTCTGGTAGCCATGACCAGGCGGACATGATTCCTTTGTATGATGCGTTCCTCACTTTACCAGCTGGAAGTGATTCTATCCAAGTGGTGGCTTTTTCTATGCCACCATCATCAGCTTCAGTTATCCACTGAGCTACCATGGCTGTGGCTTTTGGTAATAATGTGGTTTCTATTGCTGTGATTTCATCACTTGTTAAGCGGGCAGCGATGAAGTCAGCTAAGTCTGAAAGAGAGTTTTTTTGTGAGTGGTTCCATTTCTGTGCATAGAGAACTGATCTTATTGCAGCGAGCCGTTGCTCAGGATTGATGAGGTTGAGTGCTCGCTGGTAGGCTAACGATAAATCATGCCCACTTAGATTTGTCGCTAGCGTTTCTATCAGTGAGATGCTGTGGAATGGCTTGTGGTTTTCATTTCCTTCTTGTGCTTGATCCCATAGTTGAAGGATTGCTTCTAACTCAGGTTTGGGGTTTTCGTATCCCCATCCTGTGTAGAAAAAGTCGTTCATTGCTTGTTCACGGACTTTGATAGATTGCAGTGAGTTTATCAGTTTGAATGCAGATTCTGGGTGCTGGACCATCCATCGTTCTATCGCTATTTGGTATGATCCTTCTGGTTGGAATGATGGATTGAGCGGGAAGGTTGAAAATTTGATTTCTAAACGAGTCAGCTGTGCTAAATGATATTGCTCGGCGAATAAGATCGCCTTGGTTGGATCAGTTTCTGCGATTCCTGCAAGTAGCGCGAGCGCGTCATCAAGGTTCTCACCCTTGAGCTCTTTGTCCGATGGTTGGAAATGCTTGATTGCAGATTCTGGGTTTGCTCTTGCCCGTGCCTTTAGAATGATGGATCGGTCTCCATAGTGGGGATTTAGCTCTGAGTAAGCGAGTGCTTTCAGAGGTGCATGTGTGCCCCAGCTGGTTAGAAATTTCTCCCGAATACGCATGTCAGGTCTGTGCGAGGAGAGTTTATCGATCAATGGTGCTATTTTTTCTAAGTCTGGAGCTGTTATGTTATTTAATGTAGCTTGCACCGCGCTCACCTTTTGGTCTTGATCGATTATTGACCCTGCTTCTGTAAGCTGTTTAAGAATGAGATCTGGGGTGTGTTTCTCTGAGGGGGCGAGAGATTGAGGCTCAGGTGTGGCGAGCCATCCTATCGCTACTCCAGCGGTGAGTGCTAAGGTTCCTGTGCTGATTTTATTTTTCATCGCCACCTCCTTTGTTTTCCTTCTTTTTTCTTAATAGCCCTTGTTTCATTTCTGTCGCTAATTTTGGGTGGGCGGAGGCCCAAGTAGCAAAATCAAAGTCAACAGCGTCATATTGGCCCTGCTTCGGAGAGAAAATTTCTTTAGCGAGTGACTCGAACATTAGGCGGCGTAATCTTTTATCGTTGATTGTGGCAGCCCACTTTAAGGCACTAGTTGGATCATCATGGTCTCTCAGTCTGAAGACAAGTGATGAGGTAGCTAGGTCTCTTCCTTTCGAGGGTGGCAGTGATGTGAGCCATTCCATTACAGGTGTAGATCCCCGGATCTGGGCCTCTTGGAAAATATGCGGGTAGCCAGATTTGTCATAAAGGGCAGTGTGCCAAACTTTATCGAGCCGAACCTCCGCAGCAGTCTTGATAGCAGCTTCCCGCAAAGATCCAGCTGGTAGAGCCTCAACCCATTTGGTCGCCTGCTGAAAATCTTGTTTAGCGAGGTATTTACTTACTAGGCAGGCTGCGAATTTAGGGAAGTCATTACCACTGAGATCTATAAAAGAATGATAGGTAATTCCAGTAGCGGCAAATTCAGCGGCTTCCTCAAGATCGTGAACTAGCCAACCAGCGAGAGCGCCTCCTAGGGCAGCAACGCGTATGTATCTATCTTCTATTTTTAATGCTCTAATCCAAGCTTCTTTCCCCATCAAAATACCAAGTGAGACTCCTGCTTCACTGATCAGCTCTTTTCTCGTATGAGAAATAGTATTAGTTGTATCGCAATAATCCCAGGGTAGAGGATGGCCATCATTGAAAGGATCTCCTGGATCGGTGATAGAGTAATCAGGATCTTCTTCATCTGAATATTTAGGGGTTTTTATAATCCGCTCAAAAGCTTCTCGTGGATGAAGAAATAGGTAGGCTTGCATCGCGACATGGGTGGTGGATTCACGAAGTGCCAGATCGGGGATCTTTTTAAGTGAGGCTTCTGCGGTATCTGGATCGAACATGAACCAATTTGCAAAGAGGGCGTTCAGCGATGTGTTCTTTAGTGCATCGTATTTTAGTGTCAATATCTCCTTTAGTGCGCCTTTAGGATCACGGTGGAACCAAGAGTATAATGCTGCCCCGAAGGTATGATAAGGAAGCTCGACTGATACATACTGTAGTAGATCTAAGCGGGTGGAATAGCGGTCATAAATATTATCCTGATTTATTGACTGGTAATAATGGTCTCCACCGTATTCTTGTGAGTCTGCAAAGTGGAGCGCCTTGGCTGGATCAATTTGGC
>JBLHQF010000228.1:0-4212 GCA_047624885.1 Cryomorphaceae bacterium | reverse complement strand
AGGGTTGATCCCTATTTGAGCTTTTATGATCCAAAGTAAAATACTGTAAATAAAAATGTCAAATACCCGAGCAAAGAAACGCCTCACCGGCTCTAGCGGCTCATTCTGGAAAGCTGCTGAATCTGGTTTAGAGTCTGCGTTGGTTAGACCTCTCTCTAATGAATCGATCAGCTCAGAGGTAAGTTTTTCTTCCTCGAGGAGAGTCTCTGTCGAAGCTGGTCTCTTAAAATAAGATGAATACGTAGCGACATCTCCGAGCGTGACCCAGTCTTCTGCGCCCTCATACCAAGCAGGAGTGTCTGCGTGTAGTTCACCGTCCGAGATACGATCTCGAATATCGTAGACTTCATGCGGACCAGTGCGCTCGCCATTTTCTAATAACCAGATTTTCATACTTACATATTACGTAGAGATTTAGCAGCGTCTGCTCTGGATGCGATCCAGGCTGGAACCAATGCCGCTAGCGCGCAGAGGATAAATGCGCCGATGCATACAGACCAGATCTGCACAGGATTTATAATATGCGGAAGTGTCTGCACTCCATAATAGTCTTCAGGGAATGGATTAAATCCAGCGGCGGTTAGCGTGCCTTGGATGATGTCGAGATTTGCTAGGACAACAAGAGCTAGAAGCCAGCCAATGATCGCTCCAAGTATCCCCACAATGATTCCTTGGAAAGTAAATACCTGAGTAACCTGAGCGGGCGTGGCACCGAGCGCCTTCATCACTCCTATCTCGCGTTTCTTCTGGTAAGTGATGGTGAACATCACTGCTCCGATAGAGAATACCGCAATCAAAATGATGAATGAGAGCGCAATGGTCATCATAGTTTTCTGACTACTAATCAGTGAGAACTGCTGCTTATGATGCTCCATCCAGGTCTGACCTTCCCAGTTACCTGTGATAATTTCATTGAGGTCTTCTTCTAGATGCTCGGCAGCCTGATAGGCGTCTTTTAAAGTAATTGCAATCCCTTGCACAGAACCTGACTCCCCTGCCCCCGCTAATTCTTGAGCCAGCAGCATAGGAACGAATATATCGGGCCCTGGAGAAAACGGATCTGTCTGGTAGATCCCTACCACTATCACATCCTTAGTAAGAGCAATGTTGCTGATGGCATTAACGTCCATCTTGTCAATGTTAAGGGTTTGAATTTCTGTTAGTAGATCTAAGACAGAATTTTTCGTGCCTACTGGATAGAAGTTAAATCCATTCTCATCATCTGGATCATACTCAGTTGATTTAAGTAAATCATTAACGAGTTCTTCTAACATCTCACGCTCGCCTTTACGAATTTCAGCATTATACCAAATTCCTATCTGCTCTTTGATCAATTGTGATTGAGGGTTTAACATTGCCTCTCGCGCCTCACCTTCTGTATTTTCAGATAGCTTCAAATACTGCTTAATCTCTGCAATCACCTGTTTTATCTGCTCTGGAAACTGTTCTTTAAGTGGAATATAAGCTTGCTGATCACGAAGAGGCTTGAGCTGCTTGAGATTCCTGTTAGAAATCATCTCTATTTTATCACCTAGCATTATGCCAGACTGCTGAGCGAAGATTGATGAGATAGTTGCATTGTAGCCTTCTCCCATAGGCTCACCCTCCTTGAGTAGTTTATTGAAGCTTTTCATTGCCTCCTCATTGGCTGTATCTAGCCCCCTCATCTCAGAAGGAGCAATGCTACCATTTATTTCTAGTAATACGTAATCTTTGACCAAAGGATATGCATTTTCCACGCATGGTTGTTTTTTCAACTCGGCCATATGAGCACGCCACTGGTCTTCGATAGTGATTTCCGTGCCATCTGGATTCACACCGTAATCCCAAGCCTGCACATAGGAGGTGAGGTGAGGCGCCCTTCCTAGGACGCGCGTCTTGATGAGATCCTCGAAGCCATCCATAACGGATAATACCACGATGAGCACCATCACGCCGATGGCTACACCTGCGAGCGATATGAGCGTGATGACGGAGACATGGGTGCGGATAGGATTGAGATACCGTAGTGCGAGCAGAAGACTGAAATTTTTCACCATTGAGATGTAGGAATGATAAGATGACTTGAAGGTTTATGAGAGACTTTTCTCATTTGCCTCATTGAGGCTAGAAAGAAATTCGCATGTTCCCTGCGCTTGTCCATTGCAAAGTTGTAAAAGCCTCACAGATGAGAAAAATAGGCACAAAAAAACCAGAGAGTATGTCGTATTGACTGCTCTCTGGTTTGAAAAATGATTTAGGAATAACTTATTATTAATTGGCTATTAAAACACCTGCTGTAGATGGTATACTAGCAAATATTTTGTTTGCGGGTAATACGTCTACGGCCTTAGGATCTCTAAATACGTCTCCAGTCGTGGCTGCTGCAGTGGCATCGATTTTGTGCGCTTTGGCAGAACCATCTACTTTAACTATGATAGCTGAACCCTTCCATACTGTAGTATCAAATACACCTGCTGTTGTCCCTTTAGCGTCAAACAAAAGTGGTTGGTATCCATCCCCAGGTGTAAGGCCATTCACATAACCCCATACATTCTCTGCGGCAACTAATGTGACACTTAGAGGTGAAGCTGACTCAATTGGAGCTACTTCTGTCGCACTTACCCTATTATTTTTATTCCAGAAGTATTTTTTTTCTGAAATATGACCACCTTCGAACAATTCTGTAAAACATAATTCAGAGGTGGTACCAGTTGGAAAGTCTCCACTCTGTGTCATAAAGCCTAGTATGGCTGCATGGATACTTTTGCCATTAGAGAGAGCTTCTGTCTTTTTAGAAGTTTCTAAATGCTTCATGATCGGTCCGTATGAGAGACCAGCTAGTGATGCGATGATCGCGATCACCACGAGTAGTTCCACAAGTGTGAAACCCTGACGTTTACGCTTTTGCGTTGGTTGTATAGTTGTTTTCATTTTATTATTTATTTATGGTTACCTTTATGATGCTTTGACTAACTTAAAATAACTTAGCTTCAGCTGTTTTATGTATTGGATGAAATTACTTCATTCACTTATAAACCTACTCGATTTCTGGCAGACGACAAGAATAAAGTAGCCAAACGGGTAATAAGATCATTCTATTTAGATAGCTTTATTATTAATTTTTGTGATATTTCCATCCTACAAAGCATGCACCGTATCATTGGTGACACTTTAAGCACCTAGTGTACAGAACTAAGTAATCAGCGGTTTAAACATGTTCTAGAGCCTAGTATCATGCGCAATGCTGTCAATTCGGTTTGACCAAAAAACGCCCTCTGTTTCCAGAGAGCGTCTTTGTGAGTTTACTTGGCTTATCGACCAGAGGTTGATGCCACTACTTGAGCATTGCGACTAGGGTCTTGCCCATGTCAGATGGTGTTTCGGAGACTGCGATGCCACATTCAGCGAGGATCTTCTTCTTCGCTTCTGCGGTGTCTTCTTCACCTCCTACGATAGCTCCAGCGTGGCCCATGCGGCGTCCCGGAGGCGCTGTGGAACCTGCGATGAATCCAGCGATTGGCTTCTTACAGTGCTCAGCTGCCCAGCGGGCGGCCTCTGCTTCTGCGTTTCCGCCAATCTCACCGATCATTATAATCGCTTCTGTCTCGTCGTCGTCGTTGAACATCTTGAGAACGTCGAGGTGTGAAGTTCCGTTGATTGGGTCACCACCGATACCTACGCATGTTGACTGGCCATACCCGAGCTCAGTAAGCTGGTAAACCGCCTCGTAGGTGAGTGTTCCTGAACGAGACACAACACCAACGTTTCCACGCTTATGAATGTAACCCGGAGCGATACCGATACGACAACCGCCATTTGAGTTTTCGCCGCGGCCAGGAGTCACGATGCCTGGACAGTTTGGCCCAATGAGACGAGTCTTAGATCCCTGCATTGCTGCCTTGACTCTCATCATATCAGCCACTGGGATTCCCTCAGTGATTGCGATTACGAGATCCATGCCTGCGTCCACTGCTTCCAAAATCGCATCAGCTGCGAATGGAGGAGGAACGAAGATTGCGGATACAGTAGCGCCTGACTGCTTTGCAGCGTCTTCGACTGTATCATAAATAGGAGTGCTGCTACCGAAAGTCTGACCACCTTTACCGGGGGTCACACCTGCTACGATCTTGGTGCCGTAGTCGAGAGAAAGCTGTGCGTGCTTTCCACCGAATCCACCTGTGATTCCCTGAACGAGGACCTTAGTGTTTTCATCTACTAGAATTGACATAT
>JBLHQF010000227.1:0-4238 GCA_047624885.1 Cryomorphaceae bacterium | reverse complement strand
GCGGCACTTATCTTCCAGCTGATCATGTTGAACATCGCTGCGAGCTTGAAGTTAGGCGGAAGAGTCTTGAGTTTGGAGAACTTTTCAAAAGAGATAGCATCCCGATTGTTAGAGAATACAGATCTTGAAAAAGAGATATGTTTTAAGTTCGATCCGCGGCATATAATCATGGGAAAAAGAAAACGTAAATCACTGATTAATCAGCTACTTACAACCTAAGATTTACGCGCATGAGCGGCTACCGTAAGTGCCACCGGCACATTCACCGATGTTAATGACAGTCTTACTCTTAACGCGACCACTACCAGTATCTCTGGTTTCAACAGTGCACTCGGTACTCTTACTGGCATCAATGTCGAATTCACTGAGATGGTTCTATCTGCCTCGACTGACATCGAGAATGGTGACGGCTCTGACTCAGTAACTGGGATAAGCGCCTCAGTTGGTTACCAAGAAGATGGGGCTACCCTTCCCACCCTAGTAGGACCCGGGGTTGTTTCTCTCACATTCCCAGAATTTGGTGACTTCGAAGTTAATCTTGCAGGAGCTGCCACGATTGCCCCCTCCGCCACGGAAGCATATAGTGGTGGTCCGACTACTTCAAATCCATTGTTGGCTTCCTCTGTGAACATTGATTTGGCCAATTTTGGTCTTTATACTGACACTTCAGTTTCTTTTGATGTTGATGGTAAAGGCGCTACAACCATCAGCTCCTCTGGGGGTTTACCAACATTTACCAACCTTTCGCTTACGGGAGGTATTAAATTTACAGTGACTTACATATACACTGCTGTCCCTATTCCTGAGCCTTCTTCAACAGCCCTTCTTGGTTTTGGTGGATTGGCTCTGATTATGCGCCGCCGCCGTTAATTGATTGCTGTAATTTAAATAATTTCAAAAGCCACTCCTTGATGGGGTGGCTTTTTTGTTTCCCCTAGCTTATGCCATGATGGCACACAGAAGGTAAACTGTCTACGCTGTGAGGTGGTTTCTGTCGAGCTTCGTAAAAAAACTTTAAGGTCATTCATGATAATTACCTACGACTATATTGTTATTTTTGTGTTAAAAATATCGATATTGCCTCTTGTTATCAGCTATATGGACTAATGGTTACCTCTCTAAACTTTGATGTTCATTGGCCTCGTCCTACTATGGAGCGTGTAATCCCTCCCGCGTAAATCAATTGGGCGCCAGCATCTAACAAATAGTTGACCAGGTAGACATACCTTTCATCCAAAGCCAAGATGATTTGAAGCGTGAGAGTTAGATCAGTAACTCAGGGAGCCCGTGCTCACTCTTCACAGCTAAGCTGTAAAAGGGCTATGAAATTTTAGCCGAATGACTCTGATTTCATCAATATGATCAAATTGGTTTAATGAAATGGTGAAGCGAATAGTCTTAGGAATACAGTTATTATTTATCTGACTACTCGAAAAACTGGTCGATTTTTTCCTTCACCTTGGAGTCTACTTTCTGGTAAAAAAAATCGGCAGCTTTAAGGTCACCGGTGATTTCGCTGTAGACTCCGGCGGAGGCGAGGGCCTCCTTGTTCTCTGGTTGATGAGTGGCTACTAGCGCGGCCAGCACGGCGTGATCTTTAGTTGTTAGATCGGTGAAATCAAAGGTAGCCTGTTTATCACCTACCAGCGCTTGGAAAGTAAGTTGGTTGGAGTCCTGAACTTTAGCCAGCCAGACCTTGCTCTTGGCTTTTGATAAACTGATTGGTTGCGGCTTCAATTCATTGGTGCGGTTCAGAGCTGCAAGCGCCTTTATCAGTCCTTTATTAAGACGTGCTCGGCGTTCGTCGGAGAGGCCGCGTGCCCTGCGGATCCGTCTGTCGAGACCTCTCTTCGAACCGTTGTTTGCGACCGCGCCTGCTGAACCCGCACCGGTGATCTGGAGGTGTTTTTTTCCTAAGGCTAGAAGAATGGCGCCAGTTGCGGTGGGTAGGGTGCGTGCACCGTAGTGGGGATCCGAGTTTTTGTTAGGACGGTCGCGGCCCCACGGCTGCAGGATGAGTCCGCCGTTGTGCGTCTCGGAGAGGATGAGGAATGTCTTCATGTAGTCGAGATACTCGCGCAGCATCTTAGGGTCATTCGATTTGGCAGCACCGAGGACACTCCAGAAAGCGGCGAGGTTAGATGATGCATGACCATCGAAAGCGTTGCCAGGTCTTAGCGCACAGGTGTTCGCTAGGTGGTGACCGAGGTATTCCCATGATTTAGGGACGTCACTGCCGATCAGGTGGGAGAGTGCTCCCATGCCGACTGGGGCAAGATGTGTACCGGTGCGTGTGGTCTTGTAGGGCTTCTTGGGTTCCTCTGTCTGTTTGTATTTCGGGTTCGCGCGGTCAACACGGTACGTTCCCTTAGTGATGAGTTCGGTGACGATGTTGGTGTCCGCTTCCTTTCTCAACCAGTCGAGCGGCTTCCAGCGTGGGTCTTTTTTGGTGGGCCAGAAAACTTCGTATTCAGTGATGTCCTGCATGCCAACTGATAGAACGTGTCCGGGGCCTTTGCCTGTCGGTGATTTGGAGCCTTTATTGACTTTGATGATGGCGTGGCGGTGGTGGGTGCTGCTGTCATTGATGCGGTCAGCATTGCCGAATGCGTAGGCGATCTGGGCGGTGTCTGGCGTTGCGCTGTTTAGGTAGTGTTGATGAATTTTTTGCTGGAGCGGTTTGTCGTATTCCAATCCCGCCTTGTCAAATAGGCTCAGACCAAGTTTCAAGAGGCCGGAGATGGCGGCAATAGAGGCATAGGGTTTCTTGCCCTCGGCCATGATTGTGAGATAAGATCTGTGGGTGTAGATGCCATTTTGCATGTGGGATCCCAGCGGCATGGCCTCGTTGAGGGACTTGATGGCGGGAAGTAGCTTCCGGTCCTTGTTAAGCAGGTAGTATTCTCCCATGACCACGCTATCGAATCCCCAGTTCCACATTTGGAAGCCACCTGCGTAGGGGTCGTAGCGTTTCCCGTAATACTTGCTGATATTTTCCTTCAGGATGCGCTTGTATTTTGAATTCCCGCTCGCCATGAGTGCCAGCATCTGGTGAGCGTTGCTGTGCGGTCTGCCGAAATTGTTTCCTGATGCTTTGTATTTATCTGCAATGAAGTCGCACAGCTCCTCGAGCATCACGTCGGAGCGGTTGCAATTGTAGGGGAAGGTCTCAGCAAAGCGGCCTACCACCTTCAGCGGGACGGTGACCATCTTTTTATCTTGCTCCTGGCCGTTGGGGTAGACGATGAGCTCAAGTTTGCCACCTTTTCCCTGGCTGTCCTCGATATGACCCGCCAGCTCCATCATGGGGCCGTCCCAACCACCACCACCAGAAAGGTTCCTGCCAAAGCGGTGGGAGGTTTTGAATTTTTTGCCGTTAGCTCCCACAATGACGTCGCCGATTTTCACTAGGTCCTTGGCGGGTGAATCCTTGTCCTGAAAGACATACTTCACGACTAGATGCTTGGGTTTATTGGGGTAAATTCGCGCGCGGATTCCTGTCGGGCCAAGGTTGAGAAGCCAAGGAATGGTACCTAGTGTTTTACGCATCTCTTCGTCCTCGGGGCTTTTCAATACAACGTCCCAAGGGTAACCACCACGTTCCATGACGGATGATGCGTTCTGGAATGTAAAGCTGAGTAATAGCAGTGACAAACAAAGTTTCATTTTCATGGTATATATATATAGCTGGTGATGGAGTGGGGGTCAATACCCGATGGGGGTGTTTTTATCTGAGGGACAATTCACTAAGGAAGCTTACCAGTTTGATCATTACTTTCTCTGACAGAATTTCACCCTGCTGATGAAGCTATTTGATAAAAAGTATCGCATTTCACTTTATCTAAATAAAAAATTCTCAATTATTTGACCTAGTAATTTTGTAAATCTTGTTAATTCTGTCTAAAACCCCCCTAGTGTAGGGGCCTGTGTTTTTATCTCAGGGTTTTTAATGGCAATTTGCCGTTATGGGAGCGTGGGCGTCCTGCCGGCATCAACTCAAGAGCAATTCTCCTGCACGATGCTCCATTGCAGATGCGGGCGGGACGCCCGCGTTCTCGTTTCCAGAAAAACCTTCAGATAAAAACACTCTCATACCCGATTGTAGTCGGATCTGCCACCCTCGGTGTCATGCATCATTGGCGCAACACTTAGTAGCAGGGCGATCAAGCATGAGGGCCCAGCCTAGTGAGATTATTATAAATAGGATGGCTCTCTGATCAAGCTCCGCTTCAGTAGTT
>JBLHQF010000226.1:0-4251 GCA_047624885.1 Cryomorphaceae bacterium | reverse complement strand
TTATCGCTAGCATGGCAAAGGGTAGCACGCTATATATCTATAGCAAACTTAAACGCTATACCTGTATAGCGTTATTAAAGTAGTAAATGTGCTGCCTCAGTCTTCAGTTCTTATGAGTTAAGCGTCTTTACCTTCCCAAGAATTCCACCAGTTCTTGAATAATGTGTGCTGGGAGTCGATGTGTGCTTGCTGTGATTGGCTAAGTTGGTCGTCGCTGTAGATTTGGTATTGGTAATTAGCATTTCCTTCCAGAACCATGAGGCGCTTGTAGTAAAGGACGAGGTCAGTGCCTTCGTCGAAGGTGCAGAGGATGTTCATGGCTTCGTTTAGCTCTAAGGCGAAGCGGCGGGCTTGGGCGTCACCTGTGGCGGCGCTCTTGCAGAGATCTACCATTTTGAGAACTTCTTTAGGCATTGCTGTGCCGACTCCAGTGATGGCTCCGACAGCTCCGCAATTCACAAATCCGTGATACGCCTGAGTGTCCACACCGACCATGAGGGTGAGGCCATTATCACCAGTGGTGATGTGCTCAGCAGCATAGGTGAGTGCCTCGCGTCCGCCAAATTCCTTGAAACCGATGAGCTGTGAGAACTTTGCATGTAGCTTGAAGAATAGCTCAGCCTTAGTCTCAAATCCGTAGTGAGGTGAGTTATAAATCACCGCTGGTAGATCTGGTCCACCAGCTTCTAGGATAGCGGTGAAGTGGTTGTGCTGTGCGGCTGGTGAAAGAGTGCGAGAGAGGACACGTGGGATGACCATGAGACCATGTGCTCCGCACTCACGAGCGTGAGTAGCGTGAGCCACTGCGATGCGAGTGTTCTGCGCACCTGTGCCTACGATGGTCTTGATGCCGGCATCGACAAGTGCTTTCACACCAGTCATGCGCTCTTCATCTGTTAGAAGTGGCCAGTCTCCCATTGATCCGCAGTAAACGACAGCGTCCATACCGGCTTCGATAAGTCCCTTAGCAGTGGCTACAAGCGCCGCGAAGTCTGGTGTTCCGTGAGCATCGCATGGGGTCATGAGTGCTGGGATTGTTCCTGAGAAAATATTTTGATTATTCATGTTTTTATTTATTGTTTCGTTGTTGATTGGTTTAGACCTACCACAGCAATCCCTTTAGAAAAAGGATCTTCTGAGTTAATCATGATGGTGGTTTCTCCATTGACCCAGGCTGATCCTGTGATGGTAGGAGTGATTTTATTAGATTCTATTAGAGGGGTTTCTGTTGGAGGTTTGATAGTTCCTGTGAAAATGGTATTGAGAATACTAGACTGCCTCCAGATCTCTCCAGGGGTAAGCTTTCCGTCTGCATAGAGACAGGCGAGCTTTGCTGCTGTGCCGGTGCCGCAGGGTGAGCGATCATACTCACCGCCAGAGCAGAGGACGAAATTTCTGCTATCCGACTGATCATCCGCAGGTGGACCAAAGACTTCAATGTGATCTACAGGCATTCCATCTTCCCCAGTGATACCATTTTCCTTAAGCGCGTGCATGACGGCGGTGGTGAACTCTGTTAGATGAGGGATGTTAGCTCGGTTGATGGAGGGAGCATTTTCCTGTTCGCCGATGAGGAAGAACCAGTTTCCTCCCCATGCGATGTCACCCGTGACGGTGACGGGAGTGTGGGCATCTTGCCCGCATCTGCAATGGAGGTTTTTGCTGGAGGGGTGCTTAGCGATTTTGCTTGGGTTGAGTGCTTGGGTTGTTGAGGGCGAGACGCCCACGCTCCCGTCGTTACTGCAAGAGCACAGAGCTACCGAGACATCGGCCCGGTAGCGGTAGGAGGGCACATTATCTACTGAGACTTTGCAATGATTATCATGCAGATGCGCGGTGACGACTCCCGCTGGGGTATCGATCCGGTGTGATCCCGCTTTGATAAGACCCATGTGATGGAGTGTGACAGTGAGGCCGATAGTGGCGTGGATGCACATGCTGAGGTAGCCTGTGTTATTGAAAAAGATAACCCCAGCGGAGCAGTCTGGAGCATGTGGTTCAGTGAGGATGGCCCCCACCATGGCGGGGAATCCACGTGGCTCAAGCAGTGTTGAGGTGCGTATCCAGTCGTGATTAGTTTTGAGAATTTCTTGTTTCTCTGCAAGTGTGCCATTCCCGAGATCAGGGCAGCCATCTATGATCACACGTGTGGGCTCTCCGCCAGTGTGTGAGTCGATAATTTTAAGAAATGTGGTTGCCTTACTCATTGAATAAGTAGAATATAGCAGAGTGATTCTAGTAGGAAAAACCAGATATTTCCCTAGAATCTGCATAGCTCGTTCCTAACAATCAAATAAATGCCCGTATCAGAATTTTATAGCCAAGTGGATAGAGAGAAACCGATTATAGGTGTGGAGTTATTTGATCACGTTCCGGACACTGTTTATTTTATCAAGGACAGGGAAGGGAGATACGTGGTGGTGAATAAAACACTGAGTGTGCGAATTGGCGTGGAGCAGGATGAGCTATTGGGGAAGAAAGCTGCCGAGGTCTTCCCAGACCCGCTAGGCTTGAGCTTCTCTAAGCAAGACATGCTCATTATGCAGACTGGTGCAGGGATCAAAGGTCGGCTAGAAATGCATCTTTATCCCAGCGGCAAACAAGGCTGGTGTCTGACTTACAAGGAACCAGTGAAAGGCGTAGGCGGAAAGTTAATAGGTATTGTGGGGATTTCCAGAGACATTCACCCGCCTACCGAACACCGCGATGATTTAGCACCGTTACAAAAAGTAATCACTTACATTAGGCTCAACGTTTCCGAGCAACTCAGGCTGCCGCAGTTAGCAAAAATGGTAGATCTCTCAGTTTACCAACTGGATCAACGGATTCGTGGCTTATTCCATCTTTCGGCCGGTCAGTTCATCACCCAGACAAGGATCGAAAAGGCCTGTAATCTCCTCAAGTGCACCGAAGAAAGCATCGCCAATATCGCGCTAGACTGCGGCTACTCAGACCAGTCTGCTTTTACTCGCCAGTTTAAACAGACTACTGGACTTACGCCGAAGGCTTATCGTAAGCAGGTGAAGTGATTTGTAGTCTTGTCGGTGAATCAAATAAAAGTTAATAAGTAGGCATGAAGAGATGCTTATGGGTTTTAGTTTTTGCGGGAGTTCTGGGTGGAGTTTACTGGTTTTGCCTCAGGGAGGGTGATCGGCCCGCCAAGCAGGCAGAAAATGTTGTGAAAATTGCCCCTGCTGTCCCAGATGCCGATACAGATACAGATACCGATGGCAATACAGATGGCAATACAGATACCGATAAGCCTGAACGTGAGAATTTTCTTAAGGAGCTAGTTATGGCAACGATCAAAACGAGAGAACAAGATTTACTGATGACTCTACCGGCTAAACTCCCTAAATCTAAGGGGGCAGCCGTGGAAAAAACTTTTTTAATAGCCATAGAGGCAAATGAGGAACTCAGAGTAAACTCTGAGAATAAGGTTCTTTCAGACATAGAATTAAGTGAGAAATTAATGAAGTACTCAGCCTATTGTGCTGCTAATAAAGCTTCTCCTGTGGTTCAGCTTTTTATCTCTCCTGATGTTCCTCAAAAACGTGTCATGGATTTGCTAAATCTATTAAAAGGAGCAGACATCGATAATGTGACCTTCAGCCAGACTAAGCCTGAGTAAATTGATAATCGTTAATCATTTTCAGGTTGAAAAAATGACGTAGCAGAGCTATAGGAGCGGTGTGGAAAGTCCTAACAGATTTAACAAGTTTCAGAAAGTAGCGATGGCTGCATTGGTTTCTGTCATCGCTCTACTTTTCGTGGGCGCAGTGGTGAGAGCTACGGGAGCGGGTATGGGGTGTCCGGACTGGCCGAAGTGCTGGGGAGAATATATCCCGCCTACTGACGTGAGCCAGATCGATGTCGATACGCTACCCATCGAGAAATATAAGGAAAAACGTATTCGTATGGGTGGGGATCCTGATGACATCACTAAGGAAACGGTGTTGGCAGAATTTAATCCAGTTCACACTTGGACCGAGTTTATCAATCGGCTCTGTTCGCTTCCTGTGGGTTTATTTTCAGTAATGACGATGATAATGGCTTACCAGTTTAGGAGGACGCGACCAGTGATATTCTACGGTGCCTTTGCCGCGGTATTTTTGGTGGGGCTGAATGCTTGGATGGGGATGCGGATCGTTCATTCCGGGCTGCAGCCTGGGACGATTACTACCCATATGGCCTTGGCTATCTTACTCATGTGCGTGCAGGTTTATCTAGTCTGGGGTGGGGGAGAGAAAC
>JBLHQF010000225.1:0-4392 GCA_047624885.1 Cryomorphaceae bacterium | reverse complement strand
CCCTCGGCCGCCGAGTCATCCACCATGAAGGCACCAAGAAATGCGCTCTCATCTAGACAAATAGTCACTAAGCTATCAACCCTATACTTCTCAATAGAAATCACACAAACCACCTACGGGTTTTCCCGCCTCAAAAGAGCCAACCCCGCCCCTGTTCCACGTCACACTCACATCCCAAAGGTCTGTCACGCTCCATGCATCTGACTGTGATGAAAAATAAGGGTAAACTACGATGGGGAAGTGAAAATTTACAGCGTAATCAATACGCGCTGAGATCTGACTTCAAGATGAAATGGCTTGGGTTGCAGCTAGGTTGATAGATTTTTTTTGAACCACACTACTTTGCTAAAATTCACTCTCGGAGGAGAGAGTGAGAAACCGCAGAGACTGAATGGAATGAAGTCAAAAGTCTAGGAATTTACAGAACTGAGTCGATGAAACTTGAACTTGCGTTTTGAGCTCCCCTTTCTTGCCCTCCTTCTAGAACTTGGGCTTGATTTCATGAAGCAAACTATTTTGCTAGCCCATCAAATCGTAATTTTCTAAATGCTGTACTTGCCACATGGCTCATCCCTGTGTATGCCAACCCCGCCTTTTAACTGATCGGGCACAAAGCTATGCTAAAGTGGACATTACAAAAAATCGTAGGTAACAAAAATGAGCGTGAAATCAAGAAGCGCATTCTTCCGGTAGTTGCCGAAATCAATCAAATAGAGGAAGCTCTCCAGAAAGAATCCACGGAGGACGTACTTGCTCGTACGGCCCAATGGCAGAAACACTTGCACAGGTATCTATCGCTCGACACACCTACGAAACGCTATATCGAGTCCATGGAAGCTGAGCCGCTATCCGCCCTCGCAGAAGTGCTAGAGCAGAGATTCTCCGAGCTGCGTGATGAATACCCATCACTCCCGACTGTGACCGCTAGCCCAGAATCTATCGACGAGGCTAAGAACGCATTCAATAAGATCGAAGAAGATTTCTCTGACAAACGTGCACAATATCTCGATAAAATTCTACCTGAAGCATACGCAGTAGTAAAAAATGCTGCCCGCCGCATGCTAGGATCTTCACTCACTCTCGGTGATCAGGAGATTGAGTGGAACATGGTTCACTTCGATGTCCAACTGGTGGGAGGCGTAGCGCTCCACCGTGGAATGATCGCAGAAATGATGACCGGTGAAGGAAAGACTCTAGTGGGCACACTTCCCGTTTATCTCAACGCACTCACGGGTCTCGGTATCCACGTGGTCACCGTGAACGACTACCTTTCAAGTCGTGACTCTCAGTGGATGGGTGCACTCTATAATTACCTAGGCCTGAGTGTCGGTTGTATCCAGAACATGCAGCCCCCACATATCCGTAGCGCCCAGTATCTCACTGATATCACTTACGGGACAAACTCCGAATTTGGCTTTGACTACCTCCGTGACAACGGCATGTCATCCTCTAAAGATGAGCAAGTGCAGCGCGGCCATTACTTTTCTATTATTGATGAGGTTGACTCTGTGCTTATCGATGAAGCCAGAACACCACTGATTATCTCAGGACCATCAACCGTTTCTAACACTGAGCAATATGATCAGTATAAGGGAATGATCGAACAGCTAGTGAAAAAGCAGAATGCACTTTGCACCGAGCTAGCAGAAGAGGCTAATAAAGCACTCGAAGCTGGTGATGACGAGCATGCAGGACGCTGTCTGTTCAAAATCAAACTCGGTCAGCCGCGTAACCGCCAACTGATGAAGCACATGCAGGAGCCTGAATCCCGCCGCCTCATCGATAAGACCGAACTATCATTTTACCAAGACGCACAGAAGAAGGAACTCTACGCAGCGAAGGAAGAACTCTACTTCACTATCGATGAGAAAGCGCACGATGCTGACCTCATGGAAATGGGTCGTCAGCTTCTCGCTCCAAATGATGATGACGCGTTCACTCTTCCAGACATCGCTGTTGAATATGCTGAGATCGATGCCAATCATGAACTAAGCGATGATCAAAAGGCATCAGAGAAAGAATCTCTTAATGCACGTCTTGATAAACAGGGCGAAAAAGTCCACTCTATTTCACAGCTTCTTAAAGCCTACTGTATCTACGAAAAAGATGTCGAGTATGTGGTTGAAGAAAATAAGGTGAAAATTGTTGATGAGCAGACTGGTCGTAAAATGGAAGGTCGCAGATGGTCAGATGGTCTTCACCAGGCAGTCGAGGCCAAGGAAGGTGTCACGGTAGAACGTGAGACTCAGACTTATGCTACCATCACCATTCAAAACTACTTCCGGCTCTATGAGAAACTCGGCGGAATGACAGGAACGGCCGAGACTGAAGCTGCCGAATTTAGCGATATCTATGGACTAGACGTCCTGCCTATCCCAGCCAACCAGCCCAACCAGCGCGAGGATTTAAATGACCAGGTATTTAAAACTCGCAGAGAGAAATACAATGCGGTGGTCAACAAGATCGCCGAGTGCCAGGAGAGAGGCCAGCCGGTTCTTGTAGGAACCGCATCCGTTGATGCATCCGAGACACTGTCCAGAATGCTTAAGCGTTCTAAAATCACCCACTCTGTGCTGAACGCTAAATTCCACGAACAAGAAGCCGACATCATCGCCCGCGCGGGTAAGAAAAGTTCGGTCACCGTCTCCACGAACATGGCTGGACGAGGCACCGACATCAAACTCGGAGAAGGCGTGGAAGAAGCAGGCGGACTCATGGTCATCGGCTGTGAACGCTACCAGTCTCGCCGAGTGGACCGCCAGCTCCGTGGACGATGTGCGCGTCAGGGTGACAAGGGGATGAGCCAGTTTTACATCTCATTTGAGGATGACCTCATGAGGAACTTCGCAGCAGCCGACCGCATGACTCGCATGATGGAGAGATTTGGAATGGAAGATGGTGAGGCACTTGAGCACAAGTGGCTGAATCGTTCTATTGAGACCGCGCAGAAGCGAGTCGAGCAGCGTGACTACACATGGCGTAAGCGCGTGTTAGACTTTGACGATGTGATGAATATGCAACGTGAAGTAGTCTATGGCTACAGAAACGAAGTCATTTCTACTGAAGATCCACGTGAACTTATTGATGAAATCATTGACGAAATCATCCCAGAGCGCGTGCATGATTTCTTAGAGAACAGAGACCAAGGATCACCCGACTACGCGGAACTCCTCAACTGGGTAAACACCACCTTCCCTCTGGCGCTCACCATTGAAACATCAGGTTTCCATGATAGAGATGCAGAAGGAAACTCAGAGTGGGTCATCAGCGAAGTCAAGAAAGCCTATCAGCTAAAGACCGAGCACGAAACACCAGAACTGCTCGATCACCTAGAGAGAAACATCATCCTCACTGGCATCGATAAACTATGGCAAGAACACCTCTATAACATGGACTCCCTCCGCGAAGGAATCAGTCTCCGTGCCCAAGGACAAAAGGACCCACTAGTGGAATACAAGGTGGAAGCCTACTCAATCTTCGAGACCCTGATGGCTAACATCAAAGCGGAGTCACTAAACAACCTGTTCCGCTCCACCACGAGTCTTGATAACTTCGAGCAGTTCCTCCAGGATATGCCAGCTAACTATAGCGACCATGAATCTGAGGAAGCACCAATCACTGACCAGAATATCGGCCAAGCAGTAGCCTCCTCTGGCGGCATCCCGCTAAAGAATAACAAAATGGTCAAAATAGATTTCCCTAAACGCAAGCCTATCGAGATCTCCAACGTTGGCAGAAATGCCCCCTGCCCTTGCGGGTCTGGCAAAAAACTCAAACAGTGTTGCGGCAAGTAATCTCTAACAGATTAACCAAGCAAAATCTAATAAAAACCTGCGTCAGTTTATCATGCGTAGGTTTTTTATGCCCTAAAATAGCCTGACCGTCCCATCATCGTGAATGCTAACTTAGCATGACCCCATTTCATGCCCCCATTTGATCTGGTAAATAATCTATTTGATAGATTTAAATAGCCTCCTCCGGTAGAGAAAAAACGGCAGTATTTATTGGCTTCGATTCTGAAATTTCTCGAAAGATTAGCCTATTGACTCAACGTATATTTTGGGTAGATTAAGGTTATCTTCTATTACCAACTCTTCGCCGCATCTAGATTCAGAATCATGCCCGTCATTCATTCCATCCGTCACCTGCTCAAGCTGCTATGCAGCTTGGCTGCTGTGTTCTTATTCGCTTCCTGTGAAAAGAAAATAGTAGCCATTTCTGAGGAAGCGGAGGCAGAAACTATCAGCTATGAGAAAGTGAGTTTTAACAACCACGTGATGCCGATTCTTTCGGATAAATGCTTCCACTGCCATGGCCCCGACGCCAAAAACCAGGAATCTGATTACCGACTCGACACCGAAGAAAATGCCAAGAAAGCTCTCGAAGGTGGTG
>JBLHQF010000224.1:0-4398 GCA_047624885.1 Cryomorphaceae bacterium | reverse complement strand
AAAGTAGATGGAGACACAGAAGTAGATTTCCACCACACCGTAGAAGACACAGGCATAGTCATCGGCGAATGCCTGAAAGCAGCTCTCGGAGATAAATCTGGTATCACCAGATACGGCACCGCCTATCTTCCCATGGATGAGACGCTCAGCCGAGTCGTTATTGATCTCTCTAACAGACCGCACCTAGAATTCCGTCACCCAGCAGTCACTCCAGACGCGCAGAACTTCCCGTTCTCGCTCGTGGAAGAATTTTTCCGAGCCGTGACCTCTAACCTACGTGCCAACATCCACGCCGAAGTTCTCTACGGAAAAGACGGTCACCACATCGCCGAGTCGCTATTTAAAGGACTAGCCAGAGCTCTCAAGCAAGCCTGCGAGGTCGACCCCCGGGTCACTGGTATTCCAAGCACAAAGGAAGTCCTCTAATTTTTTTCAGATCATGAAAGTAGGAATTATCGACTACGGTGCGGGGAATCTGCACAGCGTTCACAATGCATTTATCGCCATAGGAGCAGATGCCTCTATCATCACCTCCCCCAGCGAACTGAGCGACATCACCCACCTCGTTCTCCCTGGTCAAGGCGAGTTTGGTGACTGCTCAAGAAAACTCAAGAAAGCGGGTATGTTCGACATTATCCATCAATGGATCAGTGAAGACAAACCCTTCCTCGGTATCTGCGTAGGCTACCAGCTCCTCTTCGAAGGCAGTGACGAATCCCCAGACGCAGTAGGTCTCGGGATTTTCAAAGGAACCGTCGTGAAATTCAAAAAAGAACCCGGACTAAAAATTCCGCATATGGGGTGGAATATCGTCTGCCCCACTCAGCCGGATCACCCGATGTGGGAACACCTCATTCAAAAAGAAGAAGCACCCTATTTCTACTACGTGCATTCCTACTATCCTGAGCTAGAAAACCCTGAAGAATCCGCCTGCACCTCCACTCACGGCAGCCAGACATTCCACGGTGCTATTACAAAAGGAAAACTCTTCGCCACCCAGTTCCACCCAGAAAAATCCCAGTATGCAGGCCTCCTGCTACTGAAGAATTTTTGTGCTTTACGGTAAACTAGCTAAAACTACGTAAATACTTGTAGCTATAAATTCCAGTGCTGTGCCCGTCTGCCCAGCCGAAGCTCACGGCATATCCTCCCACCACCTCCATCTTCACTAGATCAAAACTCTTAGCGGTATAGTTCACTGGTGGCCTCACTACTCGTCCCATCGCATCTGGTTCGCCCTGGCAGGTGGCACACGGACAAGCTCGCCTCAGATCCTCTAACTTGAGATAAGTTTCTGTGCCATCTTGCCAAGCTATCGCCACTTCACCACTAATCGATGCTATATTCTCTATCGCTAATTTAACCATGCGACCTATTACTTCATTTTCACCACCAGCGCAATCTTAGCCAATCAGAATTAAGCAAATTAATCTATCATTGAATCATCTTAGAAAAAATGGTCAATATGGTGCTGAGCACTACAGTCAGAGATCAACTCCTTGGCTTAGCCGTTGTAAAAATCAAATAAAAAAATCTATGAAATTATATCTAGGTATAATAGCCGCCATAATCTTGGGTGTTGCTGGACAAGCGCAGGCGAAAGGGGTTACTATTGGCCTAATCGGAAGAGCAGCGAGCATGGCCTACAATTTCAAGGAAGGAGATAGGACTCATTTTAATAAAGTGACCGCACAGGCTATCACCGATTTGATCCTCCCGGAACTCATCAAAGTGGCTCCCTAGCTGAAGGCGTATTTAAAATAATACACAGCTATCCACCTTTCCCCAACTTATTCATCATGAAATTCACAGCGTTAATCATGGCTTCCATCATGGCGGCATCATTGGAAGTAAATGCACAGACACCGGAGGAAATTGTTGCGGGTATTAATCAACGGGCGGACAACTACTTTCGTGCTGAATCAGGCAATCCGCTAAAGCGAGCAAAGAAACAGAAGCCCCTTAAGCCAGGGCGGGGCAACTACGTACGTGCCTACTCATACTCGATGGTCGGGTTCGCGGCGCGCTGTTTGTATCTCAATGAAATGCAAGATGAGGCGAATGCCGCGTTAGTCGAAAATGCACAGCACTACTTGGACCACCCGCTGGATATCAATGACCGGGACAGCTTCCACTGGCACGCTGAAATCGTCATGCGCCTAATAGAGATGTATGGTACGCATGGCAGTAAGAGCGCCGGGCTCATTACCAAGGAAACCGAATTGCTAGTACTCAAACCCATTTGGCAATATGCTAAGAAAGTCTCCACTCGTGTCTTTCCAGAAACCCAAAAATCACAAACCTGGGATGTTTACGAATCAGAGAATCATCACGCCATGATTTTCACCGTCCTCTGGCATTTTTCAAAGATAGCCAAGGATAGGCCAGAATACAAAAACATCAAATATTTCGACCGTTTACCAGCTGATCATTACCGTGCTTGGAGTGACTACTTCGTCGTTTACTGTCTTGAGCGTGCCCGCAAAGGCATGTTTATCGAAATGATGAGCGGTGGATACAATAGCACTCTAATAAAGGGCGTTTACAACTTCTATGATTTTGGCGATGAGAAGGTTCGTCGTGCGGCCGGCAACCTTCTTGACCTCTACTACGCCTATTGGGCTCAAGAGCAGATAGAGGGTGATCAGAGCGGAGGTCGCTCTCGTATCTACTTTACCAACGGCCTGAATCGGACTAGAAGTATGGCGAACTGGCTCTATTTTGGTATGGGAAAACAATATAAAGTCAGTGGACATGATATAGACGCAGTCCTCAGTGCCTATCGTCCTCCTGCAGTGGTGGCCGATATCGCACTTGATGTGCTCGGACGAGGTCGTTACGAAGTCCGTCAACGACCTCAAGGTCTTGGATCAGGCTTCCACCCTTATCAGTTAAACAAAGTAACAGGCGGTATCTTGCGTTACAGTTACTGTGATCCCGCATTCATCATCGGCACTCCCATGACTGAAGCAAGACCTCTGAATGACTGGACTAAAATCAGCGCGCAGAACCGCTGCCAGGGTGTCATCTTTGCCGGAGAGCACCATGCCCGCATCATCCCCATCCCTCGACCTAAAGACAACCGAACCGCTATGAATCAGTTTTGGGCGATTCAAAGTAAAGGCAGTTTGATCACCCAAAAACTGAAGTATCACAAAGGTGCTGCCGAAATGATTGTTTACATATCTCAAAAAGGACTGAGCGCACCTGTAGAAGAAGGTGGCGTGGTTTTTGTTGAGGCCCAGGGCGCTTACGCTGCAATTAGGGTCGTCAACGGTGGTTTCAAATGGATGAAGGGTGAGTTCAAGACGGATCGGCATATCCCTGATCACATGACCATGATTCTCAATGACGAATACGCGCCCGTCATTTTAGAGGTCATGGCCAAGAATGACGTCAAGAGTTTCGAGGATTTCAAAGCTAAAATACAGGCATCGAAGCTTAATATAAACAGAAACATCCTCGAATACACGACCATCTACGGAGATCTACTTACCTTGGATACCAGCACAAAAAAAACACCCACGATTAATGGTAAGCCTATCAATTACGCCCCAAAGAAAGCCTTCGACAGCCCCTTTCTTAATTCAGATTACAACAGCGGCGTGATTACTATCAGTAAGGGCGATCGAAAAAAAGTATTGGATTTCACTAAGCTAAACTCCAACTGATCATAAATCATGCGCATCAAAGTTCACTTCACCATCCTTACCAGCATCGCCACCCTTGCAATTAGCCATGCCGATCCAGAGAGCTATCCGAAACCATCCCCTCAACCCGAGCAGAAAGCCTTTGAGAAAGCGGTTAGCAGTGAATGGAAGCAGGTCTTCTCGGACGACTGCACCGGGGACTGGAAAACGAACTGGTTTCTGGACGGAAAGGTGGGCACAGTGACCACAGGCAAGGAGGGAATGACACTGACCGGCGGGCCAGAGTTCAAAAACGATGCTCATCACATGGTGCTATGGACGAAGCATAGCTTTAAAGGCAATATTAGAATCGATTACGACTACACACGTCTAGATCAGGAAAACCGCTGCGTGAACATTCTATACATCCAAGCCTCAGGAAGCGGAAAAGCACCCTACTCAAAGGATATTTCAAAGTGGACCCACCTCCGTGAGGTGCCTGCCATGAAGACCTATTTTGATAAGATGAATAGTTATCATATTAGCTACGCCGCCTATGGAAATCATGGGAAAGACGAGACATCATACATCCGCGGTCGCCGCTACGTACCCCATCAAAAAGGTATTAAGGGAACCGAGTTAAAACCAGATTACCGTGTTAAGAACTTCTTTAAAACTGGGGTGAAGCATCACATCACAGTCATCAAGCAAGAGCGGAGTCTCTTCATGCGCGTCAGCAATGACGAGCATGTGGAATACTACCACATGA
>JBLHQF010000223.1:0-4500 GCA_047624885.1 Cryomorphaceae bacterium | reverse complement strand
CGCACTGCTCCCCACAAACTGGGTCAAACAACTTGAGCTGCAAAAAGCCAGTGAAGCGGCCGCCTAACTGAGGCTGTCGTATATGTCGTAGCTACGACAACTACGACGTGCGGTTGCAAAAAAACAGCAAGCCTACCACATCTCAACTACCAGCATCAAGAGGTGCTAGGTTAACCGCTTACATAACCCCACTAGAACTATCAGCTGAACCATCACTTCACTGAGAAAAAATCTCTGTGATATCTTCGGTCGATGATGGCTCAGGAGGTCGCTGAAAGATTGACAGCGCCTTGGTAAGAAGGCCGTGGCCCACAATGGCGACGAGGCATTTTTTCTACTTAAAACTCAGGATCAGGCTATCGATACTTGGTTTTGACTTATTCTCTGTCGTGTCCTCTATCTTGAGCTCCACTTGGAATCCAAACCCATCAGGCAGGCCGGATAGATCCATTTTTGCGGGAGTCCGTTTAATCTGCTTGGAGAAACCTTCGATGTAGTCGTAGCTCTCTGTCACGGCTGACCATTTGCTCCATTCATCCACTTTACCATCGTTATCGGTATCGACGCCTACACGTGCTTCAACTTTTTCAACCCAAGGACCAGTGCTGACAAAGTCAGTCTTTTGTTGAGTTGCTAGATAGAATTTTCCTTCGGCGAAACAGACGTCCGGGTCGGGGTGGCCGCTGCCAATATGGTCGCACCAAGTGAACTGCTTATCGATCGATGAGGATGTGAACCAGCCGACACTCATCTTGTGGCCACCCGCTGGATCGTAGTCGCCGAAAAGATAATACTGACCGCCAATACAGATCGATGCCCAGTCTCCATAGGCTTCTTGTTCGGGTTCGTGAATTTCATATTCGGCGATATTGGTCTTGTAGTTCTTTGGATCTTCTTTCACCCAATGTGGGTGTTTGTAAGTTGCTATTTTCCCAGTAGGCTTGGTGCGGTTATCGACGGCTGGAGCCAGGAACTTAAAGTCGCCTAGGCCAGTATCGCTGACCGCGTGGCCAGCGAGTGGAGAATCCCAGGAACGTTTGTTGGCACTGATCGGGCTCCAGTCTTCAATGATCACATGCATCCGACCATCGAGACCGCGAATGAAACCAGCATCTGAGCCATGTGAGGGATCATTGACCACGAGGCCTTTGTTTTCACCCGGCTCTCCATCGGTTAAGTCACTGTCCACATAGACATGTGGGTCCTGATCATTTGGGAAATCATAATAGATGAGCGCCTTGCCATCGATCATTTCGGCACTCGTCACCCACCTAGAAAAACGTTCTGTCACAGGGCCGTGGTGGACCCAGTTTTTCATGTCGCGGCTCTGCCAAGCGTGGTAACCACCTTTACTTGGCTTCAGTCCACCAGGTGCGTTGAATTGATTGGGAAATCGAGTGGTCTGCAGTGGGACATCGAACCCTTCGAGTTTGCCTTCCTCGGCAGTGAATTCAGCAGGAGATTTAGACTTCTTACCTTTTTTTCCCTTTGGCTGTCCGCTCCCGTAGAGACCGAACATCCAGTAGTTTTTCGGACCCATGGTCAGCAGGACTGGGGCGTCATTGAGATTGGACGGGCCGAGATTATCGATCGGATTCCAGTTTTGCCAGATGGGCGACTGCGTGATTGTTAGCGCATTTACCGAGCGTTTAGAATCAAATGACTGAATCTTTGTTAGCACGGTCGCAGTTTTTTCCTTGGGTGAAACCATTCCTTTCTCAATGGTGGCTCCAGTTGAGGATTCGATCTGATTCCCCCAATCTTTTTGGCTCTCGATTTTCCAATCCTTCTCGTCGGCTTGGACAGCGGACAGGTTGAGCAAGGAACTTAATGCGAGTGATGTCAGACTTTTAAATTTCATTCTCTGAATAAATTAAATCAGATGCTAAAAGGCCAGCATATTGTTCATATTATTACTCACCATTCTTTCCAGGGCGATCAAGCTAGAAAAACATCTCAGAATAAACTCTTTCTGGCCGCTGATTACGCAGATTACCGCTGATTTTTTACCTTAGCCTATTCTTTAGTGCTTCAAAAGCTCATCTTCGTCATATTTATGTATTCTGATTACTAAAAAAGTAGTTTCATCGCTTTGGGAATCAGTTTTAAATCTGCGAAATCACCGGTAATAGAATATTTCCACCCTAGCTTGATCGCCCTGCCATTCTTTCCGCTTCATGACAGCGCCCACAAGAACGACATCCAAAAAGAAGATTCCAAGTAATAACCATCTCGGCTAATTCAAAGTTCTAAAGGATCATTGTTAGAGGGTGGTAACGCCGGATTCAGTATAACAGAAATCCTACGAGGTTTCTTTCACCCTCGCAAGCGGCTATTCCATTCCTAGTAACTTCAACACCTGGCCAAGATCCTTGTCTCCTCTTCCTGAGAGATTGATAATAATGATGGACTCCTTTGGCATGTCTCCAGCTATCTTATTAACGTAAGCTAGGGCGTGTGAGCTTTCTAGTGCGGGGATGATGCCTTCGGTCGATGATAGATCTTGGAAGGCAGCTAGCGCTTCGTCATCTGTGGCGTAGGTGTAGTCGGCGCGGCCTATCTCTTTCAAGTAGGCGTGCTCTGGTCCCACAGCGGCGTAGTCTAGCCCGGCACTGACTGAGTGCGTGAGCTCTATCTGGCCGTCATCATCTGCGAGTAACCATGTCTTGGTTCCTTGCAGAACTCCTAGTTTACCACCTTGGAATCTCGCCGCGTGGCGCTCTGGGAAGATCCCATCACCTCCTGCTTCTACTCCCATGAGCTTAACATTGTCATCATCAATGAAGGGATGGAAAAGTCCGATGGCGTTTGAGCCACCACCCACACAGGCTACAAGGAGGTCAGGAAGTCTGCCTTCTTTTTCTAAAATCTGTTCCCTGGCTTCGAGGCCTATCACTCGGTGGAAATCTCTGACCATCATTGGGAATGGGTGTGATCCGAGTGCTGAACCTAGAATGTAGTGGGTGTGATCCACTGTTGCCACCCAGTCGCGCATGGCTTCGTTGACGGCATCTTTGAGCGTGGCTTGACCAGATGTCACAGGGACAACTGTCGCACCTAACAGCTTCATCCGTGCAACATTTGGTGCCTGTCTTTCTATATCCACAGCCCCCATGTAAACGATGCATTCCATACCGAATCTAGCACAGACTGTCGCTGTGGCGACTCCGTGCTGACCTGCTCCAGTCTCTGCGATGATGCGTTTTTTACCGATTCGTTTGGCCAGCAAGATTTGCCCGATGGCATTGTTGATCTTGTGAGCGCCAGTGTGGAGTAGGTCTTCTCGTTTAAGATAAATTTTAGCACCACCGAGCTTTTCTGTCCATCTGGTTGCGAGGTAGAGCGGAGTTGGTCTGCCGCAGTAGTTGGTGAGAAGGTCATTGAGTTCTGCCTGGAAGTCTTTATCTAGCTTAGTCTTTTCATACTCCGCCGCAAGTTCTTGCAGTGGTGCCATGAGAGTTTCCGGCACAAACATGCCGCCATAGTTACCAAAATGACCCGTTGAATCGGGGAGCTGCTGAGGTGTTTCCTGTGATACTGTTGTATTCATGATTAATTTTATTTTGTGAGTAAACTATACCTAATGAAAGACAGCTTGCAAAAGGGATTTGTAGATTTCTTTTCGTGAAATTTTAATCCCATCCTTCCACTGCTCCCAAGTGGCTCCATCTAAGAGGTCGAGCGTCTTTAGCCCGATTATAGCCGGAAGTGCGGTTGCTATCTTAGCGCGTTTCTGTCTAAGTGTGCTGCTGTAGGTGAGGCCTATTTCTAAATACTGGCGCGCTTTTTCGCGCCAGTATTTAGAAGCTTTCATCACCGCCTTCGTGTCCTCAGTATCCACGCCCGGAAGGTAACACCTACCATTTTCTAGATCAGCAGGTAGGTCGCGCAGGATGTTCACTAGTTGTAGTCCTTTGCCGTATTTGGTACCATTCGCCTTGAGCTGCTCTACATCATATTCTGAATATCTGTGATCAGAATTCTTCCCCACCACTCCCCAGAACTCGCCAACTGAACCTGCTACTTGATAACAATAATTTTCTAAATCCTCTTCTGAATCGATCTGTTTTTCCTTCTGGATTGCGAAAAAATCCACATCCCAGACTTGTCCCTGAAGGATCGGCTTCATGACGTCTGAGATAGCGATCCAATCTTGCTCCGTCACCGTATCATACCAGTCGAAAACATCTGCAATACGTGTGAGAAGTAGCTTTTCACGCTCGTTATCTTGGTGTTCGATAAATTTTTCTTCCAGCAGCTCACACAGTTTCTCACGTGTATCCTCATCTTTGAGGGACTGATGGAAGATAGAAAGGCATTCTTTTCTTAGCTCAGCGGGGACTGCCTCAGTATCCGCGATAGTATCACTAGCCCTTGCTAGTAAATAACCTACAGACACAGGCTCCCTCATCAGTCTTGGTAATAGCCTGATGGTGAGGTAAAATGATCTTGAAACGCCCTTTAAAACGGCGTTGCCTAGGTCAACCTTCTGCTGCATGT
>JBLHQF010000222.1:0-4532 GCA_047624885.1 Cryomorphaceae bacterium | reverse complement strand
TTCCATAACAGAAGAGAGCTTTCTATAAAAAATGCTAATAACGATCTGAAAAAGGACTACTTAACGCCCTTTTTAGATAGCTTGGTGCCACGTGTCGTGCCCTGGCGAGCCTTGAACTTAGGGTTCGTTTTGCAAATAACGTAAAGGGTTCCCTTACGTTTTACAACTTGGCAATCTTCGTGGCGGCGCTTCATTGAAGCTAGTGATGATAAAACTTTCATGTCTATAAAAAATCTGTGGTTGAGTGGCGAAAACTACCCAGAATTCACTACATGTAAAGCCGATTCTTCAAAAAAATATAAAAACACCCTAAAACAAGCAATTGGGTGTGTTTTTATCTGAGGGTTACTTCATAAAGCCTGAAACGACACCCTGTCGCTTCACCAAGCATTTACAGCGACAGAGTGTCGCTGCTGCGCGCGGGAAACCGTCAGATAAAAACACACCTCAAGCAATTTCATGATTTGACTATCTTTCAGATCGCCTTATTGATTAGCCATTAAAAATAATCCACCTTAATGCAGCTACCCTCATTCATCAGTAAACTCATCAAGCCCGCTCCATCCCAGCCAGAATCTCTCATGCGGCAGCCTCGGATAGGTCTTGCCCTCGGCTGTGGAGGAGCTAAGGCGCTTGTCCATATGGGTGTACTGAAGGTGCTAGAAGATCATGACATCAAGATCCATGCGGTATCAGGATGCAGCATGGGCGCCTACGTCGGTGCGCTCTGGGCATCTGGAATGTCTGCAGATGAAATGATCCACTTAGCTGCTGAAATGCGCGATAAGGATTCATTTAAAAAACTCGCAGACCCAGCCGTGCCTCCTATCAAGGGGCTTTTCTATGGGCATAAACTGAAAGATCATTTGGAGAAAAAAATTGGTAGTCCTAAGATAGAGGAACTCGACAGAACATTCATCGCCATCGCAGCAAATTTGGAAAACTACCAACGCGTGGTCTTCAACTCTGGCGACCTCTTAGAAGCCGTTCACGCCAGCTGCGCCATGCCGGGGATCATCGTCCCCGTGGAAGTCAACGGCGTCCGCTGTGTCGATGGCGGCGTAGTGGACCCTGTCCCTGTCAGCGTGCTAAAAAAATACACTGATGTGGACTACGTCATCGCCGTCAGCACCACCCCCACGCTGGATGATCTAGACTCTGACGAGGCGGTAGAAGCCGTTGTCCTAGCGAATGAACCAGATGATAGCGAAAGCGCCAGCGCCTGGTTCAAATCAAAACTTTCCTCGCTCGGGAAGAAATACAATCCAGTGGCAAAAGGGAATATGTTAGACACTCTGCGCCGTAGTCTCAAGGCATCACAAATCAGGATAGCGCATGATGCCTGCAAAAAAGCTGATGTAGCGATCTACCCCATCTGCAAGGATTCAGCCTGGGATGAATATGAGCGTTATGAGCACTTCATCTCACTAGGTGCCCAAAAAACACTCGCTGCCCTGGATCAAATCAAGGCTCTTACTATGCCTATTTTAGAACCAATCACTGACCTAGAGAAGGCGCAGATTAAAACTCCGCCTTCGGAAAGCTAGCAACCCGCTCTAGCTTCACTCCGTAGATCGCCGCTACCTCTTTAGCATCGGATGCTTTGTATTCTTCCTCGTAGTAAATTTCCTCTACTCCGTAGGCGCAGAGTGTCTGCATACAAGAAGTACATGGCATTGTCGTAGTAGCGACCACTCTCGCCTCTCCACGTTTAAAAAGACTGCACAGATTGACCTCAGCATGGAGCATGTATTTCTGGCGTTTGTCCCGGTCATCCCAGAATCCCTCCGGCGCATCATAGCCAGGTGCCAGCCCATTGTAAGCCGTGCCTATCACCCTATTATGATGGTCCAGCGCAGCCGCCCCCACCTTTCGATAAGGGTCCTCACTACGCAGACTAGCCACATGCGCCAGTGCCATCACATACTGAGGAATAGTAAGTCTTTCGCTTTTCGGGCAATCCATACTGCTTTTTAGAATTTGAAATTTTTACTGAGGTGGAAGCCCCGCTTCAGGCTTCTCATTTACTCCTATGTCCCCCATATTGATCATTGGAACCGCATTTCCACCCATAGTCACGCGTGGTAAAATTCCGTTCCATCTCTCAACTGATCGCAATTGAATGATATTAGGGTATTTCTTGAGCGCCTCACCTTTAATCTCTATCGCCTTTGCCTGAGCATTCGCCTCCGCAGTGATCTCATATGCCTTTGCATCTGCGAGAGCCACACGCTTTTCAGCTTCCTCGATAGCAGCCATTTTCTCAGCCTTAGCTTCGACCTGCTTTTGTTCCTGCTCAGTACTGAATCTCTTTAGCTCCTCGATCTGTCTCTCTGCGAGCTGCTTCTGGCGTTTCTTTTCCTCAACACCCTGAACGATCATGCTCGGTAGCTTAAATCCTCTAAGTAACACTTTATCCACAATAATCCCCTTCTCGGACAAAGCAGCCAATCCTTCTAGAATCTTTATCTGCATGGAGACCTGAACCTCAGCTTGGTAGAAGTCCTCGGCATTTTTAATCCCCTTACCCGCTTCACGGAGTAGTGACCGTAGGAGAGGTTTAAGGTGTGTTGATTCTAGTGATTCCGCATTTCCTGTTTCCTGATAAGCCTCAGCTGCCCGAGCTTTATCAACTTTCCACTTCACTGTCACGTCCACCGCAGTAGTGAGCTGATCCTGACTGGGAACGCCAACTTTATCCAGGGTGAGCTCCTTGTCACGACAATCAATTGTCTGAATTTTCTTAAGAGGATTAATGATATGGAATCCTTCACTGAGCTCATTTGGATCTACCTTACCAAAAAGAGTAGCCACGCCCACATGACCTGCAGGCACAGTGGTGAATGGTGTGAAAAAAAATAGCAGGAAAACAATCAGCGCTGGGATAATTAACTTTATTCCTGCGCTCTTTGCTTTTCTTATCTGCTCTGCCTGAAATTCTTCTTCTGTGTAGCTCATGCCAGATGGTGGCACAGTTTCAACAAGACACAAATCATTTCACAGAGAACCTGTGGAGACCAGCGAAGAGGAGCAGAACGGTCTTATGGCTCTGCGAGCCGTTGATTGGTTGACAGGTCATTAGTCATTGGTCGGAGTTTTCGCTCCAGCATGCTGGACCAATGACTAATCAACCAACGACCAGTCAACGAGCCGAAGGCTCTTAAATGGTTGAATGGCCTAATCTGGTCTATACTCAAGAAACAGTCACCCATTTACCATCGTCACGTGCACTTTCATAGATAGCGCAGATGACAGCTACTGCCTTGCGTGCCTCGTGACAGTCCACCGATGGTCGGCGGTTTTCGTTAATGGCATTGACCACCTCCTCGAAATTCCGCTGATGGCCGGTGAAGTTGATCGCGTTTGGATCGTTAGCTCCTAAGCCTACTGCATCATCACTAGCCATGAGATTTGCGTGCACGTATTCGTCCACTGGTGCAGGGGTTTTAAAGTCCCAGACTTTGAAGTGCTCATCAGCGAGAAAGGCGCTACCTTCGCTTCCGCAAATGTTTACTTCCGCCGGATGACCGGTGGATGACCAACATGCGGTGGACCCCTGGACAATACCTTTGGCTCCGTTTTCAAATTCTAAAATAGCAACCGCGGTGTCTTCTACCTCGATGTTTTCGTGTGCTAACAATGCCATCGATCCAGTGACCCGCTTGACTGGCCCGATGGTGTGAATGAGCTGGTCGATGATGTGGACGGACTGATTCATCAGCGCGCCTCCCCCATCAAGTGCCCATGTCCCACGCCAGCCGGCAGAGTCATAGTAGGCTTGATCGCGATACCACTTAATAGATGCCTCGACAAGCGAGATGGTGCCGAAACGTCCAGCATCAACCGCTTCCTTAAGCTTCACCACGGACTCGTTGAAACGTCGGTTTAGAATTGCGGCGAGAGTGACTCCATTTATTTCTGAAGCCGCGATCAGTGGATCGATGCGCTCAGGCGTGACTTCTAGGGGCTTCTCACAGATGACATGTTTACCAGCATTCATCCCAGCAAGTGCTGGCTCCAAATGAGTGCCAGAGGGCGTGCCAATAGTGATGATATCTAACTCAGGATCTGCGAGAAATTCATCAAGCGTCGCATAAGTTTTAATCTCATTTTTCTCTGCAAACTCTGAAGACCTCTCTAGGTTTCTATCAAAGCATGAATGCAGTGAACTACCCTCCATGGCTTCGATCGCCTTGGCGTGAAAGTTAGCGATCATTCCTGTTCCTACGATTCCGAATTTCATATTATTTTAGATGTTCTTGTTAGATGTTTTAATTGTTTCTTGTTGTTTCTTTTTGACCACTGAAGACACTGAATATACGGAAGCTCAGTGCGTTGGGTTCAGGAATTTTGTTTCATCATGCTAGGCTTAAAACTTAACACTGATAACTGATAACTTCTTTTTATGCCAATTTATTGCGCTTGATAAATCCACTGATACCGATGATTGCCAATGCCGCGAGAGCGATCATTCCAAAGAGACCAAAGTAGTGTGAATATGGATTAGAGCTCTGATATTTTCCAACCAGCGA
>JBLHQF010000221.1:0-4659 GCA_047624885.1 Cryomorphaceae bacterium | reverse complement strand
ATCTTGGTTTTCTCGTTGGTATTAGATTTTGCTAGATTAATCTTAGCACACTCAAGAGCACGATGATCTAGCTCGTAGAGACAAAGGTTTTTCATCTTCTGTCGAGTGGTGCCGAGGATAATCTGCGAGAGATAACCATAAGCCGCACCCAGATCCGCCACAGATCCATACCAAGATTCTTTCTCCAAGATCTCACCGAGTAAGATGGACCCCGTATCGATCTTATCAGCGGAGAAAACTCCAGGGACGGTAATGATGTCAGTGCCTTTAATGGCGGTTGGCTTGTTTAAATTTGCCCATTTAGTGGTAAGTTTTTGATCATGCTCGGATGTGCATTGGAAAATCCTGCATTTCGCCTTCGAGGTAGTTTCTACTTCTTTGAAGAGCTTAGTGATATCGCGCTTCATCCGCGACGCTCCCGTTCTGTTAGGGATGATGCTGATCCATGTCCCTTCAGCTTTCAGCTGCTTCACATACTTACCAATCGTCGCGATGTTCTCCGTAGCAAACTTCGTAGCATAATGAACGATGAGATCATATACCCCTTCACAGTCACGATGCGTCTCAATCCCTTTTTTTTTCCATTTACTCGCCGTGTTAGCAAGCTGGGTGATGATGGTCACTTCATGGTCTGTCAAATGCTCTAAGTACGCACCAGGTTCAGCATTGATGAGTAAGGTGTCGCCAGTGGGGAGGGGAGTTTCGAGCGTTTCTAGATGAAACTTGAGTGCTTTACTGTGCATGCTGTTAACGGATATAACGATTAGTCAGATTTTTAAGAATGTCCTGAAGCTCCTTAGTGCGTTCCATGAGGAGGGTGATTTGCTCTCGGCTGATGCCCGGCTGAGAGAGGGCGGCGCGGACGGTGGATTCTTCGCGCTGGTAGTGCGAGTTGATGATCATATTGGTGGTGTCCATCACAGCTTTTTCGATGTTCTCTGGAGTGCGGAAGGAGAGAGTCTGCTGGAGGGCTAGGGTATCGGCTGGTTGCAGGGTATTAAGATAGGCCATGATCGATGAGTTCGCGCTGGCATCTGGCTTTCTGGCTAAAATAGTAGCGAGTAGATGCCCGCCGGTGGTCTGCTGGAGTGGGGTGTGGAGGGATTCTAGCTGCTCGCGGAGGAGTTCTTGGGCTTCGTTGGAGCTGAGGCAGAGCGAGCAGAGGACGGAGACTGAGCTATCCAGTTGTGTAGGCTCCACGCGTTGCTCGGCGGGTTCACCGTGGTGATTAAGATTGTTGTCGCTAGACTTCTCGTAGTTGCGCTGGCGGGTTTGATCAAACGCTGCTTTTTTCATCCCTTCGCGGATGTCCCCAGTCCCTATGCCTAGTCTCGCGGAGACTAGATTGATGATGGTGTCCTGGGCTATTTTGTTAGAAAGTAGATTGATCTTAGGGTAGAGCTCGCCAGCAATACGAGTTTTCTCGCGGATGTCTCCGAGGTTGTTTTCGCGGGCTTGGTGGTCGAGTTCGAAGTCAAAGTATTCCTTGGCTGTGTCTAACAGTTTCTGAAACGCTTCGATTCCATTTTTCTGGATGAATGAGTCAGGGTCTTCGCCTTTTGGCATGTCGACGCAGCGGACATGGATGCCAGCTGGGGCGAAGTGGCTGAATCCTTTTCCCATCGCCTTGAAGCCAGCACTGTCCGCATCATAGCAGAGGACCACTTCGGAGGTGTAGCGTTTTAGCAGGCGAGCGTGATGCTCTGTGCAGGCTGTTCCTAGCGGTGCGACGGTGTTTTGGATGCCTTTTTCGCTGCAGACGATAGCATCGATCTGGCCTTCACAGACGAGCGCGAATTTAGACTTTCCCATGTGCTTGCGCGCCTTGTCGAGTCCGAAGAGGGTGCGTGATTTATCGAAGATCTGTGTCTGAGGGGAGTTGATGTATTTACCGCTTTTTTTGTCTATCACGAGCTGTCTGCCACTGAAAGCGATGATGTCTCCGTAGTCATTGTGGATAGGAAACATGAGGCGATCACCAAACCTTACCCAGAGGCCAGCTTTTGGGTTATTCTCGTCACGCTGCCCTGCTAGCCCTGCTTGGCAGAGTTCGCGGCCTTTGAAGCCTTTTTCTCTGGCCCAGTTGAGGAAAAGAGCCGAGTTGTCTGGCATCCAGCCGATGAGCCATCGCTCTGCCATTTCAGCGTTAAAACCACGGGTTTTAAGATACTCACGGGCGTGGGCAGCCTGTGGAGATTTACGCAGCATTTGGTGCATGAATTTTGCTGATTCATTGTGCAGCTGGATCAGGCGGGATCGGTTCCGTTGGCGTTTCTCCGCCTGTGGATCATAGGCGGCTTCTATGATTGAAACCCCAGCTCGATCCGCTAGTTTCTTCACCGCTTCTTGGAATGGAAGGTTCTCATATTTCTTCACAAACGAGATAGCATCACCACTCTCGCCACAGCCAAAACAGTGGTAGAATTGCTTCCCCGGGTTGACGTTAAATGAAGGAGTCTTTTCGTTATGAAATGGGCAGTTGCAGACGAAGGCTGAGCCAGCGCGCTTGAGAGGAAAATAGCCGCCAATGACATCCACAATATCTGTGGCGTCTAGAACTAGCTTGATTGTTTCCTCTGGGATGATTGCCATTAATTTTGTTTTATTAGAGGTAAGTTTTTATGGGCAGATTCGGCTGATATGCCAGAGTTCAGAGGCGCCTTCTCTTGTGTAAATGATTCTGTCGTGCAGACGGCTGGGGCGTCCTTGCCAGAACTCTATGTAGTCCGGTATGAGACGATAGCCACCCCAGAATTCTGGTAGTGGGATAGTGGAGCCCGCGGGGTATTTTTCTAAAAGTTCCTCTTCGCGTTTTTCTAGTTTGGCGCGATTAGCCACGCGCTTGCTCTGTTCAGATGCCAAGGCACCGATTTGTGAATGATGTGGTCTCATCTGGAAGTAGGTTTCTGATTCCTCATGACTGGTCTTTTCTACTCTACCGCGAATGCAGATCTGGCGCTCTAGTTCTTTCCAATGTAGCACGATGGATGCATGCGGGTTCTCTGCGAGGTCTGCTCCTTTACGCGATTTGTAGTTAGTGAAAAAACAAAATCCTTCCTCATCATAATGTTTTAGTAAGACGATCCTAGAGGAGGGGATGCCATGGGCGTTCGCAGTGGCAAGCGTCATCGCATTAGGATCTACAATGTCGCTAGAGATAGCGAGATCCATCCAGTTCTGAAACTGAGTGAATGGATCTGGATTCACATCAATGACGTTGAGTCCGGATTTGGTATAATTTTCTCTGAGGTCTGCAAGTGATGGCTTTTTCATTTAGAAGATACTCAACGGTGTTGGCTGTTAGGTCAATGGATTTGTAGGTGGATTTACACAGGATCATAACAAACAGAAAAGCACCTAGCTATCTCAGCCAGTCGCTTATCATTTGTCCATAGCAGCGTCCCAGGGCTAGCGATCACGGAGGCAAGGATTTGCAGGTCGTTCCACTGGATACCTCTGCCCCATAGCTCATGTTTGCTCAGTAGAAAATGCGTTTCCTCATCGCTTGTAGAATAGATCATCAGAAATGCTCGTAGATCATGGATAGTCTGCTCACGTTCCTTCAGATTCCCCACCGCCAACTCACCAATCACTAGCGGGTGGATGGCCAGAAAGTCATGCTCGATTAGCTGCGTTAGAATAGGATTTCCATATCGGAAATATTTACACCAGATATTAGCATCAGCGAGAATGGCATTCATAAGTTATTTGCTCAGTCTATTTAGTCTCTACTCTGGAGAATCCTCAGCCACCATAGAGGTGGAGCTATTTTCGATCATTTCCCGATAATTCACCTCTTTGTCTGTTCCGCCTCTATTAGGAATAGTGAAATCTGGCATTGCGCCAGATAATCTCAGGATTCTTTTCTTGCTATCGCTAGCCACCAGAAGCTCCAGTGCCTTGGTGATAATGCTAGAAGCATTTTTATCCCCAGTCACCCCAGCAGAAGATGCCGCCAGAGCGGCCTTGTCAAAAAGGTCATCATCTACAGTGATTGTCGTTCTCATGCATCAAATGTAGCATCAATGATGCTGTTGTATATGATTTATTATTCTTTAGTAAGTTGTGAGATCTAAGTTATTTATCGATCTGAGGAGTATTCGAGAGGATTTCTGAGAGAGCGGGATTGATGTAGTAGCGTGTTGCGGCTTATTTTCCTGTTGACTGAACTTAGTAGCTCGTCTAGTTGTCAGCAGTCCCAGCTGATTCGAGTTTGTCGATCAGGCGGTTCTTTCACTTTTTAACCACAAATCTAAACTACTATTATGTCCACTACACTACAGCGTAACACCAACAGAAATCGTCCTTCAAAATCAGCTGGCGCAAAAGCTAAGCGCACAAAAGTGCAACGTCGCCGCCTTGTCGCCCTAGGCGTGGACGAAGCTACTGTCGCCCTAATGAACTCAACTGCAGTTCGCACAATGCTTAAGTACCCAAAAAAGGTGACTGCAGCTCACAAGGGATAATTTTTCTTTTAACGTTGCCTAGTCATACTGATTAGGCAGATACATCCCCATGCTTCTCTAATCTTTTGAGCAGCGTGGGGATTTTTTTTGTGCTGCTGAGTGTTCGCTCCTGATTAATGCCATAGAGCATTTCAAACGAGACGAAGGTTATTATTTGGAGTGGGTTTAATCTTGTTGGCAATCATCCCAGTCT
>JBLHQF010000220.1:0-4675 GCA_047624885.1 Cryomorphaceae bacterium | reverse complement strand
CTGAGACAAGCTTAGGTTCTAGTATGGGGAGTTTTATCGGCTTGTCTGAGAGCTATCCAGATCTGAAATCTAACCAGAACATGATGCAGCTGACTGAGGAACTCACGACTACTGAGAACAAGGTAGGATTTTCTCGTCAGTCATACAATGACTCGGTCACGATGTACAATAACAAGTGCGAGACATTCCCATCCAGTATCTTTGCTGGGATGTTTAATTTTAATCAGGCTGTCTTATTTGAGGTAGCAGATGATAAGGAGCGCGAGGCTGTGAAGGTTTCTTTTTAAAGGGAGTAGGGGAGTAGGGGAGTAGTGAGTAGGAGAGATCCCGCTAACTACTTTACTGCTATCTACTAACTACTTTTTCAAAACATATGAATTTCTACGAGGCGCAGGACGATGCTCGCAAGCGGACGAAGTGGCTAGTGCTATACTTCACACTTTCCGTGATCGGTGTGGTTGCGGCGGTCTATACAGTGGTCGGATTTGCCTATATGTCACAGGGTGGCAGTGAGGTTATTTACCGAGACCAATTAGGCAACGTCACCAGTGAGGTAACACCAGGAACGTGGTGGGATCTGGGGAGATTTCTCACCGTAGCGGCTGTGACTACGGGAGTGATTCTGATAGGAAATGTATTTAAATCTCTCCAACTCGCTGGAGGTGGCGCGGCAGTAGCGCGCGATGTGGGCGCGCGACCAGTGGATCCGCATACGACGGATCTGGATGAAAAAAAACTAGTCAACGTGGTGGAGGAAATGGCGATAGCGAGTGGGCTGCCAGTGCCGCAGGTGTGGATCATGGATGAGGAGGCTGGTATCAACGCCTTCGCCGCCGGAACCGAGCCAGGAAACGCGGTGATAGGGGTGACGCGGGGTTGTGTGCAGCGTCTCAATAGGGGAGAACTCCAGGGCGTTATTGCACATGAATTCAGTCATATTTTAAATGGCGACATGAAGCTTAATATGCGGCTGATTGGCTGGCTGTTCGGTATCATGATGTTGTCGATGCTGGGTAAAATGTTGTTCCACTCACTGCGCTTCATGCGGGTGCGTGGTAACGGTAAGGATAATAACGGAGGACTGATCATTGCGCTGTTGCTTGCAGGTGTGGCGTTGATTGTGATTGGTTCGATCGGGGTGTTTTTTGCGCGGATGATCCAGGCGGCTATTTCTCGTCAGCGTGAATATTTAGCAGATGCGAGTGCGGTGGAATTCACCCGTGACCCTAGCGGGATAGCAGGTGCGCTGAAGAAGATAGGTGGCCAGCAATATGGTTCAGACATCAGTAATGCGAAGGCGGGTGAGGCTAGTCATATGTTCTTCGCTGATGGCGGAATGTTTAGTTACGGCTTTGAGACGCATCCACCACTGGATGTGAGGATTTCTTCGATTGAGAAGGACTGGGATGGCAAATTTCAAGACACGGAGCTACCGCCAGTGGCTCACCAGGGAGGACCTAGTAATGGGGCTAACCGCAGTCAGGCGAATGATGCTAGGCTGAGTGGGTTCTCTGGTGGCAATACGAGCAGCCAGAGTAAAGTGAAGGTGGATCGTAAAGACTGGGATGAGATTGGTGATTCATCGCATCAGGATGTGAAGCTGGGCCAGCAGATCCGCGATGCTATTTCTGATGATTGGATAGCGGCTTGCCATGATAGAGAGTATGCTCAGGCATTGATCTTTGGCCTGTTGCTGGCTGAGGATGATGAGCTGCTCCAAGGTGAAGTTTCCTTCCTCAATAATTCAGCAGGTAAGAATGCGGTCGATTTAGCGCTGAGATGGAATCAGGAGCTGAGAGAGGTGCACTCTTCTGAGAAGATAGCGCTGTTAGATTTATGCATTCCTACGCTGCGGAGACTTACCATGCCGGAGTACGAAAGATTTATAAAAATCACTCGCTGGATGATCGCTAGTGATGGCGAGGTGGATATTTTTGAATTCATGTTACAGAAAGTGTTAGAGCGTCATTTATCTGCCCATTTCCTTCACTACGGTGGAGTGAAAACACGCTACAACAAGTTTAGTAAGCTGTCTGATGAAGTGAACGTCCTGCTCTCGACGATGGCTGGGATCGGAGCTGGAAATGATGAGGAACTGGAGACTGCCTATGGAGCGGCATCCATTGCTCTGGAAGAACTAAGTGAGAAGCTTTCTATCCTGCCGCCAGAAAGATGTGGGCTGGACGCGGTGGACAAGGCACTCGATAAGCTAGAGCAAGCCAGCCCAATGATCAAGAAACAGGTATTACACGCCTGTGGATTAGCAGTGATGCATGATGGCGAGCTTGAGAGTAAAGAGGCGGAAATGTTAAGAGCTGTTGCAGATGCGATTGGTAGTTCATTACCACCATTCGTCCGTAGATAAGGAGATGGAGAGTATGCCGGATTAGGCTGTTCCAGCGTCATGGTTCCTGCGGCACGTTGATTGGTTGATTGGTCATTAGTCCAGCATGATGAATCACTTGGGTGATAAAGTGTTCGGACACGGAGGGATTCCATCTTTCCGGCACCGCAGACTCCGACCAATAACTAGTCAACCAATGACCATTAAACGGCTCTAAGAGCCACAAAGACTCTATCAGACCTATGGTGTTTTTTATTCGGTGTTCAGTTTGATTTATGGTAATCATTTTTTATGCATAAGGACGTGGATAGAATTCTGGTTAGTGGAGAGGTGATACGTCATCGAATAGATGGCCTGGCGAAACAGGTGCTCGAAAAAGGTGAAGATAATATCATGATCGTGGTGCTGCTGAAGGGGGCGTTGGTTTTTGCTGCGGATCTTTTCAGGCGGATGCCGGTGATGCTGGATTTAGAATGTCTCAATGTCTCTAGCTATCATGGCGGGATGGAGAGTAGCGGGGTGGTGAAATTTCTCGACACTACGATGCCAAACTTTGATGGGAAACGCGTGATCGTGGTGGATGATATCTACGACACGGGGTTAACGATGAAATCTGTGTGCGATAAGATCCAAGACTCTGGCGCACTGTCAGTGGAGAGCTGCGTGCTGCTAGCTAAAGACAAAAAGCATGACGTGGACTACGAGCCAGACTACGTGGGCTTTACTATCGGGGACGAATTCGTCATTGGTTATGGTCTCGACTATAAAGGGAAGTATCGCAACCTTCCCTACATTGGTGTCCTTAGTGAGGATGCTATTTAGTGAGAAGTAGAAGCGATACTTTGTCGTTTCTGGTTATTATCACGCAACTTCCTTCGTTTAGTATTTCCAAAGTTCTAGATTTTTCCATGTTTCAGCTGCTCTAAGATGTCCTGCATCCTTTGCTTTTTTAATCCATTTTGTAGCCTTTTTGAGGTCTTTCTGCACCCCATTACCTTCGACATAACAAATGCCTAAATTGTTCTGAGCATCAACATACCCTTGCTTTGCGGCTTTGGTGTACCAAAAGACAGCTTTCTTCGGGGCTTTCTTTCCCCCTTCACCCTCAATATAACAAAGCCCTAGATCATACTGAGCTCTAGAATACCCTTGCTCTGCGGCTTTAGTAAACCAAGAGACGGCTTCCTTCTGGTCTTTTTTTATTCCCTGACCATTAAGATAACTAAGCCCTAAATTACACTGGGCTTTAGCATGTCCTTGTACTGCCGCACTGGTATACAAAGAGACGGCTTTCTGCTGGTCTTTCTGCACGCCCGAACCCTGATCATAACAAAAGCCTAGAAAGCACTGAGCGTCAGCATCTCCTTGTTTTGCGGCTTTGGCATACCAAGAGGCGGCTTTTTCTGGGTTTTTCTGCACGCCATCACCAAAATCATAGCAAACCCCTAAATTAATTTGAGCTTCAGCATTTCCCTGCTTTGCGGCTCTTGAATACCAAGCGACTGCTTGCTTCTGGTCTTTGTTCACTCCATCACCCAGAGCATAACAAATAGCTAAACTATTCTGAGCACCTGCATCTCCCTGTTTTGCTCCTTTGGTAAACCAAAAGACAGCTTTCTTCAGGTCTTTCTTAGTACCGTCTCCGTTATAATAATTTAGCCCCAATTCGTTCTGAGCTATAGGATCGCCATGGGTTGCCTTGTCTTCAACCTGTGTGAATTCAGCGGGAGTGACCGCACATGCTGCCAAGTTAACAAACGCCACAATAGAGAGATAATAAGTTAGATGTTTGATTATTTTCATATTGGATTGATTTGAGGGGTTAATTCGATTTTCGTAAAAGCTGGTTTTCGAAAAAGTAGAGTTATAGACTAAGGTATTAAATAATCGAATGACAATTTTTAAATTTGATAATAGCCCAGAATCGAATCATCGGTGTTCCTCGTGAAGTTGCTATTTAGTGAGAAGTAGAAGCGACACTTTGTCGCTTCACTGAGGCAGTGTGCGGGTGTGAGACCACAGGGTGTCAGTTTCTACTGATCAAATAGCGGCTATTAAGTGGCATTTCTCACTGGCGAAATCGTATGATATGACGTAGTGTTAAACCATGTGTTGTTCAGTGATTAGAGAATTAGATAAATTAGAAGATTTCTTAAAACACAAAGGCCAGCTTCACTGTTCGGTGATTAGGGGGGGGGATTTTAGTGAAGTGGTACCGCAAAACGGAGCCAATGGTATATTGAAAAATCTTTCTGTTCAAAGGTGCATTTAACACCAAAGAATAGAAACAATGAAACGAAAGAAAAGACATCTCAGTGCTAAATTTAAAGC
>JBLHQF010000219.1:0-4697 GCA_047624885.1 Cryomorphaceae bacterium | reverse complement strand
AGGACTCAAAGAAAATACCATAGTAATCCTTTGGGGTGATCATGGTTGGTATCTCGGTGATTTTGGTGATTGGTGTAAACACACCAACGAGGAAATCGCTACTCGTGTCCCTATGATTATCCGAGTGCCAGGTAAGCAGGGTGGACAGAAGACTATGGCTCTCACTGAGTTTGTGGATATTTTCCCAAGTCTCTGCGAGTTGACGGGCTTACCTATCCCGAAACACTGCCAAGGGCAGAGCTTCAAACGATTGCTAGATCATCCCGATGCGAATTGGAAAGAGGCTGCCTTTAGTCAATACGACAAAGGACAATTCCGAGGCACCAGTGTGAGGACGAATCACTGGCGCTACACCGAGTGGAGGAATCGCAAGACCAAGAAAATTGATGCCGTCGAACTCTACAATTTACAAAAGGACCCAGGTGCAACGGTCAGTGTGCATCATAATCCTAAGAATGCTCCAGTGCTGAAGAGGCATGCCGCGCTTGCGGGGAAATCAGGCACAGGGGTAAATCCTCCATCAAAATAAGGATTTTACACACATTTTACATAGAGTGAATTGACTCCTGATAGTTTTGTTAGCTATGGTGTTGAGATGAAAATGATAACTTTATTAATCCTGTTAACTTATTTTACTGTTTCACCAACAATCCTCGCTGATGAGAAAGCGATAGAGAAGGAGCTAACGAATTTCATTGATGTTGCTGTTGTTCAGCAAGCTGCGGCAAACAAAAAAGAGAGCCAAAAGCAATCTTTACTAAGAATTCAGTCTAACATCGCGAGCAAGCAATACTCGCAAGCCCTTAATTTAATCCAGGCGCACATTCAGCTTAATCCGGAATCTACACGCACAGCCTCCGCACTATCCAGTGCCATTCTGAGGGAGCTAACTAAGCAGGCTGAGAAGGAGGTGAAGCGTAAAAAAGCATTTTTTAACGAGTTTGCTAAGGCACTCACTAGTGCTAAGGCGATCGAGGAAATCGATCATTGGCTAATCAAGCTTAATGAGGAAATTCAACGTGATGGTAAACATCGGATTTATACTCAGCCGGCCTGGAATCCTGCTACGAATTACATCCCAAACAGTAGCGTCTATAGAGGGTTTTGGACAGCCAATACGCGCTACCAAGGCTATTGTGGAATGCCAACTCAGTTGCGGCAAGAGACTCAAACTGCCCTACGTATAGCAACAGCATGGCAGGACTACTTACACGCTCTGGATCTGGGCGATAAGAGAACAGCCAGAAGCCATATGAATAATATTGCCTCTTATTCAGCTTCATTTGTTTACATCCCGCGATCCAAAATACTCAAGCTTTCTGGAAATTTAATGCCCCAAAGAGTAGTTCGTGAGAATTCAAATGAGCTCCTAGAGATAAAGGATGTAAAGCTTAGACTGAAAACTACGGCGGATGCAATCCTCCTCTACCATGAGCTATATAATCTCTCTAGCTCCAAGATGACTCCAAAGGTGAACTATCTTAAAAAAGATCTTAGAAAACTCGAAGAAGCACTCAACTATGTTCACAGTAATAACGTCAAATATGGTATAGAAAAACTAAAGGCCCTGAAATCGAGCCCCTACCTTGAGAATTTGGCAGTGAATATTTTAACGAATTATGTGAAGTCGGCTCTCAATCTACCAGACAATTTTGTCATTAAAGCTGGAGAAGATTCTCTAGTCTGGTCTGAAAGGTATCTCAACAAACTCGCTGTGGAGAAAAAATGGGGGGAGCTTCACCAAGCTATGCTCATTACAAAACACATGAAAAGCGGTATAGACCTTCGCGAGCAAGATATTAGTGCATTAAAGCTACTCATTGCAGCCAAGAATTACCAAGGTGCTGGGCTCTACCACCGTGCGGCAGTCGCTTACCGTCAAATCCTAGGGAAAGGCGTCTATACTGAAGCAATTAATAATGAAGCATCTTCTCAGCTCAAAAAAATCAGAAAAGACTATCCAGAAAGTTATCTGCTCTCCCATGATATGCATGGCCATGACTCTAATTACCATTCGAAGAGTAGAGAAAGCTATCTTAAAAAGCTAATCGTAATAGAACTCCAAAAAATAGCGAAAGAGATAAAAGGGGATAAGAAAAATGAGCAAAAAGATCAGAAATAAATGTACCATTGATTATCTCATCTAAGGCAATTATCGGTGCTGTGTCTCATAGAACCCCGGTAGATTATAAAAAATAGCCGTACTTTATTTCTATTAGAAGGGTTATTCTCTTCATCATGAACTTGGCAGTATCCGGCGAAGAGGACAGCGTTATCAGTGGACGCTTTTAGTCACCAGCTGAGTTTATTTGATGACCGCTCTGGAGATCACCCAGTCGCCATCTACTTTACTGTAGGTTAGCTGGCAGTCAATTGTGTGGTCTAGGTTGGTTGGGAGTCTTTTTGTGGAGATGTGGAAGCTGAGGCTGACTGATGCCTGTTCGTCTTCGATGTCTAAGATGGAGATTTTCTTATCAGTGATGGTGACGACGGCGTTTGATGCAGATAGGCTGCTGACCATCTCGACGAGGTCGCTTTTTGAGAAGGCTGAGCCGAAGTCTGATGCGTAGGGGATATCGTCTCGCTCGACTTTAAATGAGATGTCGCCATCTAACAGATCTCTAAAGGTGCTGGTGGTCATGACTGCTCCGAATCTGCTATCGCCGGCTTCTTTCTCGAAGCAACCGATGAGTGATTCAGTGGATCTAGTGATGACCTTGGTGTCTGAAAACCACCAGAGGTAGAGGCCAGTGCCGCAGATGATGAGAGCAATGAGTGTGAGGGGTTTTCTGTTCATGAGGAGTGATTATTAGGGTTACAGCCTACCCGAGCGTTTGCTTCTGACTGCACGGTTACCCTTGTTATTCTTATCTTCTTTTTTGACTTCTGGGTTCTCTGGGCTGAGGCCTTCTGGTATGATGATTTCTACAGGGGAACCATCCGTGGCAAAGCCTAGTCTGGAGGTGGCGATGGTTTTACCTTCTAGTTCCGGATCTTGGGTGATGACGCTGTCGAGTGTGGTCCAGACGATGTTTATTTTTTTGCGCTGAATTTGATCATCCTCGATGAGGATGATCTCGTCAGCTCCGTAGAGATACTTGCGGTCGATGATGTAGGCTCCTTTTAGCTTGTTGCCCATGATGATGGCTGAGACGGGTTGGTTGATCCGTAGCGGAGGAGAGTTACTGATGATGCCGAAGGGGTCTGCGATGTGGGCGATGACGAATAGCTCGCGTGAAGATGCATCTAGCTCACCTTCTACGTGCTTGATGTTGGCTTTCCAGATAGTTTTGTTGTTAGAATTGATGGCGTCTGTGAGGGTGACAGGGATGCTCTGGTTACCTTGTTCGTCGATGGTGATCTGCTCTAGCTGTCTCGATGATAATGGCAGGCGAATCTCGGCGGAGTCTGTGGCGTAGATTTCGCCTAGGTTAGTGCTGGCACCTACAGACTGTCCGGGCCCTACGATGCGTCTACGGACGCGGCCATTTATAGGGGCCTTGATGGATGCACGATCGAGGTTTCGTTTGGCTCGGCCTAGTGATGCTTGCTGAGCGGCGACGTTGGCTTCTGCCTCGCGGAGTTGAGGTTTTCTTAGGACCAGGTCATTTGGCTCTTCATCAAACCCGATGTCTTGCCAGTTTCTTAGAGCTTGAGCCGCCCTAGCTTCTTCCTGGATCAAAGAGGCTTCAGCACGTGCTAGAGAGGCACCTACGGTGATGATCTGTGACTGGAAGTCTGCCGGGTCTAGTTCTACTAAGACTTCACCTTTCTGGAAAAATGCCCCATCCTGAAACTTAGGTGAAATGCTAATGACTCTGCCGGAGACAAGAGCATTGAGCATGGAGGAGGTCTTAGTCTTGACTGTGCCCTGCGTGATGAGCTCTACTGGGAAATCGACCGAGGTGAGCAGATCAGCGGTGGTCTGCTGGCCTCGGCGTCTTCTATTGGGGTTCTTATTACCAGTCTTACCTGCCATGCCAGACTTAGCCTTAGAATTAGACTGTTTCTGATGGGCAGACTTTTTTTTCTTATCTTCCTCTGTTGGCTTAGAGAGATAGCTCACCCCGACCCATGTCCCGAGGATGATGGCGATAATTGGGATGAATTTGAAAAGAAAGTTCTTCATTTTCGATAGTTTAGGTGTCTAACAGAAATGTTGGCTGGCTTGGTTGCTATTGTTTGATGTTATTGTTTGATGTTATTGTTTGATGCGGTAGTATCCATCTGGATTGTAGAGGAAGTAGGCGTCGTGAGGGTTGAGCCTAGGCAAAAACATGCATGGCTTACCATCCTTACCGAGGGTCTCATTAAGGGATTCTTTCTCGGCTTTCTTCGGCTTGACGGTGTCTGGATTGACGATTGCAGCAGTTTCCTTGATGCTGGTGACGATGTGGTTTACCCACTTGAGTTTCTTGGCGTCGGTGGCGAATTCTACCCAGTCGCCATCTGAGTTTTTCTGGTACATTTGCTTGATGAATTCATCGGTGGTAACGCCCATTTTCTTGGCGATAGGAGCGGCGAGCTTGTCCCACCATTTTTTAGAGTCTTCGTATGATTCTTTTTGCTGGGTGAGATTCATGGTAGTGAAGAAGTAACTTGAGCTGAGTTGATGGTGCAGGATGATTGCATTCGGATAGGCGTAGGATTCTTCAGCGAGGGTGGTGATGGTTGCGGCCATCGATGCAGCGAATGAT
>JBLHQF010000218.1:0-4704 GCA_047624885.1 Cryomorphaceae bacterium | reverse complement strand
CGCCATCGAACTTTGCGATACCTAGCTTCTCACGTCTCACACGGACACTTCCTGGAGCGCAGCCTATCTTCTTAGACAGCTCAGAGTCTGCCATATCAGGGATCATTTCGTCCCACAATTTCCAGTCCACCGACTTGCGTTGGTTATGCGCTGGGATGCCTAGTTTCTTTCTACGCAGCACTACTGAAGCGAGCGAGCAGCCTACTTTATTTGCTAAAATCTTATCCTCCACTGTGCCAAGCACATCATCCCAGTCTGACCAATCAATGCGTGGACGAGCACCGCGCTCACCTGATGCGGTGACGCCTAGTTTCTTTCTCCGCATACTCACTGCTGCGAGCGAGCTGCCTATCTTCTCCGCCAATTCCTTGTCGGTTATCTTCCCTAGTTGATCATCCCACTGGGACCAATCAATTGTGGTACGAGGTTTACGTGCCATATACTTACTTTCTCATCCTCTATTAGTTTTATAATGTAGCTCACAGCAGATCTGGTAAAACAACTCTCAATGAGTAGTAGTCTTTGTAGTCAAAAAGGTTCCGCTGTGCTATGATTTTCTATAAATGCTCACATGAGCGAAGTCATCGAAAGCAGAAGAGACAAATTAAGCAAGAATTTTGTGTATCCAATGATTCATATCATTGCCCATAATAGGCATTCGGCCCGTGCTTTCTCTGGTAGTGCTGGTTGAGGATGTGATCAGGGATAGGAACTGACTTAGGGTTTAGCTGGTAAGTCATGAGCGCCATTTTAGCGCAGGCTTCCAGGGCGATGCTATTGTCCACAGCCTTCGCTGCTGACTTACCCCAGGTGAATGGCGCGTGATGCGTGAGTAGTGCGGCGGGCATTTCTACCGGGTTGATTTCATGCTGCATGAAATGCTCCACAATGCTCACTCCTGTGAAGTGCTCGTAGTCTTCCACCACCTCCTCCGCCGTCAGGGCTCGGATGATGGGAACAGTCCCGTAGAAGTGATCTGCATGGGTGGTGCCATGGCAAGGCAGACTCATCCCTGCTTGCGAAAAGGCGGTAGCCGAGGGGCTGTGAGTGTGAACCACTGAGCCTATGTCAGAAAAATGACGGTATAGCTCGAGATGAGTCTTTGTGTCTGAGGATGGCTTAAGCTCACCTTCTATGACCTCGCCAACTAGATTCACCACTACCATGTTAGAAATTTCTAATGCATCGTAATCCACCCCGCTAGGCTTGATCACTACCAGTCCGCTCTCACGGTCTATGGCGCTGACATTTCCCCAAGTGAGGGTGACTAGACCTGCGGTGACGAGCGCTTTATTGGCATCGACTACTTGTTGTTTGAGTGCGTCAGTCATTATTTCTTTCGTTGTTGATCCCTGATGTCCATGAGCTCTTTCATCACGTGTGCGAGGTTCCCGTTTGCATTATGGCCAAAGGAGTCGTGCAACGTGCGGTAGAGTTGATAGAGACGTTTATAGATGGCTTGGTTTTCTGGGATTGGTTGATAAACCACATCGAGATATTTCACGCTGCGTTCCTGTAGGGTCTCCAGGTCAGCGTAGCCCGCAGAAACTGCAGAGAGGATAGCCGCACCCATCGCACAGGTCTGATCGACGCTGGAGACGCGCATCGGCTTACCGATGACATCCGCATAGATCTGCATCAGAACCGGGTTCTTAAGCGAGAGCCCTCCGATATTGACCACCTCATTGATCTCAATTCCATACTCTTCCATCCGGCGGATGATGGTGTAAGCCCCGAAAGCGGTAGCCTCGATATAGGCTCGGTAAATTTCATGCGCTTGGGTATGTAACGTCTGACCTAACAGAAGACCGGATAATCTAACATCTGTTAGAATAGTTCGGTTGCCATTATTCCAGTCGAGCGCAAGCAAGCCCGTTTCACCAGGGGTAAGTTTTTCAATCTTGTCCCCCATAGTTGCAAATTTCTCCTCGATATCAGCACCATAGGAATCTGGGACGATATGATTCACCAACCAAAGGAAAATATCACCTACAGCGGACTGGCCAGCCTCTATCCCGAGCAACCCAGGCACTACGGAAGAGGTCACTTGCCCGCAGAGTCCTGGGACATCCGCTAAGTCCTGATCTGCCACAGTGATGTCACAGGTAGAGGTGCCGAGAACTTTGACCAGTGTGCCTTTTTTCACGCCAGCTCCGACGGCTCCCATGTGACAGTCAAACCCGCCTACAGCTATCGCGATACCTGCTGGTAGTCCTAGTTTTTCTGCCCATCTTTCTGAGAGCGTGCCCGCTTTTTGATCAGAGCCGTGAGCTTCGTTATAAAGTCTGTCTCTGAGATCTGCTAAAGTGGGATCGAGTTCTGTTAGAAATTCTTTATCAGGAAGTCCTCCCCAGGTATCATTGAACATCGCCTTGTGCCCAGCGGCACAGATGGAGCGTTTTAGAGTGAGCGGGTTCGTGTCACCGCTGAGCTCAGCAGTGAGCCAGTCGCAGTGCTCTACAAAGGAGAATGCGGCATTAAACACCACTGGATCAACATTCTTGATACGCAATACTTTAGACCACCACCACTCGGAGGAATAGGTGCCGCCACACTTCGCGAGGTATTCTGGTCTGATACGTTTTGCTATTTCGGTGATCTGCTCTGCTTCTTGGTACGCCGTGTGATCCTTCCACAGCCATACATGTGCATTGAAATTATCTTTGAACTCATCTGTTAGAGCGAGAGGTGTTCCGGATTCGTTGACTGGTATCACTGTTGACCCGGTAGTATCGACTCCAATGGAAATGACCTTTTCCGCTGAGAAGGATGGTTCCATCTTCACCGTCTCAGCCACGGCTCCACGAATAATTTCCACACACCCATCGAGATAGTCCTGCGGGTTTTGCCGCGCTAAGTTAGGATCGCGGGCATCGGTGATAATGCCCATTTCTCCTGATGGATAAGGAAATACTGCTGAGCCAAGCTCAGCGCCAGTTTCTAAATTCACCACCAATGCGCGGCAGGAATTAGTCCCGTAGTCTAGACCGATGGAATACATAGATTTTACAGATTGTTAGAGATGTGCTTAGCCACTCGCTGATTAAAGTCTTCGAGATTTTCCCAGTGAAATGCGTGCCCTGAGCGAGGATAGAGATGCAGCGTGCTGTTCGGTAATTTCTCATGCACTTCATCCGCCATCCAGCGTGGTGTGAAGACGTCTGTCTCGCCTCCGATTACTAAGGTCGGAGCTGTTAGATTTGATAGTTCATCGAGCGTATTATGATCAGTGCAGACTGCACATTGCCCTACCAAGCCGTGAAGTGGTTGTGGGTTCTCGGCAACTGCGGCTTCCTTTCTCCCCTCTAATAGTCCCTCATAAAACTCAGGATTATCCCAGCTACGTTTATCAAAAATAAGTAACTGAAGGTATTCCATGAAGTCTTCATTTTTAAAGTGAGCCTTGCATTGAAGAATATGAGAGAACACTGATTTAGCAAAGTTATCACAGCGCGCCCAAGTACACATTAGAGTAACACTCTTGACCCTTTCAGGATAGAGGAGAGCGACCTGCTGCGCGATGACACTTCCCATCGAACAGCCTACAATATGAGCTTTTTCAATACCTAAGTGATCTAGCAAATGGATCTGATCCTCAGCCATCATCGCTGACGTGTAGTCACCTGCAGGTTTATCTGTTAGACCCACGCCTCGGTTATCTGGTGTGACACATTGAAACTGTTGGCTCCATTCAGCGACGTGATCCGCCCAGACTTCTCCGGCAGCAGTGATCCCCATGATGCATAGCACTGGCTCCCCTTCTCCATGCACATCGTAGTGCATGGTAAAATCATTTTTAGTAAACGTTGGCATGGGTGGTTAATACTCTATTCTTCATCTCATGCCAAACCTAAGTTTATCTCTTTTCTTATGAAAAAAAAAGCCGCTACGAATCGAGATCCGTAGCAGCTGTAAAATATTTCAGTCTAACAGGGTGAATTAAAACTGCTTCTGCTGTGGAATAATACGTAGTTCTACGCGGCGGTTCTTGGCTTTGCCAGCTGATGTAGCGTTTGATGCTACTGGTCTTGACTCGCCTTGCCCTAGTGTGAGTAGTCTATTACCCGCTACGCCACGGGAGTTCAGCACTCCAGCTACTGATCTAGCTCTTGAAATAGATAGGCTCTGATTAGATGCCGCTGACCCGTCTGAGTCCGTATTACCTACGATACTGATGCTAGTGCGATTGTATTTCTTGAGCACTAGAGCTACAGAACCGAGTGTCTGGGAAAACTCTGGCTGCAGGTTGGCACTGCCGGAACGGAATGTGATGTCGCTCGGCATGTTGAGGATAAGGTCATCGCCATTTCGAGTAACGCTGACGCCTGTGCCATGAAGCTGGCGACGCACCTCTGCCTCCTGAGTGTCCATATAGCTACCAATTCCACCACCAACAAGTCCACCTATCATCGCACCCTTCAGCGCGGCGTCGCTATCCCCAGTGAGTGCGCCGATAGCGGCTCCACCGAGTGCCCCCATGACTCCACCCTTCATCGTTTTAGATGTCTGCTGTTCACCTGTGTATGGATTGACCGTGGTGCAGCTAGGTAATGTGAGTGCTGCCATTGTGGCGCATGATATCATTGAATGTATTTTTTTCATAATTTAGTTTGAATTTAGATTTTGATGATTAAGTGATTAATAGGTCTTTTGCAAATGATGCGACGTATTGTTAATAAATATTATTCACCTATAAGTTGTTTT
>JBLHQF010000217.1:0-4747 GCA_047624885.1 Cryomorphaceae bacterium | reverse complement strand
TATTTCTGACAGGTTGTGCAAAGCACGTGAAGAGTGGTAGTCTCTCGTCCGTCAGTGCTACCATACCTGGCTCATGGAGTGCCGCAGCGAAAGGTCAGCACGGTAAAATCTCTACTGCGTGGCTGTCGGAGTTCAGTTCGCCAGCCATGACACAATTGGTAACTGAAGCCATCTCTAACAACCCTAACCTGAATGCTGCCGCAGCTAGACTCCGTGCATCACAGCTAGGGACCATAGGCGCAAAAGCGAACCTGCTACCGACCCTTACTGGATCCACTTCTGCCTCACGCTCCAGAAATGGTAACGGTGATAATACTCGTAGTATCGGTGAGTCCTACGGGCTATCTCTAAATGCTTCATGGGAACCAGACATCTGGGGCAGACTCCGCGATCTCAGTGACGCGGCCATTTCCTCCTACCACGCCTCCGTGGAAGACTATAGAAATGCCAGACTATCACTCGCAGCAAATACCGCAAAAGCCTACTGCAACCTCGTCGCAGCTGGCCAGCAGTTAGATCTAGCCGAGCGAACTCTAGAGTCCTTTGAGAAAAATAGAGATATCGTGGAAAGAAATTACAAGGGTGGAGTCCCGGGCACCAGAGCGATCGCCGTGCAGCTAAGCCGCACCAATGTCGCTTCTGCTCAGAGGAGTATAAAGAGCCGCACACTACAACGCGATAACGCCGCTAGATCACTCGAATCTCTACTCGGCAGATATCCCGCGGCAGAACTGAAGGCATCTAAAAAATCACCAACTCTAAAAGACGCCATCCCAACTAGCCTCCCCGCAACGCTGGTATCGCGCCGACCAGATCTCGTCGCAGCCCAGCTCGATGTCTTCCGCTCAGCGAAGCAAGCAGACGCCAGCCGCAAGAGCCTCCTTCCCTCACTCAATCTCTCCTCCCGCGCATCCACTGGAGACTCCTCTACGAGGAATCTATTCGACCCACACTTCCTCGCTGCTAACATTGCAGGATCACTTTCCCAACGCATCTATAATGGCGGCGAACTCAAAGCCAATGCCGAGGCGGCACTCGCCAGAAACAAGGCAGCCATCTACGACTACTCAACTGCTTCCATCCGGGCCTTTCGCGAAGTCGAAGATGCAATCGCACGTGATGCGTCTCTGAAGGAACAAGAAATATTCCTAGTTAAGGAAAGCAAACAAGCCACCTTCGCTGAGCGGTCCGCTATACTGGACTACTCAGAAGGTATCGATAATTCCGGCATCTTAGAAATTCTCGAGTCCCAGCGCCGTGCTAACAACGCCCGAGCGTCCCTTATCATTCTCCGTAACAGCAGACTACAAAACCGCATCGATCTCCACCTTGCTCTGGGAGGCGACTTCCGCACCGAGCCTCGTAAGTAATAAGTTCACTATCATTAAATCAGGCACAGCAGGCAAGAATATTGGAGTCTAGGCTCATCTCATTATCGTCATCTGATGATCCCAGTCACGATTGGTTTATTAAAAAACAAAGAATAAGAAAATAGAGTTTCTACCTAGCATCCACTAGCTTAGCGAGCTGTTTCATATCGTGATCCAAGATGGATACTTTTTTGGCATCGAACGCTTGGTCTGATCGTTTCATGGCAGACTTTGCGTATTCAATTTTGCCTTCGTCTAGGCAAATCCTGACATATGGCTGGACGAGGTTATAGAAGAGAGCGCCACCAGATTTTGAACACAGATAGCTCATCGCCTTGGTAAATATTTTATCGGCCTCCTCCCATTTTTTCTCTTCAACAAGCACGAATACTTTCTCCGCAGTCACTTTCACCACAAGGTCCTCACGTTTACTTTTGTTAGATTTAACGACGCTACTCAAAAGGTTCTTATATTTATCATCTTCGCCCATCTTTAGATAGAGTGCTAACAGACGTTTCTGACCTCTGAATTGTAGATCCTCCTGTTTCTCAAAATTTCTAATCCATCTCTTCCAGAATTTTTCTTGTTCTTTCTGGCTCTCTTTCAACATCGCTGCTGACTCTAGTTCCCACGCCAAAACAAGCTGTGAGTTAATCTTATGAGCTAGCTGTAATGACTTCTTATACTCGTCATTCTCTTTATTTACGAATGCCCAGATAAGATACGTTCTCGACAGTGCAATCTTACTTCCTGTATTCCTACTGAAAAACTTACATTCTGAATCTGTCAGTCGCTTCCAAGTCTGCGGATCATAGGATTGACCCACCGGATAATCTTCATTTCGAAATTTAACGCCCCCCCCCTCCCCAGTTACCATAACTTTTCATTGCACCTTTCCAAGCATGTGCGCCTGAGTTCCCCTGCCCCATAAACATGATAGAAGGAATCCCTTTAGCTTTTGCAGTGTGCGTGGTGAGGTAAGCTTGATCGACACAGAGCCCACCTTTTGTATCGATGGTCTTCATTAGATAGTTGCCATATGTCCAGACGTAATCACCACTTCGGAGGCGAGGTTCATCGTAGCGGATCAATTTAAAAGATCCTCTAGTTGACGAGGGCTGTCTCCTTTCACGCTGTGCAATGCCCGTAATTCATCTAGATTCCTAATCGTTGTTAGAATTGGTAGGGTCACTCATCATAAAGTCTATTTTATTGCTGTTGTCATGTTTATTGAAAAAGCCTAAACCTAAGTATCGCAAGAACCGATCATGAATCAATACTTACAAGCCTCAGAAATAGTGAACCACCATCACCCTCTAGTGCTAGCTAAGGCTCAGTCATTAGTTGCTAGTTGTAGCTATCCTGACTGCGTCGAAGAAGTAGCTAAAGCTTGTTTTGAATGGGTAAGAGATCATATCCAACACAGTGGAGATGTGAAGCTAGCAGGAACCTCTAACACCGCCTCGGAGGTGCTAGAGGCAGGCAATGCTTGGTGCTTTGGTAAGAGTCATCTTCTTGCTGCATTGCTCAGAGCCAATGACATCCCAACCGCTCTGTGTTATCAGCGATTGCGGAAGGATGATGAAGGCGGATTCACACTGCATGGATTAAATAGCATTTTTCTTCCTAAACATGGATGGTATCGAGTAGATCCTAGAGGAAACAAACCCGGTGTGGATGCTCAATTCACACCTCCTCATGAAAAGCTAGCCTGGCCTACGTCAGCTGATGGCGAAATAGATTTCATGGAAAGATTCGCAGACTCACAAAATATGGTGTGTGAATGGATACTGAATAACACCTCACATAAGCAAGCATTAGAGACACTTCCTGATTTAATGAATTTAAAAGAATAATGATTTTCCCCAGAGACTTCACACTACAAACCGATCGCTGCACTCTGAGACATCCGTCCTTAGCGGACATCCCCTACATCTGCAGTGCCGCTCATGTCCCAGGATTCACAGATGGAATGAAATGGAGTCCTCCTCTCTTCCAAGACGACCTAATCGAACCCCAAGAGGATAATTCTCGAGCATGGGAGGAAGATCGAGCGTATTGTTTCACTATAATGAGCATCTCCTCTGGTATTTTCCTAGGCAGAATTACTATCCGCAAGCAACAAGAACAAGGAGTCTGGGATCTAGGTTTTTTCACCCACCCAAACCACTATGGCAATGGTTATATGACGGAGGTTGTTAAAGAAATGATCCGTTTTGGCTTTGAGCAGCTAGATGCTACCCAAATCATCGCAGATCATGCTCTCTGGAATAAGGCCAGCGAAGCAGTGCTAAAGAACAACGGCATGAAATTTCTAGAATACTTGCCACAAGGATTCATGAAAAACGGTAGCTGGGTTGAAGAGAATATGCTAGAGATCACGAAAGAGAGCTGGCTAGTCATTAGCAAAAAATCTTAATGATTGCTAAAGAGAATAGAACCAACAACGCACGAAGAAGCGTAAGATCTATTGGGCATACCAGAGTCGAATGGTGCTTATTTTCGCTTTGGCACCTCGACTAGAAAATTAGACTGCGCAAGATCAGACGGAGCCACACAGGGCTCATTCATAGGGAGATTATCCATCGATTCATAACGCTGTTTAATCATACGCTGAACCGTAGGATGATCGAGATTGTATGTGCTGAACGGGCGAATTTCGCAGAGCTCTAAGCCGACGGCTTCTTGATAAATTTTCCAGACGAGTTCGGAGCAATAAATCCGCTCATCCGACCACTGGAACTTGAGGTCGTAGTCCTTGCCCAATTGACGGCCACCATATTTCTCAGCCTTACTTATGGCTTCAGGGGTGATCCGTTCATCAGCGTCCTTGAGTCGCATCGCATAGAATGACTTTGGGCTACGAGAAATAAAGCGACCAAGTGGGGTGATCTTGACGGGTTGCACGGCTTCGATCACCATCGGTTTTCCATCACTATAAAAAACGACTCCTACGTGTGTCCAGCGGGAATCGGTAGCCGCTTTGACCGCTTCTCCTTGGCTGCCTCTGGTTTCCTGAAATACGATATCGCCATTGCTCAGGTTGTATGGATTGTGACTGCTTACCTTTTGGTATTGTAAGTAAAAAATTGAGGCTACGGCAATTGTGAGGACACAGACGAGCGGGATGATTAAATGCTTTTTCATATTAGATTCAAGATAGCAGAGAACGCCGTTAACTGGTTATTGAAATTTAAGATGAAAGGATCGAACCAACTGATGTTTATCAAAGCTGTCGTATAATGAGGCATGAGTGACTGCTTTGGGGCTGGCAGAATTTTTGTGTTTCTGGTCTAATTTTTAATCATTAATTCTTTGAATTGATGATTGATAAACCACTTCTCGCTGGTGGAGATGCGGAGATCAAGTTCTAAATC
>JBLHQF010000216.1:0-4859 GCA_047624885.1 Cryomorphaceae bacterium | reverse complement strand
GGAAACATGTGATGAAGTAGTCGTCATGTATGCAGGCAGAGTGGTGGAACAGGCACCGGTACTGAATATTTTCAAAAGCCCTCAACACGCCTATACCAAAGGACTCCTAGCATCTATGACCAAGCTAGATACTCCTCGGAAAAGCGTTCTGAAAACCATTCCTAACATGGTCGCAGGTATCGCAGATTTCGTTCCAGGGTGCAGGTTTTGTCAGAGAATGGAGCGTGAAGGTGAGTCTCTAGAAGTGAGACCAGAATTTATAGAAGTGGCAGAAGCTCACTGGGTGGAAGCATGTCCACAATGCACTGATCATGCGCCGAAAATTTAAAGCATATGAATTTACTAGAAGTCAATGACCTGAAAATGCACTTCCCGATCCACGGGGGGGTGACTGCACGCGTAATCGGTGCTGTGAAAGCAGTCGATGGAATCAGCCTGAAAATCAACAAAGGAGAAACCTTGGGGATCGTCGGTGAGTCAGGTTGTGGTAAGTCCACACTTGGTAAGGCCATCGTCAGGCTGACTAATCCGACAGCAGGATCGATCCATATTAATGGGACAGATATCACTCATCTGTCTCAGGGCAAGCTGCGGCCACTCAGGAAGCAATTTCAAATGATGTTTCAAGATCCCGCTGAGTCTCTTAACCCGAGAATGAGTATTGGAGAAATCATCACTGAACCGATGCTGATTCAGAAAGTAGGGACGCCTATTGCGAGACGAGAGCGAGCTATTGCACTGCTCGAACGTGTCGGTATGGCAGCTTCTGCTGTGGATAAATTTTCCTTTGAGTTCTCTGGTGGTCAGCGCCAGCGAATCGGTGTGGCACGTGCCATCGCGCTCCAGCCTGAGTTGCTCGTGCTGGATGAACCGGTGTCAGCGCTTGATGTATCAGTGCAGTCTCAGGTTCTTAATCTACTCATGGAGTTACAAGATGAGATGGGTATCGCGTATATGTTCATTGCGCATGACTTAGCCGTCGTGAAGCATATTTCTGATAATGTCGCAGTGATGTATCTTGGAAAAGTGGTTGAGCTTGCTGATGCTGACATCATTTACAAGGACCCAAAGCATGGCTACACAAAAGCTCTGATCGCAGCGATCCCAGTTCCTGATCCGACTGTTGTGAAGGACAGTGTGATCTTGGAAGGTGAAATTCCGTCACCGATCAACCCGCCAAAAGGCTCAGCCTTCGGTCACCGTATCAATCATCCTAAATACATGGAGACAGAAGGTCTAGACATGCCATTGGTTGAGATAGATCCAGGGCATTGGGTCGCTGCTGATCCTTGTTGTTTATCAGAAGAAGATTATTTGAAAGCACGTGCTTTAGTAAAATGAGCGATATAAAAACACTCTCAGTCACCCGTCTAGTCAGGCGAATGCGCAATTTGTTAGAGATTGAGCTAGGCGAACTATGGGTAGAAGGTGAAGCCTCTAACATGCGCAAGCAAGCCAGTGGACACATCTATTTCACCCTGAAAGATGCTGGTGCACAGATTAGTTGTGTGCTTTTCAAAGGCAATGCACGCTATGCAAAAGTCCAGCCAGACAATGGCATGCAGGTGAAGCTTTTTGGCGAGATCAGTGTCTATGAGGCGCGCGGCTCGGTGCAGCTTATTGTTAAAAAAGTGGAGCCTGCTGGAGAGGGCGAGCTTCAGGCTAAATTTGACCGACTCAAAAATAAGCTTAAGGATGAAGGGCTCTTCGATGAAGACAATAAACTACCCATCCCTAAGTTCCCTAAAAAAGTAGGTCTTATTACTTCTGGCACAGGCGCAGCACTGCAAGACATGCTCAATGTCCTCAGCCGCCGGGCACCATGGGTGCAGCCCATTCTCTATCCAGTGCAAGTGCAGGGTAAGGGAGCGGAGCGAGGCATCGCTCACGCGATCAATCAATGGTCAGACTGGGATGAGAATGGAATGCCAGAGGTAGACGTTATCATTATTGGCCGTGGTGGTGGATCGCTGGAAGATCTGTGGAATTTCAACGAGGAGGTGGTCGCACGAGCGATTTATGATTCTGAAATTCCTATCGTCTCCGCAGTCGGGCATGAGATAGACTTTACCATCGCAGACTTCGTATCGGACATGCGCGCACCCACACCCAGTGCTGCAGCCGAACTAGTAGTGCCTGACGGTGAGGCGCTCTCTAATAAGTTAGAGAGGATGAATGCGTCGATGAGCCGAACAGTGAGTTCGACCATTGAAAAACATGATGCCATCCTCCAAGGAATGAGCAGGGGATTATCGCGATCTCCAGATCGAGTCCTCCGTGAGCCATTGCAGCGAGTTATCCTAGCGCGCAGAGATCTGGATGATGCAGTCACCCAATCCGTGAAATCCAAAGCAGACGCTATCCACGAACTCCTCTACCGGATCACCGCTCAGAGGCCTGAGGCGGTCCTGGGTCGGAGGTTTGATAAACTAGCGCATCTCTCACAAAAACTTACCTCCACGGTGGCAGAAAAAGTCAATCAACACGCAAATCAAGTCAGCGAACTCTCCGCCATGCTCCGCACTCTGGGGCCTGAGAGCGTCTTTGCCCGTGGCTTCTCAGTCACCTTAGACTCAGAAGGCACGATCATCAAAAATTCTAAAAACATCAAAGCTGGCGACACTATCACCACTAAATTCCACCAAGGCAAAGTCACTAGTAAAGTCAGCGAGACTGATGATGAGGGGGAAATGTAAACCGCACGCCATATTTTGCTTTATCTATCAAATTTGAGCAGGCAGAATATGACTATGATTCGTATCCTTACATTGATCCTCTGTTTTGGTTTCAGCTTTGCTCACGTAAACGTGGCATCCGCTAATGGCAAAAAGCGTCCACCAGTATCTATCACTTTCCATTTAGAGGCTAATAGCCTGGAAGGCAGAAAGCTCAGTGTCCCAGCAGAGACCCCGATGGGGACGAAATATATCCAGAAGTCTCCGTCATTTACCACCAAGGATTTCATCGCTTATTATCCCTTTGTTTCACCACATGAGAACGAAATGTATGGGGTTACTCTGCAGTTAGGTAAGACGGGGTCCATGCGTCTGAAGGCTCTCTCAGCATCTAATAAAGGTAAGTATATAGTGGTTAATATCAACGGCAAAGTGGTGGACATGATCTTCGTGGATAAAGAAGTAGACGGCAGGGTGATCACTATCTGGCGCGGTGTGGATCCTGAGTTTCTGTCCTTGGTAAACCCGATCTTACCCAAAATAGGTGAGAAGCCGAAGGACTGGAAAAAACGTCTCAAAGCAGAGAAAAAAGGCGGCAAGGGGAAGTAATATTTTTTTAGATATATTTTATGAAGATTTCACATTGGCTCACTGTTCTTGTCACTCTCTCGCTTTTTTCGCTCACAGCTGATGCTGATGAGCAGCCGCTGGGGCTCACACTGCCTACTTACAATAAATATATCTTTGGCTCGGAGCCGCAGAAGTTTTATATGTACACCACGCGAAACTTTGAAGGGAAGGCTTCTAAACCGTGGACAGCTGGAAAATATGGCAATGTGAGGAATCTCCGCAGAACTCCTGAGGGGATTATAGGGACTAGGTTCCACGAAGGGATCGACATTCGCCCGATGAAACGTGATGCCGCTGGCCGACCGCTGGACTATGTGCGGGCAATTGCGAAAGGGAAAATTGTTTATGTTAATAGCGTCTCTGGAAATAGTAATTATGGTAAGTATGTGGTCGTTGAGCATAACTGGGGACCAAAAATTGGCTCACTATACTCACTCTACGCTCATCTCGATAAAGCAGATTGTAAAGTAGGGCAGCCGGTAGATGCAGGCACGATCATTGCAAAGATGGGTTACACCGGTGCTGGTATCAACCGCGAGCGAGCGCATTTACACCTGGAACTTAGCATGATGACTCAGTCAGATTACCCTAATTGGCACGCACATTACTTTGGCTCAAGGAATGTACACGGCGTTCATAATGGACTCAACATGAATGGGCTAAATATTGCTGAGCTATTCATCAGACACAACAAAGACAGAGCACTTAAAATGAGCGATTTCCTCAGTGAAATCCCCGTTTATTTCAAGATCACTGTACCGAGAAAAGGCGGGGCTGCACTGGACATCGCTAAGCGTTATCCGTGGATGAGAAAAGGCGATCATGGTAAGGCAACACCATCGTGGGAAATTAGCTACGCATCGTCTGGATTCCCTCTCGCAGTCACTCCTAGCTTGCGCAAGGTGCGTGGACCAGTGGTGAGCTATGTTAAACCCACTCAGTCTAATCACAGGTATAACACTAAAGGGCTTCTAACAGGATCTAACCGGTCAGCTAGTTTGACTAAAATTGGTCTGAGAACGGTGGCGTTACTCACTGGTGAGTTTCCTAAGAGGTCAGCCACATCCACTCGATAGGGATCTCTATGCTACCGTGCAGGCTCTGATGCACCGGGCAGGTGAGTGCAGCATTGATCATGAGTTCTTTGTATTTATGATCCTCAGCCATCGGCATGTAGATGGTGATGGGTAGGCTACTGATTCTCCGTGGCATGTCTTCTGACATATGCTTTTCTACTTTTAGATTGAGACCATCTAAGGAAATACCTTTCCTCTCGGCCACTATCCCCATGATGGTGGCCATGCAGTTTCCCAGCGCGGTGGCGATCAGATCTGTGGGAGAAAATGTTTCCCCTTTTCCGTTGTTATCGACCGGGGCATCTGTGGATAGAGTGCTTCCTGATGGATCATGAGTGGCATTACAGCGCAGCTCGCCAGCGTAGTTGATAGAAATAGTTACCATGGGTTATTGATGATAGGTTGTTTGGGTAATAGGGGATTTGATGTTTTAGGTAGCAGCAGTTTCTTCTAGCGGATCTAAGTCCTGAGAAAGCTC
>JBLHQF010000215.1:0-4881 GCA_047624885.1 Cryomorphaceae bacterium | reverse complement strand
TGATGCTTTACCGGGTTACTCACGGCAATTTGAATTTCGCTGACGGGCAGTAGCCTAAGGTGGCGGTGTTGCTGTGTGGGACCAACAATTTTGGGGTCAACCAGAGTGACGGAGGTAAGGTGCGGTGTGATCTAGGTGCTCATTGCCCTCCGAAGGATGTTGCTGCTGGCATTAGGGCGATTGCTCAAGTGTTTCGCCGTCAGTTGCCCCAGACAATAGTGATTATGATGGGAATCCTACCGGTGGCCCAGAAAACCAAGTGGGCCCGATGTCAGCTGGTCAATGCGATCAATGCGGCTCTGGCCTACAACGGGGATGAAGTGGTCTTTATGGATGTGCGGGATAAGTTTCTGCTACCTGATGGCACCATTGATAAGCTGTTGTTCACGGACAGTACCCATTTAACTCCCGTGGGGTATAAGGTCTGGGCCAAGAGTATCGACCCTATTATTTCTAAAATGACAAAGGCTCCTTCACTAGACCCTGTTAAAATCATGCTCGTTGGAGGCTCTATCACCGAGGGGCGTAGTTAGTCTGGGTCATACCGGCGCTACTTGGATGGTATGTTGCGCAGGGATGGGCACCTTATCGATTTTGTGGGGAGTAGAAAGAAGCATAACGATAACAAGGTGGAAACGGACAGCTATGAATAAGATGTGGATCACGAAGGTCACTGGGGCAGGAGCTCCGCGTGGTTAGCAAAAAGTATGTCCAGTCTGCTCAGTAAAGGGGCACCCGATGTGGCGGTGATTCACATCGGCTCCGAGGATATCGTTTCAAGCGCATCTGCGGCGGAACCGTTAACCAATGAAATTATTGGGAACATCAAGAAGGTGATTGAGGCACTGCGTTCGAAGAACAAGAACGTGAAGATTGTCTTGGCTAAAATCATCCCGATCCGAGAAAGGACCGATCAAGTCCAGTTGCTGAATCGTAAAATATCACAACTCACCAGCACGCTTTCCATGCCGCTGTCACCTGTGATGGTGGCGGATCTTGCGAGCGGATTTAAGGTTTCTGAAAACTTGGCAGGTGGCGGAATATTACCCACTCCAAAGGGTGCAAAAATAATGGCAGGGGTCTTCGCTGGAGCGATCAATGACCTGCTCAGCGATAAGGAGGAATGATTTAGAGTTATCCACCGGCGGCGAGTAGGACGATAAATGACACTGGGGCAACCATGGTAATAGGGTGAAATGGACAAGTGGTAATTACAAAATCTGAAAGTCTTAAGCGTCTTCTTTGTAAAGTTTGAAAAGCATTTCTAAATTATTCCATTGCTTAAGATTGAATTTAAGTGCTATTAATTTAGCACTTATAGTTATTAGTCTTATGAAATTATTTTCCTTATCTACATCTGTTTGTGTGTCTTTCGTTTTGGCAGCTAGTGTGTCTCTGCTTGTCTCGTGTTCTTCATCTTCTGTGAGAAAAGAGGTGGCGACTTTGACGATCAAGGATGCTGCGAAAGGCGGACGTGGGATATCGATAGAAACGGTAAATACCCAAGTGACTATGGTGGGGAATCTAGCAGAGACTACTGTGGATTTAGTGATCAGAAATTCTACCAGCAGGGTGATGGAGGCTGCGTTAGAATTACCGCTACCAGAGGGCGCTACGATTTCTCGCTATGCACTGGATGTGAATGGCATGATGAGGGAAGGTGTGGTTGTGGACAAGGAGCAGGGGAGGAAAGCATTTGATAATACGATACGGCAGAGGATCGATCCAGGTTTGTTAGAGAAGACTAAGGGGAATAGCTTTCGCACCAGAATTTATCCCGTTCCAGCAGGAGGAACAAAGCATGTGCTGCTGAGTTACACGGAGCCAATGCAGCTGAATGCGAACGGAAATTATCGCTATACCTTACCTCTAGCTCTGAAGCAGAGGGTGAAGAAATTTAGCCTCAGAATGATAGCGAACCACGGCAAGAGCCAGATTTTGGCAGATGGCAAGCTCCACGGAGCAAGATACTCCAAAGCTGGCGAGCTGAGTGTGAGCGCGAGTAACTACAAGTCATCGACTCAGTCCTTTTCCATAGCGGCCACCTCTGCTCCACAAGTGATGGTGCAGCGCGGTAATGATGGTTCTAGTTATTTCTATCTGTCTCAGGAGCATCACAGCCATGCTAGACATAGCCGCCGACCAGTGAGCAAGGTGAAACTAATCTGGGACACTTCGTATTCCTCTAGTCAGAGAGATCGGGTTAAGGATTTGCAATTGTTAGATGCCTACTTCGCTCATAATAGTAACCTCACGGTAGATCTAACATTTCTCAGTATAGGCGTGTCTAAGGCTACTCGATATAGGGTAGTAAATGGGGAGTGGAGTGAGCTGAGAAAGACTGTAGAGAACGTGATTTATGATGGAGCGACTAGTATGAATAAACTTTCTCTTACAGATCCAAGTTATGGTGCGGTGCTGTTCTTCGGTGACGGGGTCTCTACTTTCGACAGAGGCAGCAAGCGTGTTATCAGAGCGGGGGAAGTGCCTGTGTATCTGGTGAACTCATCCCCGAGCGGCAACCACGCGTTACTGCGGGAGCTCGCCGACCAGTCTGGTGGAGAATATGTGAATCTTTATACCACCAGTTATAACACGGCATTGGAGCTGCTAGTCACCACTGGCTACAAGCTGATGAAAGTGACAGGGGGTGGCGTGGCGCAGATGAAGTATGTCTCTAGAAATAAGGTATCAAGTATTTCTGGAAAGCTGTCTAACAGTTCCGCTGTTCTCCAGCTTCACTATGGCGTAGCTGGTAAAATTCTCGATGTGAGGAAGGTCTCTATTTCTCGCAAGAAGCACCAGATAGAGGGCTCAATGGCTGCTAAGATATGGGCTCAGCGTCAAGTCAACGCCTATGCTGCGAACCCTACACTCTATCGATCTAAGATTGTTCGCTTAGCGAAAACGCACCGATTAGTGACGGACTTCACTTCACTCATCGTACTAGATAGAGTGCGTGATTACGTGCAATACAGGATAGTCCCGCCCACTGCTGCACTGAGGAAAAGGTATTACGAAGAGCTCAAAGACGTGTCTGAAAATGAGCAGGGTAAACCAGCTGATCTCGACGATGTATACAAAGACTGGCAACGGATGGTGAGGTGGCACAAGGTCGGGTTTCCGCTCGCCAAGAATATTTCTCGCTATGACTTCAAGCCTATTCCAATCAGAAAAAATAGAGGGTATTCAGCGAAGGGAGGTTTAGAAGGAGACTATAGTGCTCCAATGTTTGTTGCGCCGAGTGTTTTAAATATAGTCACAGGAGGGAATCGATCTGGAGACATTGCGATTTCTCGTGATAGCATTGATTCATTTCTCAATCATCCAAATGCGAGATCAAGTACAGGATCAAAAGCGAAAACGGCCACGATAGCTATCAAGGGATGGAAGCCACAGTCACGCTATGCAAAGGCTTTGAGTGCTGCTGCCAAGCGAGGGAGTCTGATGTCTGAGTATGCAAAATGGAAAACTAATTACCAGAATAGCCCAAGCTTTTATCTCGATGCAGCGGAAGTCTTCCTAAGAAATGACCAGCGTGCGATGGCGATAAAAGTACTGTCAAATCTAGCTGAGATAGATTCCGAGAGTGCGCAAATGTTGCGCATTTTAGCCTTCCGCTACAGCCAGATGGGCGAGTATGCCTTAGCTGAAATGCTGCTTCGTGAGGTGGTGGAGCTACGTGGTGAGGAACCACAGAGCTATAGAGACCTCGCCCTGGTGTTAGCCAAGCGCAAGCGCTATTCCGAGGCATCTACACTGCTCTGGAAGGTCGTCAACACCACGTGGGACTTTAGATTTAACGGGATCAAAATGATTGTCCTCAACGAATGGAACCAGATTCAACGCAAGTCTAACAAAAAACTTAGCTATACGCAGCGGCGCTTCCGCTACAATATCGATGCTGACCTACGGGTAGTCATCGTGTGGGACACGGATAACTCAGACATGGATCTCTGGGTCACCACTCCCGATGGGGGGAAATGCTACTACGGGAATAAGCTCACAAAGCTAGGCGGCAAGATGTCTCAGGATCTAACCCAAGGCCGAGGGCCAGAGGAATTCATGATTCGTAGATCTAGTGAAGGGAAATACAAGATTCAAGCAAACTATTACGGGACTAACGAGCAGACACTCGCTAGTCCTACGACTCTGACAGCCAGAGTGATTACCAACTGGAACCGGCCCAACCAGAAAGAAGAGGTCATCACCTTTAAGCTTGGGAAAGAAGAGCAAGTCATCGACATCGGCGAGGCTGGATTCCGCTAGGGAAGGTTCTATTATAGCTGATGTTTTCACCGTAGAAGCGACACTCTGTCGCTTCACCCTGAGAGCGAGTAGGGGTGAAACGACAGAGTGTCGTTTCTACTTATCAGATATTATGGTTGCACAGCTATTCAGCAGGGGTAATGTTTTCGCCATGTTAAAATACCTAATAAATCTTACCTTCACTATGGCTGCGGTCGTCAGTTTGAGCTTGTCCTTGATTGGCTCTGCTGAGGTGAAGGTTGGAAAACCGAATATTGTTTTGTTCTTTATTGATGATCTGGGATGGGCGGATATTGGGGTGAATGGCTCTACATTTTATGAGACGCCGCATATTGATAAGCTGGCTAAGGGCGGGGTGAATTTCACACATTCCTATTCTGCGAATCCTGTCTGCTCACCTACGCGGGCGGCGCTGATGACGGGGAAGGCTCCGCAGCGAGTGGGGATCACGCAGTGGGTGCGTCAGCCGTCCGAGATTCATTTAAAATCTGAGGAGGTGACGATTGCAGAGGTTCTGCAGAAGCATGGCTATGTCACGGGATACATTGGCAAATGGCACATCGGTGAGAAGGATGATCAGATGCCGAGTGCGCAGGGGTTTAGCTGGATGAA
>JBLHQF010000214.1:0-4897 GCA_047624885.1 Cryomorphaceae bacterium | reverse complement strand
TTCTTTTCATCGGGCAGCAGTGAAGTAATTACTGAATCAAAAGGGAAGGGTTTTCGGACCTTTCCCTTTTCAATTTAACAGTTTACTTCCTGCTAATCAAAAGTTGCGTTTATTAGTTGAATCCAAGGATAGAATAGTAGTTACTGGATAACTCATCCATAGATCTAGGGTCATCCTCATCCACTGAATCCAGCCATAAATCCAACTCCGTCATACGTTTAAACGCCTCACTTAGAACTCTAAAATGTTCACTTTCTCGAATCTGCTATAGTATTTGTTTATCATTCATAATTTTTATGCCCTTATATAACACAGCCCACGATAGTTCATCAACGCAAATTAGGCTAAAAGAATACTAAATATGCGCAGTCACACAGAATCAATCAGTTCCCACATTCTGCGAATACTCATCGGAAATGCTCCAAAGACGGAAATAGTATCGAGCACATAGCGATCGTTCGATGCCACTTCGACATCAAATTTCTCAGCATGCTGCGCCACGATCCTCTCGATCACTGCATCCGCGGTCTGGTTCGTCCTACTATACATCACGAGGATATCTAAATCCTGCCGCATCACAGAATCGAGCTTCTCCCCTTTTCCATCAAACACTAACACCACGTGATAGTCGGAAATATCCTGGAAGTGGGTTAGCTCACGGATTAGTTCTAGCCGGGTTCTACTCGCGTGATTCAGGTGATCTTGCGCTAGTTGCGGGGTCGAAAAAATAGCACTATGCCCATCTACGATAAGAACTCTGTCCATATTCCCGCTATTTTAGTAAAAAAAAAGCCAGTCTCTCGCGGTATGCGGTAAGACTGGCTCGGTAAAATTATTTCAAACAGACGAAGATTACTACTCTTCTTCCACTTTATTAGCAGCTTTCTTGGCTGGTGCCTTCTTAGCAGCCTTCTTCGCTGGCGCCTTTTTAGCAGCTGCCTTCTTAGCTGGCGCTTTCTTAGCAGCAACCTTCTTGGCTGGTGCTTTCTTAGCGGCAGCTTTCTTCGCTGGTGCAGCCTTCTTCTCAGCTGGCTTGCTCTTCTTCACAGCCACTGTAGAGTTAGCTAATGCTTTTTTGCGGCGTAGGTAATCCTTACGACGCTTTCTCTTTAAAACTTTGTTGTATTGTTGTCCCATAATTAGTGTTGCAAGATCTAAGGTCTTTGAAAAATATATCAAGATCAAAATTCATAAATAATCAGCTACCTCCAACTACAATGCCAGAAACAGCATCACCAAATGGCCACACGACGAATATTCGCAACACGCAGCCTAGGAAAAAAGCTCCGCTCTGGCCAGCCACTGACCGACAAAGACAAAGTCATCCACGGCCAAGGACTCGTTACCCAGCTCAAGCAACCCCCGTCCTCTCCCTCATCCCAGACCTAGTCACTGACGCCGAAACCATCGCCACCAACCATCGCCACCAACCATCGGCAGAAAATCCGCCAAACGCACCCAAGAAGTCACCCAAGAAGTCACCCACATCATCACCCACATCATCACCATGCTAGAATCCCTAGGCCAAATTAACCGAGCACATCTCGAACGGTAGGGTGGGATCTCCTAGCACACCGAGCTACTCCCTTCACCACTGAGCAATCTATCCTATGTCCAGAGGAAAAGAAGGTGATAAATCAACAGAGTAAATTGCTAGTCCACGAGGGAGTCACTTGGCGAAACTCGGATTGCTCGGCGATCAATCCCTACCAAATCATTCAAATTTAAAAATCTCAAATTTAGCTTCCTCTAGGGGATTTGTTATGTGAATGTTAGTTATTATGAGTAAACTAGACGACGCTATCGAAGCGGCAAAAAAACAAATGAAGGCTCAAAAAATTCCGTGCAATGCAGAACTTCTTGAGAAAGTAGCGAAAGGGCTCGGACCATCGATCCATAAAGCAGACAGCAAACTAGTCGCTGCCAGCGATGAAAAAGAAATTGCAACGGTGAAGAAAAACTTTATCGGTAAGAAGCTCGGTGAGACTGATGAAAAGAAGCAAGACGCAGCTATCGCATACGCTATCGAGAAAATAGGCGCATCTAACAGACAGAAACTGCGCACCGTATTCTGCTACCTGATCGTTAAGAAAATGAAGAAAGAATCAGTTTACGCATAGCACTTAAAAAATCTAACATACTTACTAAAAGAGGTGTTCGGGAAATAGCCTGAACATCTCTTTTTTTCCTGTCTTCACTCCCACGTAGGGAGCTTCGGCAGGAAGGGTATTCTGATGGAGGGCGGGTAGATACTGACTCCTCCGCTGAGTCCTAATGCGCTGACTTCCACTCCTTCTTTTAATCCTAACGCCACGCCTAATACTGGGGTCTGTAATTTAAGCCCAGTGCCGCCCGTCGTCTTACCAGCATAGAATCCGTTCTCCTTACCGATGGCATTATGATCCAGAATGGCTGAGACTCCTTCCACCTTCCGGATCATTTTCTCCATAAAGGTATTACTATTCGGGCCAGGGTAGGATTTATAGACAGAGTCATCATAGCTGGCGGCAAAGGCGCGTATATCGCGTGCGAAATGTGGGTTTGCTAAGCCGTCCGACTGCGAGAGTATCCGCACCCGCTCGTTAAAACGAATTGTGGAGCTTGCTGCCGCAACACTTATTTGCTTCTGCACGATCCCGCTTTTAGGATTATAGACCTCAATCCGATTCCAAGGAGAATCCACATTCTCCCGGTAATCCAAATACGTGTGCGTAGCAAACTGTGCGATGCGAGCCTCACTACTCGGAATATCAATATCCTTCACCATGATGAGGGTGTCCGGTTTGATAATAGTGGTCGATCCACAGCTAGTGAGCAGACTAATTACTGCTCCACAGGATGCTAGGATCGGATTAAATTTCATTCTCTAGAAATAACGAAATGTGAACCCATCATCAAGGATGATTATTTAAACTGAATGTAATTCAGTTTACTGATGCCTGAAGGCTTCGTAGAAACGACACTTTGTCGTTTCACAGTATTTCTAAAATAACGAGTAAACGACAAGGTGTCGCTTCTACCTTACTCCCACTACCTTACTCCCACTCGGCGTTTGCCAGATCCTTGAGCTTCCTGCGCAGCCTGGTCTTGGTGGTGGTACTGATGCGGTCGGTGAAGAGGATGCCATTAAGGTGATCTACCTCGTGCTGGATCGCTCGGGCGAGCAGCCCATCGGTCTCTATCTCTTTGATGCTGCCATCGAGCTGGGGCATCTTCGCTTTGACAATGGTCGGGCGTTTCACCTTGGCGCGTATTTCCTGGATGCTCAGGCAGCCTTCGCTTTCTGCCTCCTTCGGCCCGCTGAGCTCTAGCTCAGGATTAAGAAAGACCAGCGGCATGTGGTCAGCCAGATTAGCATCTTCGCCATCTACCTTAAAGAAGCTCACGCACTCAGAATCATGCCCCACATCGACGATTGCTAGACGAATGTCTTTCCCTATCTGAGGTGCAGCCAGACCTATCCCCTCGGCATCGATCATGGTCTCGATCATGTCCGCCACAAGCTTTGCCAGCTCAGCATCTACCTTGGTGACTGGGATGCATTTCTTCCTGAGGACAGGCTCACCGTATTGGACTATATCGAGGATCATTGAATTATTTGAAAATTTGATTACTGGCCGAGCTCAGGATCGGAGTCATTCTCCTGACTTCCTTTTAGCCGAACGCGCTTGGAGATATACTTAAAGCCTGCCTGAGTCAATGTTTCCAAAACGAACAGCTCATCTTTCTCAGTGGCTCCCTCATCCTGTTCTAACTCGAACCTCGCGTCTGGTTTAATTTCTCGATAAGCGACTAGGTAGCTCAGTAGCTGATCACGCTCCACGCGCGTGGTATTAAGGACAAACTTGCCTTCCTTGGAGATAGCGATCACTGAGTTTTCTCTGACCTCTAACACAGTCGGCAGCGCACTCACTGACGGCAGATCTATCTTCAGCGTGTGACGTTTCTTTTTAAACTGTGTGGTCACCACGAAAAAGATCAGCAAGATCGTGAGGATGTCGATCAAGGGCAAGATCGGCACTGTGGGGGTCTGTTTTTTACGGCGGTGAAATTCCATTTTCTCGCTTACTCGTTATTATTTATTTAACTGTTTTACCGATTGAAGGAGCTCCTACAAAATTATCCATCACTACTTCGAGTCTGGCTGCGTAGCTGTCTATTTTACGATTAAAATATCCATGCGCGATAACCGCGGGAACAGCCACCGCTAATCCTGAAACTGTGGTGATCAGTGCCTCAGAAATACCTCGCGCCATCTCCTCATATTTTTTTTCTTCCCCTGAACCCACTCCCTCGAACACAGTGAAGAGTCCCGTAGCGGTGCCAAGTAGTCCGAGCAGAGGAGCAATAGCAGTGATCACTTCTAAAAATGGGATACCAACCTGGAGCTTATGAATCTCCTCACGAGCCCTCACCTGGACGGCTTCTTGGATCTCTACGTCCTTGCGGTCATGTCTAGCTAGCACCACATCACAAAGTTTCTGCAGCAAGCTAGGATTCATCTCTCTACTGCTATTAAGGCTCTTGGCTGTCTCTTCGTCACACTCAGAAACGTAGGCGTTCATGCTATCGACGAGGCTATCTGGGATCACCTTATGGCGAACCAAGATCATTGCCTGATAGAGCATCACTGCGATGGCGGCGATGGAACAGAGGATAATGAAATAGATAAAAACTCCACCCTTATCGATGAAGGAAATGATGTTATCGAGGAAGTTCTTATCTGCGGCTAGAGCTTGAGCGGTTTGGGCTATGTGTGTCATGGTGAGTAATGAAAAATTGTTTATTGAAATCTGAAAGAGTAGCGGAACTCCAGAGGGTCTCCCCCTTGGCTATTTTTGACTTTCTTTGGCATGGGGGGGATTCTCACCGAAGTCAACGCTTGGAATGTGAGGCT
>JBLHQF010000213.1:0-4899 GCA_047624885.1 Cryomorphaceae bacterium | reverse complement strand
ACCACGAGGCCGTAGAATAAACCCTCACGGTCTGCATTGCTATTGTCTCCGTTATCACCCACTGCAAGGTTAACCATGAGATCCCAGTCACCGATGCTTCCGTCCCAGGCAGCTGAAGCCACCCACTCGTAGCCGACACCTACTTGATCGTCTGCAGTTCCCTGGTCTAGATTATAGAATACGTCGAGGAGGACATCACCGCCCATAGCTTCGAAGCCTGTGCTAGCGTAGATTGCATTTCCTGCATCCCAGTTTCCTACGAAGTCGCTTTTATCAAGGCTGAGTATGCCGAGTGTTCCTTCCATGCCGCCGCGCTCAGCTTCAAGCATGAAGCCAGTGTAACGGTTGTCATAGATTTTGTTGGAGAGCGAAGAACGTTCGACGGTTTTGATCTTCTTAGAAGAGGTGTGTGACTCGTGACCTACTTTGATCTTGTGGCGACCATAGGTGAGTTGGAGTGAGTCAAAACCCATTACGTCCTTCATCTTGTATGAAGCCTTAAACTGATCAAAGCTCTGATACCCAAACTTACGATCACCACCTGTTGGCTTATCATCATCTTCAAGGTTTACGTTAGCTTTGAGTTGAAATCCGTTGAACGCTTTGATTTTAAGGCCTGCGCGTAGACGTCGCACTTCTTCGAAGCTTTCGTTGAAGTCTTTTCCATTAACATCTGAACCATCAACATAGGCATATTGTCCCTGAAAACGTCCGAATAAAGTTACTTCTTGGATGTATGGATTGCTCTTGTCTTTATAGAGTGTTCCGAAGTTCTGCAATGTGCTACAAAAATCTCCTCCATTTGTGCTTGGTGAAGCTAATGGTCCTACTGTGGTTTCGGAAATAGGGCCTGCCATTGCTGCGCTAGATAAAGCTACAGCACCGATCATTGTTTTTACTATTTTGTTTTCCATGGTTATTATTTTGTTTGTTGTATAATAGTGATATGAGCTTCTGTCCTTCTTGGACTAATTTGCTTCATGTCTGCGTTTTTTTTATCAGACAAAAGTAGTTTTTGAATTTTATTAGAGTGAAGAAATAGTCACATGATGGATTCTCTTATCCAGGCACATTATTCTGGAGTTATATGTTAGAAATCATCGTATCTCGATGATGCTGACTTCTCCTTTTCCTGGCTTGCCTTCATCGCCTGTGAGAACATAAGTCTTACCGCCTTGCTTCTGCACGATGATTCCTTCCGGCCTGCTACCCACAGGAACAGCAGCTATTTTTCTAGGTTTAGCTGGATTTGTAATATCCATGATAAGAGTTCTATCGGCACGTTCTATCGCCACAGCGAGGTAAAGCTTGCCGGCCTGTCTGAACATGTAAACTCCCTCGGGGTCACAGCGTCCACTGTTGCCACTTAGAACTCTCACGTTGATTCTTGTGATCAACTGGGGAGCTTGGTTAAGCTGTTTAGGATTCACCGTATAGATAGAAACACTATCCGTTCCTTCTTCAGCAATACTGAGGAGCATGCTGTTGCCGTAGTTGATGAGATTCACTCCATCTGGGAGCGCGCCGTTAGGTAGCTTGATGACGCTAAGCACACGTGGGTTTGAGCCCAGTGGGATAATGACTACAGCATTGTCGTCCTGGCAGGCAATGGCTGCAAACCTGGAGCGTGAATCAATACAGACGAACTCAGGTTCTACTCTGCCAGCTGGTCTGCCGAGCGCAGCTGCTAGACCGGGTACTTTATAGACAGGTAAGCGGTCGCTAGTTCCTAATTTAGAAATGTCCACTAGTGTGATCGCACCTGGCGTGCTGCTGCTTCCTTCCGCTTCATCTGCGATCACCGCCCATTTACCGTTTGGTGAGATGGCGATGCTGTCAAGATGGATGCCGATTTCTTGATCGAGGATAAATTTAGTTTTCCCTGCTTTAGCAGCGTTGAGGTCAAAGGCGACTAGTCGACCAGATGAACCGTTGACAGCAGCAAACGCGATGTTTCTGCTAGGGTGTACAGCCACACTCGTAGGTTCTCCATTGGTGTTGATTCCTTGGATGCCAGATTTATTTAGATTAATATCGATAGGGGTAAACTTGCCTGAACTAAGATCTGGAATAGAAAGAACGCTAATGTCTTTCGAGACTGAGTTAGTGGTCAGCAGGAGTCCTGTAGGGGCAGAGTATGAAATAACCTCACTGCATCTTCCGGGAGTGTCGTAGGTCGTTATTTTTCTGACGTTTTCTCTCTGAAAACTTGCACCAGTGGCTGAGGCATTAGGCTGCTGAACACATTGTGTGAGTGTGAGAGCTAGAGGAGCGACGATAAATAAACGAGATATTTTTGGGTGCATGCACCGCTTATGATGCCTCTGCGATGAATGATGAATAATATTTAGATGTCAATAATGTCACATAACTAGGTCGCTCACTACGCGGCCTTATTTAGTAAGAAGAACTGCCATTCTTTGATGCCGAGCGTGTTTTTCAAAGTCATTGTCACGGGCACAGCCTTTGGCTCACTTGGGGTAGTGCGGAGTTTTAGCCCAGCCTCGGCAGGGGTTTTATCGCCTTTTTGGGAATTGAGAAGGCGCTCGCATAGCACGCAGTTCTCCCAGCTAGTCTCACCACCGCGTGACTGCGGCACGATGTGATCAATACTGGCGTCAGAGTAATTTAACGTTTTTCCAGAATACTGGCACACACCACCATCGCGGAGCCATAATGCCTTGAGGCCAAACTTAGGTCGAAACAGTGGAACCTTGTTAAAGTTCTTAAGAATAATAATCGTCGGGATTCTAACAAGTCCATGTGCCGTGCCAATGGCGCTATCATGCTCCCGGATACCTAGCTTCATCCAAGCATCCCAAGCGATGGGTGACATGTTATTCTCAGTATCTATTTCTAGGCCATCTGCACTTCCAGAGACAATGTGAGAAAAGGCATCTGCAGGGCAGATGACTGAAATGGCTTGCCAATTGCGGTTCAAAACTAAGACACAGTGATCATAGATCCTGCTTCTAGTTTTCGAGTTGCTTTGCTGATTCATGTTAAGTAAATGGAGTTATATCTCAAACAATTAGTTAAGACTTGCTAACATTTAACCATTTATCACAAATCACCGCAACGCAAAAAATGTGATGAGTTTGCTTCAGGTTCTGAGGTGACCTGCTCCAAGAGATTCACTTAGAAGTTTTTTTTGGTCTAACAACAACCGGTCCTTTCCCCCTAGCGATGAGCGCTATTCTATTTGATTCAGGATGAAGGATACAGATCTGATCATGGCCCAGTTGGAAAACCATGAAGTCAGCAGCTAGATGAATTGCATTATTAGTGTACCAAGTTGCAAATGGGGTTCTCAGGGAAAGTGACACTATTTGACCTTGAACACTTGAGTATCCAAGCAAGTAGAAGTCCTTCCAGTAATCCGATGATAGCATTTCCCTCAGTCATATGGAAAATAGTAGCAAGCATTAAGGCTGATCCCGAATTCGCTGATACTGTAGTAGGAAGCAGCATCAATAAGAGGAAGGGAATGATGTAGCGTGGATGATTCATTTCTACTTACCCTTTCAAAAACTCCCTGCTGCCCCAGAGATAATTCCATCCTGAAATTAGGGTTAGGGCTACGGCTGCCCAGAGGGTGATGTCCATAAAGTAGTTTTCTGGCTTGGATATGGTGAGTAGGAGTGTGCTGAACCAGTTATGGTTCTCTATCTGCTGGAAGCTTATGTAGACGAGGCAGGTGATGATGAAGGTGAGCTGGAAGGTGGTTTTCCATTTTCCTAGTCTGTCTGCTGCGATGACGACTCCTTGCTCGACGGCGATTTGGCGCAGCCCAGTGACCATGAATTCTCTGCCGATGATCACACAGGTGACCCAGACGGGGCAGAGGCCTTTGGTGTAGAAATTAGAGCTTAGGTAGATGAATCCTGCGGCTACTAAAATTTTGTCTGCTAGAGGGTCGAGCAGTTTTCCGAGTGAGGTGACGAGGTCTAGCTTGCGTGCGAAGTAGCCATCGAACCAATCTGAGGCAGCGGCGATGACAAAGGTAACGAGTGCGAGCATGTTCGCCCATGGCTGCTGCATGGTTATGGCTGCAATGAAAACAGCAGTCAGGACGAGTCGGAAGGCGGTAATTGAGTTTGGTATATTCACGGGTTCTGCGACTAGTGTGCATAAAGTATGACATTTCGGCAACTTCTCGTTGCGTAAAAATGAACTTTGTTGACAATGCGGGCATAGACAATACTAATTCCGATAACTTCCAACCAATTTCAACCAATTTCAACCAATAAAAATTATGAGCAATACTAACAAAAGTGACTTCGGCCTGATAGGCCTAGCAGTGATGGGGCAAAACCTCGTTCTCAACGTAGAGAGCAGAGGCTTCCAGGTATCCGTGTATAACCGCACGACTTCAGTGATGGAGGAATTCATCGCAGAAAATCCAGATAAAAATTTAGTAGGTGAGGAGACTCTCGAAGGCTTCGTAAACAGCCTAGCGACTCCACGCAAGATCCAGATCATGGTGAAGGCTGGTGGGCCAGTGGACGCAGTGATCGAATCACTGATACCTCTATTGGATCCAGACGACATCATCATCGATGGGGGCAACACACTATACACAGACACTGAGCGCAGAGAAAAGTATCTTTCAGAAAAAGGCTTCCGTTTCATCGGAGCTGGAGTTTCTGGTGGTGAAGAAGGCGCCCTTAAGGGACCATCCATCATGCCAGGTGGACCAGAGAGCACATGGGAAATCATGCAGCCTATCTTTGAGGCTATTTCAGCTAAAGTAGATGGCGTTCCTTGTGTGACTCACATTGGCGAAGGTGGTGCAGGTCACTTCGTTAAGATGGTGCACAACGGTATCGAATACGGTGACATGCAGCTCATCTGTGAGGCTTATAATATTTTCAAAGCAGCAGGATTTAGTAATGAAGA
>JBLHQF010000212.1:0-4903 GCA_047624885.1 Cryomorphaceae bacterium | reverse complement strand
AGTGCTGCCATTGTGGCGCATGCTATCATTGAATGTATTTTTTTCATAATTTAGTTTGAATTTAGATTTTGATGATTAAGTGATTAATAGGTCTTTTGCAAATGATGCGACGTATTGTTAATAAATATTATTCACCTATAAGTTGTTTTATAAAGAAAAAAAGCCCTCTAAGAATAAAATCCTCATGAGGGCTTAAAATTTCATGGCTAGCAGAAAGCGATTACTCAGCTTTATCCGCTACAGTATCTGCTGCTGGAGTGAGATCTAAAGGAGCTTGCACTTCTTCTTTCTTAGGCGCTTCTTCTTCTGATATAGTTTCCTTTGGCTCGGCATTCTCTGACTTCTTGCTCTGCTTAGTAGCTTTCTTAGCTCTTGCCGGCTTTTTCTTTGCTGGCTCAGCATTTGAGTGAGAATCTTCTGACTTTTCAGACTTCTTCGCTAGCTCGATTCTGCGCTGCTCTTCCTCTTGGAAAATTTCGCCCAGTCTGAAACTGCGCTTGGTGAGTTCCTTGCCCTCCTTATCGCCAATAAGCGCTAGTCCTTCTTCTCCCACTTCAGCGAGGAAAATCTTCCAGGCTTTCTTGGATACCGCCTTAGCATTTAGCTTGATCGGTTTTTGCTGAGACTGGTTCTGATTAGGATTTGGCTCGTTAGCCTTTCTCCCCCTGCGTCCCCTGCTGCGATTATTATTCGAGTTGTTTTGCTGGTTATTCTGCTGAGGCTGACCACCATCTTTATTATTGTTGTCACTCTTCTCATTTTTATCGCCTTTTTCAACAGACTTAGCATCAGCCTGTGGCTGATCAGCATTTTCGGGGGTCTTATTAGTTCGGGTGTCACGGACACCTTGCTTGGGTTCTTTTTTCGCTGGTTGAGATTTCTCTGATTGAGATTCTGTGCTTGTAGCTTCAGTTATTGAATTTGATTTGTTCTCTGAAGCATTATCTTGATTAGTTGCCGCTGTCTGAGCTGCTGCTGGAGCAGACTCATTAGCTGGCGATGTATTTTCGCTCATTTTATGTGATCGATCACTACTCTATAATAATGTGTCATAAAGGTGATGATATGATTAAATTTATCTCTCTAACAAGTCGTGTGATAGGCGCATATAGCAGCTCGTAACCACATTCATCATCGTTGATTTGTTTGATTTGGTTTGATTTGGTTTGGTCTAGCAGTTGTTAATCCGATTAGGTAACCCTAACTGAATACGCCAATCAAAATCGCACCATATTTCTAGGAGTAAAGGCTATTTTCCACCAATTTACATTATTGCCCCTCAATTCCTCTTTCACATAGCTCCGATTGATCGTTTTTGAGCTTTTCTATTGTTACGCTAGCGCTTACATGTGATGCATGTCCGCCGTGAATTACAAAGTAGGAAATGAAAAACTTATCAAAGTGCTCACTGGAGCCGCTTCTCACCTATCGTCCCTGCTAGAGAAGCAAGGAAGATCAGATGGTGCGCTGCGGATAGCGGTGGTCGGAGGGGGATGCTCTGGACTCCAGTATAAAATGGATCTTGTGGATGGCCCCAGGGACAGAGATATGCTGGTAGTCAGTAACGAGGTGACCGTAGTCATCGACCCCAAAAGTGCGCTCTTCGTAGCTGGGAGCGAGCTAGACTACTCCGATGATTTACAACAAGGAGGATTCAAGGTGACCAATCCAAACGCCGAGGTCACTTGCTCATGTGGAGAAAGTTTTGCTGCATAATCTCTAAATAAGCATCAAACCACATAAATTTTACAATACTCGCTTGATCCATTTCTGAGCAGAGTTTAAGTTCTTGTTAGAAAATGATCACCGAGAAGAAACTCCCCCACTTAATCAAGCTACTAGATGATAAAGAGCCAGCCACTCAGGAGGCTCTGAAGCATGAGTTCGCTGCTAGCTCTGGCGACGTCAGTAATGAGCTCACAGCTCTCGGAATCAGCCTAGATCTATCCGCTCAGGACAAAGCCAAGCTCACCAGCCTGCTCCTCCCCGCTCGGAGAAAAACGCTAATGAACGAATGGCAAATCCCCGCCGGGGGTAGATCTGCCATGGCGGAAGACTGGGATAGCTTCGAGTATCATTTAAGGCTCATTTCTGACTGCCTCCACGATGGCATCTCACTACGCCCCCCGCTGTCCGATGCGCTAGACTTAATCGCAGACGACTTCTCAAATGACCACAAAAATGGTCCTATCAGTGCTGAGCAACTAAGGCTCTGGATGTTTACAAATGGTAAATTCCAAGGTAACAGGGAAAATTACTATTTACCGCAGAATAGCGATCTATGCTGGATCGCTGACTCAGGCTTGGGAAATCCTATCAGCCTAACCACCCTCTTCATGCTCGTAGGCCGGCGGCTAGATCTCGATGTTTCCGGCTGTAACTATCCGGGACATTTCTTAGCACGCATCTACTCCAGTGCTGAGATGCAGCTAGTGGATTGCTTCCATGAGGGCAGACTTATTCCTGCGCAAAAAGTGCTCGCTGAGCACAAGGAAATATCCATCAATGCAAAAATAGCTATCGCAGGCCATGCTTCACTAGGTGATATTCTCTGGAGGTTCCTGAAGAACATAGAGCATGCATTTAAGCAGTCAAAGGATCTCGCCTCACATGAGGAAGATGTAAAATTATTCGCAACACTCTCGAAAAGTTTAGATAGATAGTATGAAAGTTACCAAACAAGATATCAAAGTAGGCGGACACCTGCTGAGCTGCACCCTGATGGACCCAGCCGATGGCATAGAGCCTCGCGCAGTCTGCCTTTTCACCCATGGTCAAGGCGACCACTCTGGACGTTACACAGAAGTCCTGCATCCTTTCACAGAGCGAGGAATTCGTTGCATTGCATTTGACCTCCGTGGTCACGGCCAGAGCCCGGGGAAACGTGGCCATGTGGGCAAAGTCCGTTTCATCGATGCAGTCATAGACAAAAGCATAGAAATGGCGGGTGATCTCCCCTACGGCATAGCAGGTCACTCCATGGGTGGACTACTCACACTCCGCCATCTCACCCTTGCACTCCAAGGAAGATTACCGCTACCTCAATTCTGCTGGGTGAATTCTGTGCTACTATCACCCACCCACAACAAACCAGATTGGTTCATTACCTCTGCGAAGATTCTTGCTAAGATCCACCCTAGATTCATGGTGAAAACTGGTGCCACTCCCGAGCTCTGCCAGACACCTACCGATGGTAACATCATCGAGAGAGACGCAGACCATCCTGGCCACCAAAATATCTCAATCGGCTGGGGAGTCGAGCTCATCAAAACCGCTAGCTTTGTGGAAAAAACCTTACCCCTGATGACCTCAGACGTCCCGTTTCTTTATACTCAGGGTGGCACGGACCTCATCTGCCCAGATCAACTAGCCGAGAAATTCATCAACAGTCTAAAGCTCACTAACAAGACCTACAAGCTATTCCCTCACATGCGACACGAGACCTTCGCTGAGCCAGACCACCAGCTAATATTCAGCACTGTCGATGACTGGCTCGATGAGAACTTGCAAAGAATTTATCACTTGCCATAGCCACCTGGTAAGCTACTATTAATTAACTTATTATGGAGCCATTACCACAATCCCATCAGGAAAAAATATGGACGCATCATGCACGATCCATTTCTAAAAAGCTGAACCTAGCCTGGTGGGTAGAGCAGCTAAATCTCCCGCTAGCCATCACCGCACTACTCGCCGCAGTGGGCATTCTCGCCGCAAGATATTTTGATCACCTTCCTAGCTATTTTTTATCGATCAGTGTCTTGTTACTTGCCGTCTCGGCCATCGCTTACTTCTGCTGGCTGGCTTCACGTAAGAAATTTGAAAAACCTGACGAGAGTCTAGTCAGAATAGAAGATAAGATGAAACTCAGAAATGCGCTCTCAGCCGCGAAAGCAGGAGTAGCCCCCTGGCCGGAAGCACCAGCGGAGATCGATGCAGGCGTATCACGGCATTGGCCCCGCACCTTGCTCCCTTCTCTATGTTCTATCCTCGTGATCATCGCTGCATTTTTCATCCCCATTGGGAGCCATGCTGAGGAAATGCAGAACCACCAGTCACCCGATGCCAGAGATAGTCTAGAGCAAGCCCTAGAGGAACTAAAGGATGAGGAAATAGTCCAGGAAGAATACATCGAAGAAGTGGCAAAAAAAATCGATGAACTCAAAAAACAAGATCCGAACGAATGGTTCAGCCATTCCAGTCTTGAAGCCGTCGATAACCTCACCAAGAGCCACGATGCTGCATCCAAAGAACTCCAGCGGAATATGCAAAATGCTGAACGTACCCTGCAAAACCTTCAGAAACACGGCGATAAGCTCAATCAGCAGACCAAGGAAAACTTACTCGATGACTTCGGCAAAGCCGTAGAAAACATGGATACAGGCGCCATGAAGCCAAACCAAGAATTACTCGATCAGCTCAAAAAGATCGATCCTAAACAGCTCAACCAACTCAACGAAGAACAGCTCAACCAACTCCGCGAGAACATGCGCAAGATGGCTGAAAAGCTCAAGCAACAACAGAAGAACGGTGATGATGGAGAAGACGGTGACGGTGACGGTGAAGGCGGAGACAAAAGAGAACCTGGCCAGCCAGGAAAGGGCGGGATCGGTCGAGGACCAGGTCATGCACCTGGGATGCTCGGGAACGAAGCTGAGAAACTAGAACTCAACAAAGAAGAAAGACTCAAATCTAACGATCTCTCTAACACCCTCCCAGGCGACCTCCTAGAAACTACCGATGGCGAACACGACATCGACAAATCAAATTCCAAAACCCGCAGCGGTGGCGGCACAGAGAACAAAGGCGCTGGTGGTGAACGAGTCTGGAAGAACTCACTTCTTCCAGAAGAGAAAAAGGCGATCAAGAAATTCTTTAAATGAAAATAGTTGCACTTTAGTAT
>JBLHQF010000211.1:0-4916 GCA_047624885.1 Cryomorphaceae bacterium | reverse complement strand
GCACACATAACGATGACTGATTTACGGTTGCTAGCTTCACTTGCTTCATCTGTAGTATCTCCCCAGATCTCTTCTACGGTTTTTTGCCTGGCTATTTCCTCAGACAAAGCACTTTCTGAGGGGTCCTTTGCCCTCATACGAAAGAGACTCGCCTTGGATATTACGGGCTGGCTTAGCGCTTTCTGGACTTCATCATGTAGACCTTTCTGAAAGCTGTTTCTATCTTCCTCGAAAAGACGGTCAATGGCCGGATCAACTATCTTATCCTCATCCTGAAATAAATGATCGATAGGGCTATCATACTTTTCTTTATCATCAGCAAACTTGAATTCGACTTCATCTTCTCCCTCAGAACTAGGAACTAGCCTCTCGATGATTTCTTCTGAATCACCCTTTTTCAAGTTCTCGCTGCTGTTTTTCTTCTCCGCCATATCTATTATACAATTCCTAGACACACTCTCCACAAAATCGACATAGACGCAACTTAGAATCCTGTTATAAGAAGAAAAATGTCTGAGCAAGAACTACCCAGAATCATTATTACAACCGCAGGATTTGGCGACGGGCACAACAGTGCAGCCTATAATCTGGCTGCGGCGCTGGAGCAGTATGCTGAGGCCGAAGTGATCGACCCTTGTGCTCTGGGCTCTCCTAAGCTAAATGCCAGGCTAAGAAGGTTCTACCGTTTTATCACCACCCACACCCCTAAGGTTTGGTATCGTATTTACAGATCTGTTGAGAAACATGATTTTTCAAAGGAGAAGTTCCCCTTCATGCGAAAGCCTGAGAACTCGCTACACGAGATCATGCTCAGCTTCGAACCACAAGCTATCGTCAGCACCTACCCGCTGTATCCTTACTATGTGGAGCGTTCATTTGCTAAAGGCATCCCTCGCGTTCCTGTGATCACTCTGATCACTGATTCCATCGAGATTAATGCAGCATGGAGAAATGCTCCATCGGATTACTTTCTCGTTACTGATAAGTTTACCAGAGAGTCACTCATCGCCTCTGGTGTGGATGAGCGTAAAGTCGTCGTCACCGGATTTGCTGTGCACCCCAGATTCACTAAGCTAAAATCCGTCGAATCCTATGACCCTAAATCCGCATTCAAGGTCCTTTACTTCCCCACTTCTAAAAAGCCAATCATCCGTAGAATCATGCGAGCTATTCTAGATACCAAGGATGCTAATACTGAGATCACCGTGGTGCTGGGAAGAAACGTTAGAACGCTCTACGATAGAGTGCGTGAAATCCAACTCAAATACCCAGGCAGAGTACAGATCAAAGGCTGGACGCGGCGCGTGCCTGAGCTACTGACATCCCACCACCTCGTCATAGGCAAGGCTGGTGGAGCCACCGTGCATGAAACCATCGCCGCTGCCTGCCCGATGCTTATTCACCATTTAGTTCCTGGTCAAGAAGAAGGAAATTTAGCCCTCCTGGAGAAAATCCAAGGCGGATTCTATACCGAAAGCCCTGAAGATATTCGCCACGCTCTGACTAACATTTTAGAAGACGACGCAGCACTGTGGAAAAATATGAAACATAACCTCACCCAATACGCTAAACCTGCTGGCTCTATCTCCGCCGCGCAGTTTATCATTAACACAATAGAGAACTACGACTATGACCTTCCTATTTGATATTGGTAATGTGCTTCTAGCATTTGATTTCCTCCCCGCCCTCAATTCACTCAAAGGCCCGGCCCCTGACCCGGATGCGATAGAGAAAATAATTTCTGCGAAAGATGACTTCGAAGCCGGTGAAACTCCACTTGACGAATACATCATTCTAGTGCGCGAGTTATTAGATTTCCATGGAAGTGAAGCTGAACTTTTCACCGCGTGGAATTCTATTTTCACCGAGATCCCTGAGACATTTCAGCTCGCTCTCAGCCTGAAGGAAAGAGGGCATCGGCTAATCTTATTTTCTAATATTAATCCCATCCATGCTCCCTATTGCATCCAAACACATAAGTTGTTAGAGCGTTTTGACCACGCCGTATTCTCCTACGAGATTGGTGCCGTCAAGCCATACGATAACTTTTTCACACGCGCATTTGAGAAACATCAGATTATCCCGGAAGAGACTATCTACATCGATGATCTACCAGAAAACATCGCCGCGGGAAAACGACATGGACTCATTTCATTCTGCTACGACTACCGCAAACACGATAACCTCCTCTCTTGGCTTGAGACTCATATCACTCAATAATCACCCGTGGAAAAACTAAGTTACACCTCATTTGATAATGATCGTTTCGACTATCTGAAATGGACTAACTCTCCTAGTCCAAGAACAGTGATCATCGCTGTCCACGGGATCAATGGTGCCGCGCAGGACTACGATAACCTCGCTTCCTTTCTCACTAAAAATCGTGATGAAGATGCCAGCATTGCCATTTTCGCACCAGAGACGCGCGGTCAGGGCAATGATCACAACATCAAGCGACGAGGTGATATTTACCGCAAAGAAGAATGGTTCAATGATCTGAACACTTTTACTCAGATGATTAAATCTGAATATCCTATTGCGGAGGTCATCTGGTGCGGGGAAAGCATGGGGTCATTAATCGTGACCCATGCCTATGCTGAGCAGAACAGTTCTAAATTAAGGCCAGATAGGATCATCCTACTAGCTCCAGTGGTTAGTCTTCGGCCACATCTCTCAGTTTGGAAGCATCGGCTCGCGAATACCTTATCCTATCTGTTGCCGCGCTTCAGAGTTTCGCTCAATCAATTCTCTGGTGAGCAGGCTGTAAAGGTCACTCAGGGAGGTGATAGCCATGATGAGCAAGCGGCAAAAAATTCTTACTTCATTGAAAAATTCACCCTCAGACTACTCGCTACCTTAGGGAATTTAATTTCTGAGATGAACCCAGCCGCTGAGAATATAAACACCCCCATCATGTTGATCAATGGTGGGCATGACTACTTCACTCCGCCGGAAAACACAGAAGAATTCTACGCTCGCATTCCATATTCAGGCTCGAACCAGCACGTATATTTCGCCGATTCCTACCACCTCCTGATGTATGATTCTCACCGCGAGGAGATATTTGATAAAATTTCTCAATGGATAGCCGGCTAAAAGAGTAAAAATAGCGGAAAATCTCGCTTGCCTAAGAAAACGTTTCCTTTCATAAACAATGGGACATGAACAAATCCATCAACTTTGTATCTCTACTTAGCATCTGTCTTCTGACCAGCTGCTCCATATTTAAAGGCTCCTCTGGAGAGCCAGATACACCGGGTAAGGAAATCCCTAAAACGACGAATCCCAAGCCGATGCCAGTGAAACTGGCCAGACCATTCGAGGGAACTAGTGTAAGTAATGTTGTGAAACCAGACACACCAGAAGGTAGAACTATAGCGGGCTTCATCGAACCAAATGTCACTAAGCTACCAGACAACAAAGATCTCCAAGAATCAAATAATGTGGCTCCTCCACTGACTCCGAAGCTAGAAGTTCCCGTAGCGCCTTTAATTATTGATCCATCTGCACCTCTGCCTTCAAATTCATAGTCCGCTAAAATCTAGCGCGTATAGACAGACCACCTCTTCTGTAATTCAGGTAGAGATTTCTGCTAGAGACTCCCCTAGCTCTATAGCACCCCTGATGGTAGCGTTGATAGCGTTGATAGCGTTGATAGCGTTGAAAGTTCGCTGCCCCAGAGTAACCGCGATAGCCATAATGGTAGCGCGAATATGGATGAAATCTGCTACTATTCACAGTGCTCAGCTCAGATCCTAATTCCAACACCTCTGGAATGATAGGGCTCGCATTCTCTGTCTCTTTTTTAAGCTCCTCTGCATCCACAACTTTCCTGATCACTTTCTTTCCCTTGATAACAAGCGGGTGACCCTCTGAGTCATACCAAGTCTGTCCATTTGAATTTGGCGCTGAAATGATCATTAAGGAAAAACTTACCCCTATCGCAGCGATAATTGTGTTTAGGTTTGTTCTCATTGTTCTACACTATCACAATAGCCACCAAACATCAAACTTACGATGAGAATATGACATCACCACAAGAATCAGCAGTGAAAACTAGATTTGCCCCCTCGCCCACAGGTCACTTGCATCTGGGACATCTCTATGCGGCTCAGGTCGCACATGATCTCGCTCGGAAACTAGGCGGCCAGTATCTACTGAGATTCGAAGATATAGATAAGACTCGTATTAAGGATCAATACTACAAGTCCATCCTAGATGACCTCAAGTTCTTCAAACTTCAGCATGACGCTCCGCCCATCAGTCAGATTCAGAGTGACCGGTCTGAGGCCTACGCCTCAGCACTTGTTAAGCTTGATCACCTAGGAGTCACCTACCCGTGCTTTTGCAGTAGAAAGGACATCCATCGCGAGATCTCATCACTCACCAATGCCCCACACGGTAATCACCTCAGCGCTCAGTATTACCCCGGCACCTGTAAAAAACTTACCTCTAGCCAGAGAGATGAGCTCATAGAACAAGGAAAAATCCCATCCACCCGTATCCACACTGACAAGGCAAAGGAACTCACCGGCAACCTCACATTCAATGATCTCATCCATGGAGAAGTTTCAGTAGATCATGACATCTTAGGCGATAGTGTGCTCGCCAGAAGAGACATCGGCACGTCCTACCACATCGCATCCGTGATTGATGACGCTTTCCAAGAAATCACCCATGTCACCCGCGGTGATGATCTGTTAGAGTCCACCCATCTACACCGAGTCCTACAGCATCTGCTAAATTTTCCAGAGCCTACTTATCTGCATCATCCACTAATACTAGATGATCTAAACAAGAGATTGGCCAAGCGAGCTCAATCTATTTCCGTAAAGGAACTGCGCGAGCATGGCCATAGTCTAGATTCACTAAATACGATGATTCAGCAGCAGCTAGAAAGGATCTAAACGAACTAC
>JBLHQF010000210.1:0-4921 GCA_047624885.1 Cryomorphaceae bacterium | reverse complement strand
ATAGGTGCCTAAACGCTCGCAAATGATGCCATAGTTCATTCCGGTTTTTCCATGCTGCACATGCACCTCCCCAGCTGCTATCTCCGGAAAACTACTCAATGCCACCTTGCCTCGCACGAGGGTGAATGCTTGGTCACTTATTTTTCTCACATGCAGCTCGCCGGTGAGAGTAACAAGAGCGGACTTACCGCTAGCATCTATCGTTGCCTGCATCGAGATACCCCTAAGATCGACGCCCGTATAATCTCCTTCGTTCTTGAGAATACTAAGCTCTAGATTAGATTCTCCATTGGTGAGAAATACCATTGAACCAGCAGTCTTAGTCTTAGCGGCTACGCATCCCATTGCTTTAGTCACATTGATCTGCACTCCCTGCTTGTTGATGGTGATGGCTTCGCTAAATCCTGCTCCAGTTGACTCGGTGGTAGATAAAGTCATCAGAGATACAGTGGGCTTGGTGTTTGATTTATCTAACAATCGTTCGGCTACCATTGTGACCTTAAGCTTCTTAACCTTTGGGTCTTTTGTGCGGATATCTAAGTAATCAACGCCGTCTGACTCTCTAACAGACCATTCCTTTAGCCCATCACCAGTGACTGATTTAATTTCAGACTTGTGATTGAGGACCAGGCTCATCACCTCGTCATCGCCTTGAAGTTTTTTGTAGGTCAAGGAAATCACCTGCCTAACAGAATTTAAATTCACCGTAACCACTTGCTCTGAACTAGCGGTAAAAAACAAGGGTGCCTTTGGTGGAATCCCGCGGGCTTCTACGATCAGTGACCCTCCGCCTTTGTTATTCGTATTGAGTGTGGCTTGGACTTCTCCCTGAGGAGCATCTTGAGCCAGCGCCGTCACGCTCATCAGTCCGGTAACGGCACTAGCTGCAAGGTACTTCCCGACACACATAAGTTTTTTGTTCAGTTTCATAATATTATTAATAACAGGTTTTTGAATTTTGATTGTAAAATATGGGTAAAATCATCTGTTCACTTTCTCACCTAAGGAGACGAAATCGTCATTTCTGACGGGAGCGTGGGCGTCCCTCCCGCATCTGCAACGGAGCATCTTACTAGAGAATTAATTGGTTGATTGGATTGATTGGATTGATTGGATTGATTGGATTGGTTGATGGATTTTTTAAACCACGGAAAGCACTGAATCACACTGAACCGAGTTGATGGAACTGAACTTGGCTTGGGGGCTGGGGTTGTTGCGGGCGGGACGCCCACGCTCCCGTCTGAGTTACTTCGTAACTTTCTCACACATTCGTATGAGGTCTTTCACTTCTTTGTCCGCATGGAAATGGCTTCTTAGTTGGCCGATGACTGGCTTGAGTTGCTTGAGGTCGATGCCAGCTTCCTCTCCCAGCTTGAGCCGTTCGCCTAGCATTCCTGCCACTGTCGCGAGTTGCATCGATGGTGCCGCAGAGCTAAGGTTTTTGATGCTCGGCTGATACGGGATCACCCAACTGCGTTCGACCATTTGGCCAGTAGCCAAGTCGCGGAATCTCACAAAAACAGTTCCTACATCACCTTTTCCATCAGGCCTAGCTTCCACCTGGTAGAGGGCATTCCCCGCTTCCTCGGCTGCCATTTCAGCGGCATCCACTCTGTCATTTCTGAAGTCTTGTTTCTTCAAGCGATGCTTCTCAAACCCAACCAGCCTGTAATTCCCCACGCGCTCAGGATTAAACACCACCTGGACTTTCACATTCTTAGCGGCTGGTCTGAGTGCGCCAGCTAGCTTCTGGGCGAATCCTGCATCAGCATCTTCTGGGCGATTGATAAAGTAGTATCTGCCATCACCTTTACGAGTGAGTGCTTCTAGCATATCATCATCCAGACCATCAGCTCCCACTCCACAGGCATCAAAGGCGATCCCATTCTGGCGCATTTTCTCAATACTCTTAGATAGATCTTCTGGGTTGGCATTGCCAAGGTTCGCCGCGCCATCGGTGATGAGCACGATTCGACTCATTGTCCCAGCTTGTATACTCTGCTGGGCAGTCGCGTAGGCTTGCTCAATGGCTAGGCTGAGGTTCGTGCCGCCTTCCGATGGGATTGCTTTAACAAGTCCCACCAGCTTCATCGCCTCATTACCTTTCACCTTATGTGCCACCAGCCTAGCACCACGGGCAAAGCTCATTAATGTCACTTCATCCTGCGGCCCGAGCTGACTAGCGAGTGATTCAATGGCTTTTACCACCGTAGCAGCCCTGTCCTCACGCTCCATAGAACCAGAGTTATCTAACAGAACAGTCAAACGCAACGGCTTTGACCGACCCATCGCCCCAGTCTTCATCCCGATCCGCATCAGATTCCGCTGTTGATAAAATGGATGCGCACATTGCTCAACCACACAATTCACCTTCTTCCCATTAGAAACACTAGGGTCACCGTAATCAAAAGCATTCACAAACTCCTCCACCCTGATCTTAGCTGCCTCCGGCATCCCAACTTTTTCTAACAGAACAGATTTAGCGAGTTTGTAACTCACATCACTGACGTTCAGAGAAAACGTAGAATGAGTCTGTTTGGCCGCCGAGAGTTCTCTGCTAAAGTCTGGAGTGGTCTTTGTTCTAGGCTTTAAGCTATCCACAAGTTCTTCCACGTAATCAAGACTTTGAGCAGTGTTCCTTACGGTCAATGTTCCACGCGCTTCACTAAAGCCGACAGTCGCTCCTTCTGGAAATTTTATCCCTTGCCTCTCGATAAGTTCCTTAAGACCAGACTCCTTACTTGATGACTCGGCATCTCCAAATGGATCATCATCTACCACATTTGTATCTTCAAACCTGAGGAGATCTTCAAAGTTTGCCGGCACCCGAAACGTTCTGGCATACATCTCATTATCATCTGTATCAGTAGCTTTTAATAACACTATACCCTGATCAGTCGTTTTATAACGCAAGCCTGACACCTGAACGATTTGCCTCAGAGCTTCATCCATAGGGATATTTCTTAATTTTAAGCCACCTAGCTTAATGTCCTCAATTTTATCGATATCAGCAACAGCATCACTTCCAGCCGAATCCACTACAGAAGGATTACGAAAGGCAAAACTAAGACCTTTTTTATTTGGATCTAATTCTTCAGAATCAAGTTCTCTAGCTCTTGATCGCAAGAAGTTAATAGCATCTCCAACTGTCGCCTCATCATCAAATTCTACCAATGGAAGTTGTATAGTTGTTAGTTTATTGCGTATCGCTAAGGCTTCATTCTGACCTTTATTTATACGACCATTCACCATGTCGGTTTCTGATAGCAATCTCTTCTCAGCTAGAAGCATCTCTGGTTCAGTGCTCTTAATCGGTTTTTCATTAAGTCTATTGTTCAACTTGTTAATCTGCTGTCCCAATACATTCATTTCTCTACCTCTATCTACTCCCTCTAGTTTCGCAGGAGGAACAGCCATTTCCCAGGCTTGATCAACCTGAGTGAGCATTGCGGCTCTGGTCTGGTCATAGGCGGCACGATAGTAATCACTCTTGGCTGCGCTGACTTTCTCCATGCCGCGTCTAGCTGCTTTATTGTAAGGGTCAAGTCGGAGAGTCTCTTTGTATTCAGCAGTAGCTTTTTCGAACTGAGCTTGATCATAGTAGCTATTCGCTATGTAGAGCTGTTTTCTAACTTGTTCTACATTTTTAACATGCGTATGAGTTAGAGTCGGGCTCGTTCTGATAGGATCATCGAGATATTCTAAATGCTTCTTCGCTACCACATTTCCTGGATCTTCTTTTAAAACACCCTCTATCAACCCTCTAGCTTCAGTGTATCTACCTGTCCTGCGGTATTGCTGCGAAAGAGCGATGCTGCCATCTAACAATTGATCCATGTATGCTTTGCGCCTTTCAGCAGCTATAGGTCCTTGAGGCATTTGAGTTAATGCCTCTTTGTATTTATTCACAGCAGATTCGTAGTCTCTATCCGCGTATGCTTTACGTCCATCTATCAGATTTTCATCTGATTCGACCACTTGTAATTCTCGTCTCGCAATTTCTTTCTGAACGAGCGATTTATTGTTTGACCTATCAGGGTTATTTAAAAATGAATCAATACTATCTCTAGAAATAGCGAAGTCACCTGAGCGGTTTCCACCTGTCACTATATTAGCCACTGATTTCCCATTCTTTATTTTCGATCCATATTCTACAAGACCTTCAAACGCTTCAGGAGATATTGAGTTCGAATTAAAAGTTCCGGTAAGAGAAAGTATCTCCTTATTCTTGTTAAGAGCTAAATTAGCTTCCTTTGTTAGAAGAAGTGCATCTATTGATAGATCCGAATTAGATATATCCGAGTGCGGTTGATTACGGCCGTAGCCAATGCCGCCCTCGTAATTAGTTATGGCATTACTTTTAGAGGATTCATTCTGAGCCCACCAGCCATATTTACCTCTGCCGTTCAACGCTCTAGGAGAGTTTTCTGAGTGTAAAAGAGAACCTTCCCCAACCAACCTCACATCTGTTTCTAACAAAGTATTCATATCCCTTTTAATTCCACCACTTCGCACGTTCAGCAGAACCCCTCTAGACTCTGATGAGAATGAATCAAACGCTCCCACAAACGGAGGGGCTTGGTTAGTAGATGATTTCCCATCTATCCTAGGGTCACGGTTATCAGTGTCAGATCCTGACAGAAGCCAACTGTTGAATCCCTCTCTATTATTTACTTCATTTATTTCGCGATTCTTATTTTTCGATGCTAGCGACCTTATTTCACCTTCAATTTCTATAGGATCTTTCCCGCGAAAGCTTCTACTTTCAGCTGCGGTGCGTTTTTTCGGTGTTATGATCCTATCTCCGAGTTTGGATAATTCACCACGGTATCTTTTTCCATTAAAATCAATCGTCTTATCAGTCGGGTCAATCATGGGAATTTCCTGACCGTAAGCTAATGCCTGCTGCTCGCTCTCGCCA
>JBLHQF010000209.1:0-4967 GCA_047624885.1 Cryomorphaceae bacterium | reverse complement strand
TGGAAAAGTCCCAACTCACGGCCAAGACGGCGGTGGTCGCGCTTCTTCGCCTCTTCTAACTTCTCAAGGTGGTCAGTCAGCATGGTCACATTTTTAAAGCAGGTACCATAGACACGCTGGAGTGACTCGCGGTCTTTGTCCCCCTTGTAGAAGGCGCTTGCTACGCTGAGCACTTTGTGGGCTTTACAGTTCCCGGTACGTCCCACGTGAGGGCCAGCGCAGAGATCCCAGAAATCGTTGTTCTTAAAAATTGAAATTTCCTCTCCCTCAGGAATGCTGTCTAATAGGTCTACCTTAAATTTACTACCCACTGAGCGCTCTGTGAGACCACCAAGGCGCCCACTTTTCGCTAATTCAAGCGCTTCCTCACGACTCACCACCATGCGCTCGAAGGGTGAATTCTCCTTAACCACCTTTTTCATCTCCGCCTCTATCTTAGCAAAGTCATCTGGCGTCAAACGGTGATCTAGCTCCATGTCATAGTAAAACCCACTCTCCACTGGAGGACCACCTGCGAGCTGAGCATCTGGCCATAGGCGTAGGATAGCCGTTGCTAAAACGTGTGCACAACTATGACGCAAACGATCCAGGTCACTCATATTGTGACGTTCCTCTAGTGATTTTCTTTCTTTATCTGACATGTCATCGCCTAAAAACCACTCCACCCCCTAATTTGCAATGAAAAAGACACGTCACATACGTTTTCCAGAGACTTGCTGATGCTTTACAGTGAATAGCTAGCTCTACCTCAGACTAGAATTCACTCATTTTCGTGTATCCGCATGAGCGATAAATAATATTTTTTTATAAATTCTTTAATTATCACACCAATTAAATCGATTCACAAAGATCAAAAAGACTTAATAACGCACCTACAGCATAAACAAGCCACTAAAAATAAAGTAGTTATTATAAATATTTAAAAAACATTAAGAAATACTGAATTTATGTCTTTACAAAATAATATTCTAAGATTAATTTAGCTACTGTTATGAAAAAATTACTTATCTCAACTGCCCTCTTCACAGCCCCCTTAATTGGAACTGTAACGGCTCAAACAACAACCAGCACGCTGACTAGTCTCGTCAGTGAGCAAGAGCGCCAGATTCAAGAACTCACATCTGAAGTGGCATCACTAAGATCACTTCTCAATCTCGAGCGTCGCAAAAACGGCAAAGAGGCACTCCTTGTCTCCACCAAGCCCGTCAGCAAGGCACACCCATCTTCCGCTTCTCACACCGTCAAAGCCGGTGATACATACAGCAGCATTTCCCGTAAATACGGAGTCAGCGTTAGCTCACTGATCACATCGAACCCAAATGTGAAGCCATCAAGAATCGTTATCAATCAAAAGCTAGTCATCCCCCAGATGAATTCTAAAGCGACTACTTCTGCACCTAAGCCGGTAGCCACCCCTACGAAAAAAGTGAGCTTCACGAGTTCTAGCACACAGACTATTTCGACTATCGGATCAACTTACAAGATTGCTAAAGGTGACACATTTTACGGTATCGCGAAGATGCACAAAATCTCACTTGCCTCACTCTCTGCAGCTAACCCAGGAGTAAATCCAAGTAAACTTAAGATAGGCCAGAGCATCAGGCTCACTAAGAGCGCAGCCTCGCCAACCAAAGCAACTCAGACCAAGCCGACAAAAACACAGCAGCCAACAAACGCCTACAAGCCGCTCCCTGAAGTAGTGAAGACAACTACTCCAACCAAACCAAAAACAGTAGCCAAGACCACACTTAATACTACTGAATCATACGTTCAGCAACCTGGTGACGTAGCACGCACAGTGCCTGTGAGCCATGAGATGACCTTCGGTGCATTTGCCAAACAGCACGGAACATCTATCTCAGTACTCAATGCACTCAACGGACTAGACCTCCCTGCAGACGAGCCTATGGCAGCAGGATCCGAACTCTTCATTCCGAACAAATAATAAACATTTTTTCATTGGATAAGTATAACACTGCGGAGGCAGTGAAACCGAATGCTCAGAGAGTCCGCTTTCTGAGCATTTTTTACTTTATTCTAAAATATCCTTCAGGCTAGAAAAGAAACTCTCTTGCTCCTCCTCCGTGGCCTCTGCCCCCATGATGTCTTCATAGTCCGACTCGTCAATGTATTGGAAATCGAGCTCCTTAATAAAGGAACTGGTCTCACAGTGAACACGCTCACCGTATTTGCTTCGGTAGTTGCAATGCGTCATCGTCAGTTCATCTTGTGCGCGGGTGATCCCCACGTATAGTAGACGGCGCTCCTCATCCACCGTCCCCTCTTCTTGGCTACGCTTATGCGGTAGGATTCCGTTTTCTAATCCCACCAGATACACACAGGGAAACTCTAGCCCCTTCGAGGCATGGAGCGTGATCAGGCAGACACCCTTTTGCTTTTCGATGTCGTCATCATTCTTATTTTCCTGCAGCGCCATCCTATCTAGAAATTGCTGTAGCGTCTTCCCCCGGCGTGAAGAATCCCGCAGATAGTCAGTGACATCATGAATCCCCTCAGCACGCTTTTCTTTTTCACTATCGGTCTTACAGCCACGGATCATCCAGTCATGATAAGCTATTTTTTCTACAAACTCTTTTAGAACATCACCTTTATTCTCCTTGCTCCGAGCATCCAGCATCTTGTCCCGCGTCTCCGTCACCATCTCGGTGAATACGTTCACTGACTTACGGACTTTTGCGCTGAGCAGCTCTAGAACTTCCTCCTTCTGCATTGCCTCCCAGACGCTGCACTCGTGCTCACGACTCGCCTCGGTCATCAGCAGCACGGAGCCCTGTCCTATCCCGCGCGGCGGAGCATTGATGATCCTGAGTAATGGCACATCACTCATCGGATTATAAAACATTTGTAAATAAGCGAGGACATCGCGCACTTCTTTCTTGTCAAAGAAACTTTGTGCCCCAACCACCCGGTAAGGGATATCATAAGTCCGCATTGCAGCCTCCAGATTCCTACTCTGCTGGTTCGTCCTGAATAAGACGGCAAAATCTTCCCACGGCTTCTGTCCACCCTGACATCTGTCCAGCACCTCCTCGGCGATAAATTCCGCCTCCTCTTCATCGCCCGGCATACTGATAAGACGCAGCTGCTTCCCGCCAGCATGAAATGGCTTAAGCTCCTTCTCGCGGCGACCAATGTTATTTTTGATCAGCGAGTTAGCCGTATGCAACACCGCAGCACTACTTCGATAATTCACCTCTAACAGAATCACCTTTGGGTCAGGGAAAAAGCGCTCAAACTGCAAAATATTCGTCACATCCGCCCCGCGCCAACCATAAATACTCTGGTCATCATCACCCACCACACAGATATTATAAGGAGCCCCCACCAACTGCTGGACGAGTTTCATCTGCAGACCGTTCGTGTCTTGAAATTCATCCACCGTGACATATTTATATTTCTCTCTCAGTACATCACGCACATCCGAATGCTCGCGCAATAGCTTCTCCGCTAACACTAAGAGATCATCGAAATCCACTGCATTCTGGGTCCGTAGTTCAGCCGTATAAGCCTTAGCGATGATCGATACCATCTCATCCGCATGATCATCTGGCTCTAGTCCATCATTCTTATTTTTAGAAATCATGCTTAGCACCTGCATCGCATCCAGATTCAGATCCTTACCCCCCTTACGCACGATCAGCTGTTTCATCAGTCCTACCTGATCACTCCCCGCATAAATCGTGAAATTCTTCTTATACCCAAGCTTCTCAATCCCCTCTCGCAAGATACGCACACACAGCGAGTGGAACGTGCAAACCGTGAGCTCCTTAGCAGCCTTCTTATCAACCATCCCGCCGACACGCTCACGCATCTCTACGGCACTTTTATTAGTAAATGTTACGGCTAGGATCTGGCTCGCAGGAATCCCTTTCTCCAACATATTAAAAATCCGGCAAGTCACTGTCCGCGTTTTGCCCGTCCCCGCGCCCGCTAATATCAGCACTGGGCCATCGAGCGCGTTCACAGCATCTCGCTGGGCAGCATTTAAACTAGAAAATGAGAATCCTTCTGACATCAGCAAGATAGTTCTGCAGGGAGGTGAAACTGTCAACCCTGATCAGCTCTACATCAAACGATTGACTAGAATCTATTCTGCCACATCATAGCAGAGATGAATCACTATCAATTCTTAAATTTCTCAGAAGGCGCCCTATGGTTGATCGCGGCGGTGATATTAAGGAAGATCGTAGTCATCGAGGAGAAGCGGCATAGCACCGCCTGCAATATCGCGATCATCGGATTTGTAATTTTCGGGGTGAGCGATTTTCTAGAAGGATCGCTCACTAGAGAACTCCACCTCTGGCTGTGGACCCTCAAGATCAGCTGCGGAGTGATCTTTCTGAGCGCCAGAGTCTGCTACCTCGGAAGAAAGAACTTCAAATGGACAGACCGCTATCTTCTATTTTTCACCTTTTGCCTGACTGTCGCGGCCGGAATTATATACATCACTGAAACCCTAACCACCATTTAACCCTTTGGCGTAGTATGTGAGGAATCTTTCAGCCATTTCTTAAAACATTTCATCCCTGTGGTAAGTTTTCCAGATCAGCTAAATCTTTTGCCCCGCCGCTTGCCAATTTATTGACCCTCAAATCAACCAGTGATATGACAGGTATCGTAATACCATCAATATTAACTGTAATTGCTCTTTGTTGAGTAGGTTTAAAATTCAAGCCTGAAATCGAATTCAGTATTTTTATTTTCACCGGTTCTCTTCCTAATCTAGTCATCCTTGATTCATCTAAAAAGAGCTCTTTTGATAAGTCAGGCGCAGCAAAACCAAATCCCTCTAGCACATCTACTAATTTCTGAGCGTTTTCTTCTGAGATAGCTACCCAGAAATCTATGTCCCCAGTGTAACGCGAATAGCCGTAAATCGAAACTGCGTAGCCCACCCCCGCCCCCACTAGCAAGTAATCAATTTGACGGCTGTTCAAGAGTTTCAA
>JBLHQF010000208.1:0-4969 GCA_047624885.1 Cryomorphaceae bacterium | reverse complement strand
GGGTGTAAGAACTTTGATAGAATCCGTGAAGAAGGCAAGAAGCACCAGATCGAAGAAGTTGGTGAAAAACTTCGTGGCACAATGAGCTGGATCAAGAAGTCAAAAATCGGCAAAGGTGTGTCTCAAGCATCTTACGTTTCAGCTTCTAAGTAAGATCAGCTAGAAAAAATTTATACGATTACTAGACCTATCCGGTATTTGCTGGGTGGGTCTTTTTTTTAGGTAAGCTAGGGGGCAGATCTCAAGTTTCTAATTTCAAATTTAAAGGGTTTATTACGCATCTCGTCCTTGCATAGTTCTAAGTTTTCTATTTCACTTCAACTCCCGAGAGGGAATTCTCATATTACCATGGCACTCATCGTACAAAAATATGGAGGCACATCAGTAGGATCGCTAGATCGCATCCGCAATGTCGCTAACCGCATCAAGGCTCTTCGTGAAGAAGGGAACCAAGTCGTAGCAGTCGTCTCTGCAATGGGTGGAGTCACGGATAAACTCATCGCCATGGCTAGTGCGCTGAACACTTCTCCATCAGAGCGCGAGATGGATGTGCTGCTCTCTACTGGCGAACAGCAGTCTATCGCACTCGTCACTATGGCGCTTCAGGAAATGGGGATAGATGCTGTTTCCGTCACCGGAAGGCAAGCTGGGATCATGACCACAGGATCTCACACGCGCGGCAAGATCGACTCGATCGATCCAGCGATGATGCAAGGGTATCTCGATGATGGCCAAGTCATCATCTGCGCTGGCTTCCAAGGTCTTCGCACTGACGGCATGATCCACACGTTAGGCAGAGGAGGTTCAGACCTTACTGCCATCGCTGTTGCATCTGCGCTAAAGGCGGATCTCTGTCAGATCCTCACAGATGTCGATGGTGTTTATACCAGCGATCCGCGGGTGGTAAAAGATGCTCGTAAACTGCCAGAGATTTCCTATGATGAGATGCTAGAAATGGCATCATCCGGCACGAAGGTCATGCAGTCACGGTCAGTAGAATTTGCAAAGAAATATGGAGTCGTCTTCGAGGTCCGCTCCAGCCTCAATAATAATCCAGGAACCCTAGTCACAGAAGAACACGATCAAATGGAAGCAGTAGTCATCAGAGGCGTATCTATAGAACGCTCACAAGCCCGAGTCACCATCACTGGTATCCCAGACGAGCCAGGAATGTCCGCCACCATCCTCTGCTGCTTAGCAGACGCTGAGGTAAATATTGATATGATTGTGTCTAATATTGCGCACGATGGTCTAGCGCGTCACTCATTCACCATGCACAGCGATGACCTCGGCAGAGCCCAGGCTGCACTGAAGCCATGTATCGCAGGACTGAGCTCAGATTCAGAAATGATCACCGAGGCAGGCATCGCTAAGCTTTCTTGCGTAGGCATCGGCATGCGCTCACACGTGGGTGTGGCTGCACAAATGTTCAAGGCACTTGGAGATGAGGGTATCAACATCGGCATGATTACAACCTCAGAAATCAAGATAGCCGTGACGGTAGAAGAGCACCAGATCGAAGATGCTGCTAGAGCTGTGCACGCAGTCTTTGGGCTGGATAAGGCGCCAGGTTAGAACTTAGGGTAGACCAGATTTAGCCATTCCGCCATTCCGCCATTCCGCCATTCCGCCATTCCGCCGTTTTGGTGCTTATGGCACGTTTATTGGTTGAGTGGTTTATTGGTCACTAATGTTGATGTTCAATCATAAACAAACTCAACCTTTATACTTCTTAAAGTTCTCCGCTTGCTCGAAGACCTCTTTATACACTTCATCCCGATCTACCGGAGGATAGCCATTCTTTGCCAGAGCCATGATGAGCATCTCCTCTGTGAGGTCATCGATGCCGTCTGCGGTCCAGGCTTCGCCTTCTTTGCGTTCGTTATACTTATCGACCACTTGGTTGAACTTCTTGGAGAAGTCCACGCCCTTCATTTTGTTCACCTTCTTTAGCTCGGCGATTGCTTTCTTCGGCATTTGCTGGAGTAGCTTGGCCTTGGTTTTCGGTAGCTTGATGTTGGAGATCTTGGTGAGGTAGTCCTCATCGAATATGTCGATCTCGCTGGCTTGTTCGTCCCCGAGCTTAAAGATCTCTTCGACGCCATCGCTCTTGATCGCTTCACCTATCATCTCACGCACCTTGGCATTCATCTGAGCAGTGTCAGGAGCATCGCCTTTGTTGAGCTTGGCGATGATTGAACGCACCTCGGGGTAGAAGTGGATCTTGTCACGCGCTGGCTCAGTGATGTCTTCGGCGCCACAGCACACATCGTAGGCGGCCTTGAGTCGCTTCACTAGCTGCATGAATCGATGCTCGATCTTGTCGGTGAGCTGTGCGAACTCTGATGCGTGGTTGAGGCAATCTAGCTGAGCCACCGAGTCGCCGGTGAAATATGCGGTGCTATCGAAGGTATGGAACAGCTGGCCTAGCAGATCGAGATGGTTACGCACCTCGGTGATCGATAGCTGTACATCCTCGAAGTTCGTGGCGTCTGTCTTAGAATACATCGCCAGTGCTTGGTTCATCGCTGACTTGATGCCAAAGTAGTCAACCACCAGCCCTTTGTCCTTGCCACGGGTCATCACCATTTTGCTCTGGGAGGGATGAAGCTCCCGCTTCATCCTATCTCTCAACCCATGCCCCGTATAAAGAGCCGCAGTAGACCCCACACCCAACCCGGCTTTATCAGGATTATCTAAAATATAAAGCACCGCATTCTTAAAGTGTTCCTCACTAAGTATAAAACGATCCCAATATTCATTCTGCCAAAACTGCTTCGCCACTGAAGGAACCCCAAGTTTCAACTTGCGATTATGCTTCATCGCCCACTTCCCCGTAAAGGATTTCCAAGATTGAACAATTTTAGCAAGCGAGCCATCCGTCAAAATCAAAACATGCACATGATTCGGCATAATACTCCAAGCCAACAGCTCATAACGATCACCATCGTGATGCTTCAGTGCATCGAGCATCGTATTCGCCATTTCAGGATGAGCTAGCGCACAGCAGCCTGCTCCTTGATCGAGGTGGTATTGGATTTTCTTGCGTCTTTCTAGATTTTGTTGATCTTCAGGAAGATTCTCCAATTCTTCATCCAGCTCAGCTAATACCTCTTTTGGTAAACTATCGGCTAATCGAAACGTAATAGACTGCACTAATCCTGGCTTGTTCCTGTTTGGGAGATTACCAGTATGCCATTGATCTGGTGTGCCAAAGGTCTTCGTGAAGTTGGAAAGCAGAGTGTTTGAGACTTCGTCGATTCTTTTAGAATCAACGCAGCGGGAGCTACGTTCTCCCAGGAACTTGATCACTTGCTTGTAGAAATTTTCACATTACACGACAAAAAATCAGCCCATTATCAGTTTCAGTTTGACCATTAGATTTATGTCCCTTGAGTATTCTAGCTCCGAGCCTACCTCCAGCGCTATTGGCTCACTGGGCGGAGCGCTCGGCCTCTTATCAAACAACCCCATCAGGCTCTCTAATCCTAGACGAAATATACTTTTACGCCTTTCAGCTACAGTCAAATTGGTAGTGCTAGATAAAATAAGACCCCAGCTGTATGTTGTGAAAAAGCTCAGCGTCACCACTCCAAAAAGTCGCTCAAGTTTAACTGCATCTGTCATATGTGTATCTTCTAAATTAAAGCCTCGCTTCTTCAAATGACTAAAAAGAAGCTCAATAGACCAGCGTTGTTTATAGATTTTCAACGCGTCTTTAGCTGTGAATTTATTGCTGATTACATACAAATGTGAATCCCTTCCTCTGTTGATAGCTTTAGCTCCAAAATAGAATTTCAATCCCCATAAGTCCACTCTACTAGGAGTTTTAGAACTTCTTTTCTGACGAAAAATCTCAGCTGAAACACCGTTTATTTTATGACTTTTTTTGATTCTAACAATAAAATCTACACTCTGATCATCTAGCCACTTCAACCACGATTTACCTATGAATTCTCTGTCCATCGTTAATGCGTAGATAGATTCTGCTGGCAGAAGCTTGAGAACATTCTCAATGATAGCTATACGTTGAGCTGTGTTTGAGTTTCCTCGTTTAGTTGTCTGAGGAAGCACCTTCCATGCTATGGGCAAAGCGATACCTTTAATGACAACACCTACGGTAAGGATATTAATGTGAGTTTTTCCAAATTTCCAATTAGTTCTATCCATTGCTAGAGTGCAACCGTCTTTTGGTCTGGAAAATTGGCTTAAAACGAAGTCTCCAATATCAAGGAGGGGCATGTTGAATTTCTCAAAAAATCTTTGCGCTTTGCGGTATTCACTGACTATTTTTGTTTCATTAGTCATGCATGTTGATGCAATTGTTAGATTAACAGTTCGATTTTTGATGAACGACCTAACGAGCGACCCGAGGCATTTTAAGCGTGATTTATTCCATTTAAGTCCTTTAATTAGAGGTGGTAGCAGTCTTTTATCTGTAAGTATCCCGATTTTGAGCGACTCACCTGTAAGTCAATCAAAAAGCACATTTTCTTTGTCGTGTAGTGTGAAGAGCTTTAGCAAAATCCCTAGGATTATCGTTCTCAAGAACCCGTTCATCTAAGAACTCAATAATCTTTCTAGCAGGTTCGTGACCTAGCTTGTTCAGTTCTTTGCGAGCCTTTGAGGTGAAACTATAGTCCCAGCTCATTCTTTATTTCCTTAGAAGTATAAATGCGACCTGGATTCTTAGCGGCATCATCAGCAAGATAGTAATCTTCGAGATCCTCTAAATGCTGAATGATCGCCTGCCGCGCGTAAAACGTCTTTGTTCTACCCGTTTTTTTAGCTAAATCAGCAAGCCGTTTTTCAATTTCAGGTTTTAATCTTATCGCTAGCATGACAAAGGGTAGCACGCTATATATCTATAGCAAACTTAAACGCTATACCTGTATAGCGTTATTAAAGTAGTAAATGTGCTGCCTCAGTCTTCAGTTCTTATGAGTTAAGCGTCTTTACCTTCCCAAGA
>JBLHQF010000207.1:0-5011 GCA_047624885.1 Cryomorphaceae bacterium | reverse complement strand
GGCTGAACACTGAGAGGTCCAGTGATGTTACCTGCTGGACGGACGGCCTGTAGTCCAGTGATGTTTTTTCTTAAAATTGGCGCCGCGGTGGTGCCTGGTTGTGGTACTGGACCCGCGTTTACTTGAGTAATGCCTGCTTCATCATCGAGGAATTTTTGCAGAGCCAAAAGCGCTGATTCTGGGCGGTGATCCATATCTCTCTGTATGTGCCACATCACCCATTCACAAAGCCAGACTGGTAGATCTGGACGGACCTGTTGGAGGGGGATTACGGAGTTTTGTAAATGACTAGCCATCACCTGTGGAGCTGTGTCTCCATCAAAGGGATAGTTTCCCGACAGCGCGTAGTAAAACATAGCTCCCAAGGAATACATATCTGTGCGTTGGTCCAGTGGGGTGCGCTCGAACTGCTCAGGTGCCATAAAGAAAATAGAACCAAATACAGCGTCGCCGTGATCGATTGTCTGTAGTGAGGGCTTGGCTGAAAATTTTGCTAATCCAAAGTCCACTAGTTTGATCTGGAATCTTCCAGATGGAAGCCAACTCACCATCACGTTACTAGGCTTTAGGTCCCGGTGCACGAGGTTGAGCTCTTGCGCAGCGATCATGGCTTCTTGACTCTGAATAGCGACCTCTCGGAAATCTTCATAAGTTAGAGATCCACGTTCTACCATCTCATCCAGAGTCTTGCCATTGATTAGCTCCATTACTACGAATGGACCATCGTCGTCGAGCCCCGCATCGTAAACGGTGCATATGTGCGGATGCTGGACAGATGAAAGTGCAGTAGCCTCTTTAAGTAAGTTCTTAGTTGCCGTCTCGTGATCTCCTTCGAGTTCATCGGATAAGACTCGCTTAATAGCTACTTCTCTGCGGAGCTGCGTATCGTATGCTTTATATACAACACCTACTCCTCCCTGACCTATTTTACCTCGTATTTCGTAGCGTTCTTCTACCATAATAATGATTTAGTAGGGTCATTCTGCTCATTTATTCCATTCTGGCAATATAGAAATTTACAAAAGACCCTCTATTTTTCCTCGTTGAGAGAAAACCTTAAGAAAAGTTCATTTTCTCGTTTCTGGTGCTTGACTTCATCCGTAAAAATGAATAGCTTCCTCTCTCGAACTGAAATCATTCGGAAACAAATAACAACTATTCATACAAACACTATGCCACTAAGAGGAGTAACACTCAATAAAGGAGAAACAGTAGACCGCGCTCTCAAGCGCATGAAGACTTTACTAGACAACGAAGGCATTCTCGAGGAAATGCGTCGTCGTCGTTCATTCGAGACACCTGTAGAGCGCGCCAAGCGTAAGCTTCGCTCTGCATCTAAGCGCAAGAAGCAGCGCTTTAAATACACCAGTCCTACACAGGACGCCACAGCAGCAGCTAAGGCGGCTGAAAGAGCAGCAGAAAAAGCAGCTCCTAAATCTCCTAGACCTTCGGTAGCATAATTTAGTCTCTGGATATTTCAGATCACCACTTTACAAATGAGAGCATCCTTAAATTGGGTGCTCTTTTTTTATGGCACGTTTTCTAGTAAAAAGGATTCTAAATTTACCGAACTAGTGCTAAGTCCTATCCATGCCTAGCACACCACGCACTTATAAGATAGCCGTACTCCCCGGAGATGGGATCGGTCCAGAAGTCATGATCCAAGCTCTCAGCGTTCTCGATGTAGCTTGTGCCAAGTTCGGATTCACTGTCCAGCGTGAGAGATGCCTCGTCGGTGGAGCCGCTATTGATGCCGTGGGCTCACCACTCCCTGAGGAAACGGTGAAATCTTGCGAAACAGCAGACGCCATCCTCTTTGGCTCAGTAGGTGGACCTAAATGGGCAAACTTAGCTCCAGACGATCAGCCTGAAAGGGGAGCGCTCCTCCCGCTTAGGAAGCATTTCGACCTCTTCGCAAATCTCCGTCCAGGAGTTTGCCTGCCAGCCCTGCGCCACGCATCACCGGTGAAAGATGACCTCATGCCAAATGGATTCGACATCCTCTGCGTGCGCGAACTCACTGGTGGGATTTACTTTGGTAAGCCCAAGGGCAGGAAAGAAGAAAACGGTGAAAGGGTAGCTTTCGACACCATGATCTATTCCGAGAGCGAGATCAAGCGCATCTGCCGTGTCGCTTTCACTGCTGCAATGGCACGCGATAAACGACTCGTCTCAGTCGATAAAGCAAACGTCCTCGAGACATCTATCCTCTGGAGAGAAGTATGCATCGAAGTCAGTAAGGAATTCCCAGAAGTAGAACTCACCCACCTCTACGTGGATAATGCCGCCATGCAGCTAGTTAAGCAGCCAGACAGCTTCGATGTCATGGTCACAGGAAACCTCTTCGGTGATATTCTCTCAGATGAAATGGCCATGATCTCCGGCTCCCTCGGCATGCTACCCAGTGCCAGCCTAGGTAAGAAAAATGAAAATGGACTCTACTACGGAATGTATGAGCCGTCTGGCGGATCAGCCCCAGATATAGCAGGAAAGGGTATAGCTAATCCCATCGCCCAGATCCTCTCGGTCTCGATGATGCTCCGCTACTCACTCGGAGAGTCAGAAGCCGCAGATGCTATCGAGACCGCGGTCAATGCCGCCATCGCCTCCGGAATCCGCACCGGAGACCTGTTCACCGGCTCCCCTGGAGAAACCACCGCCACCACCGCAGAGATGGGCCAAGCCATCATCACGGCGCTGGAGGTGTGATGGTTCATTTGGGAGTTCTTGTGTTATTGAGCTTTCCTCCAGGTCTAGGGATGATTTTAGCTTTCTTTGCAGCAAAAAAAGAGGCAGAAGGAAAGCGTGGTTTTAAAGGGGTCTCACTATCTGGTGGACTCATTTATGGTTTCATGGCGGGAGTCTTAACATGTTTCTTTAGCGCAGTTGTATTGTTAATTGGTGTGTTGTTGCTAGAATCAGATCCTATTGAATCATTAATTGTAATAGCCGGTTATGCTATGTGTTTCATTTTTATTGCGACAATGTTCATAGGGGTTATTTTTTTCATTCCCTGCGCCCTTTTTGGATACAACATAGGAGCAAGAAAAAGAGCCGAAGCTGAGATGGGCAAATCTCATCAAGAACTTCTAAAAGAGATCGAGGCCGAGAAACGCACCGATGCAAAAAAAGCGGATAACTAAGCTCTAAGTGTTCAACCTTTTCTTCCTCTTAGCCTCCGATTTACTTGCCAAGATGATGAAGGATATAATAGCGAGGGGGTGGGTTACAAAGAGAGATTTTACGTGCCAATAGCTATACTTCCAGACAGTTTCTGTGACTTCGGTGTCGATTCCATGGGATGATACAAAATAGCTCCCATCGAGTTGATGACCATTTGCTGCGTCTCCGCCGATAATTCCAGAACCTATGATGAAAGCAATGAAATTTAGAATACACACTACAAGAATACACGTCGCTATTTTCATGCCTTATTGTGATGACTTAGAAGTTTTTTTAAACGGGGAATGATTTAGGGTTTCCATGATCCGGGCTTTCATTTTCTCGGCTGATATTTCTAGTTCTTCTATTGCTTCGGGTAAAACATCTCTAGCTTCAGGGTTTTTACGGATTTCACTCATGTAGGAATCAATGCGTTTTATAAAGTTCGCTGCCATCGAGGATGTGATTTTGTAGTGATACTCTCCGCATAATTTAGACCACGTTCTCAACCGACCTAGCTCACGGCTTTGAGAAGGATGTCCTTCCACAGCAAGAGTCGCCTCAATAGCAAATAGCATTTCATATCCCCAAGGAGTCATAACCCAATCTTTTTCAGGGGTTTCTAGTAATTCAAAGGCAACCTGCAAACCATCGGCAAACAAATTGTCTTCTAAATCAACACCGTGGCCAGTGGAGTCGCAAACCAGTGTGTCATCCACTAGTCGGTCATCAGGAATGGATTCGTCATGTTCAATGTCATCAGGTGAAAATGTGGGGAAGTCTGAGAATTTATTTTGTAATGATGATTCGCTCATTGCTGGATTTAATGCTTCAGAGTGATTCTGTGGCGGGATCTTCTTTATAATATTTTCCTGCTCTAAGTCAAAAAATAATCCACACACAAATAGAGCAATCAGAGTTAAGATTACACCAATAGCAACTGTGACAAAGGGGCTACCTGACTTCATGGATAGATAAATGGTCGCAATAATACCTCCATACAATAAGGAGTTAGAAATCCAGATTAGTTTTTTCGGGTCGTTTTCTTTCATTTCAATATTCGTGTTCTATGACTTAATTCTTATTTCAGAAATAAATCAATCGGCAAAATTCTGGATGACCATTAAAAACCTTAACACATTAAACAATTTATAGTATCTCACTTCTATGCCTATCGACCCACTACTCACATTCCTTTCGAAGAAGGCGCGGTATTCACATCAATCATGTTCTTCTCCGGATTAGATATTATTTTTCTATGCCTACCACTTTGTATTGGGATGATCTGTGCCTATCGTTCAGTGAAGCAAGATGTGGTGATTGCTCCAGTGTCAGATTCCGATAGTAGTGCGATAATTCTGCAGCTCTATGATGAGAGTCAAAATAGGCGATCAACATTATCTAGTGATCTATGGAATGGTTATCTCATAGGAAATGCGGGATTTGTAATCAGTAGTTTAATCCTTATATTTACCGCACTATTAATGTTAAATGAAACGATATGGGAGTCATTCATCATGACAATCGGGTTTACATTTCTTATGAGCTTGGTCTCGTTAGTGATAGGTTTTATTCTCTATATGCCTTGCGCATACATTGCATACAATTTCAAAGCACAAAAAAGAGCTGAAGCAGAAATAGCAAGAACCCAGCAGCAAATTATCAAAGATATTCAAAAGGAGCCGCGCAATCTTTAAACTTAAAACTTAACACTGTTAACTTTTTATAGTAGATCACTCCCATGCCCATTGACCCGCTACTCACACTCCTCGCTCAAAAGGCGCGGTATTCTCATCAAGAACTTGCAGATCTGCTCTCTCTAACAGAGGCAGATGTTGCAGCGCGCATT
>JBLHQF010000206.1:0-5060 GCA_047624885.1 Cryomorphaceae bacterium | reverse complement strand
TAGAAACGTCACATAAAGTAACTTGGGGCGATGTCTAACCACAAAAGAAAATAATAACATGGCTACAACAATCGAAGCTACACTACGTCAGCGCACTGGATCAGGCGCGCTCAATGCTATGCGCCGCGAGGGATTCGTTCCTTCAGTAATCTACGGAGCAACCGAAAATAAAAACATCAAAGTCCACAGTAAGACTTTCAGAGACCATCTAAACACTAAGCCTTCATCACAGGTTCTCATTGATCTTGATGTCGAGGGACACGGTGCACAGCAGGTCTTTATTCAGGACATTCAGTTCGATGCGATCTCTGGAGAGATTCTCCACGCAGACTTCCTCGCAGTAAGGGAGGACACTATCCTCACTGCTAAGTTACCTATCAAGCTCATCGGTGAGCCAGAAGGTGTTAAAGCGGGTGGTCAACTAGAGCAGCTCGTTCACTCTACTAAGATCAAATCAATTCCGAAGAATCTCCCACTGCAGATTGATGCAAATGTGGAATCTCTCGAAATAGCAGAGAACCTCACTATCGGTGGTATCGCATTCCCAGAGGGTGTGGTTCCAGTTCTTGATGACAGAGTTCTCGTAGCACTCGTTGCGAAGACACGTATAGCGATCTCTGAAGATGCTGATGGTGCAGAAGCAGGGGAGCAAGATGCCCCAGAGCCTGAAGCAGAAAAAGCAGCTGATAAATCAGAATAACTAACATTCACCTCGACGGAGGAGCACTAGTGTTCCTCATGTGAACGTGGCAATCAAACTGGTCATAGGTCTGGGAAATCCAGGTAGGAAATATGATCAAACCAGGCATAACGTCGGGTTTGATGCACTAGACCGCATGGCTGTAGAAGCTGGAGCGCAGTTTGCTAACCATTTAAAATGGCAAGCACTCATCGCTAAGCACCCGCTCGCGCTACTCATGAAACCTCAGACATTTATGAATGAGAGTGGAAGAGCAGCAGGAGCGGCACTCAAATTCTACAAATGGCAACCAGAAGAAGTTCTCGTGATTTACGATGATGTTTCCATCCCGCTAGGCACTCTCCGATTTAGGATGAAAGGCTCTGCAGGTGGTCACAACGGAATGAAATCACTCATACAGCACTTCGGAAGCGATGCCTTTCCACGACTCAAGCTAGGAATCGGAGCACCGAGATCTGGTGAGATGGTGGGTCACGTTTTGGGGAAATTTTCCCAAGATGAAAAACCAGAAGTGCAGAACGCGCTTGATAACGCCACAAAAGCAGTCCATTGTGCCCTCACTGAAGGCGTAGAGGCTGCTGCTAACATTCACAACGTCAATAAATAATCAATAATAGAAAATCAATAATATGAGCAGAAAATACGAAGGTCTTGTCGTTCTCGACACAAAAGGCATAGACACATCAATCGACGAGCTAGTAAGCACCGTTGGTCAATTAATCGAAGCAGAAGGCGCTAAGCTGGACGAGGTGAAGAACCTTGGACGCAAGACATTTGCATACAACGCACGCCAGATCGAAGGCGGTACATACGTGAGCTACATGTTCAATGCGGAGCCAGAAGTCATCAATAAGATCAAGACTAGTCTCGACCTTAACGAAGCCATCTACATGCACAACTACAGTCGCCAAGACTAGTTTTAAGGACGGTTTTAACACCATCTAAAGAATAACTTAAAGACAGGGTTTATCAGCTATTTGAGTAATACGAATTTTCGTATTGCCTAGGCTGATAAACCCTTTATCATTTCTACATTATGGCAAATTTGAACAAAGTAATGATTATGGGTAACTTAACCCGAGACATCGAACTCAGATACACTCCCACTGGAACCGCTGTTGCAGATTTAGGTCTTGCTACAAACCGATACCGCACTGCAGATAATGGAGAGAAAATAGTAGATGTCACCTATGTGGATGTCACTCTATGGGGCAGACAGGCAGAGCTGGCAAATCAGTATCTTGGTAAAGGTAAGCCAGTATTCATTGAGGGCAGACTTCAAACGGACAGCTGGACTGATAAAGAAACAGGGAAACAGCGCTCTAAAATGAAAGTCGTGGGAGAGACCATGCAGTTCATCGGGGCTCCTTCCGGTGGCGGTGGCGGAAATAACAACGGTGGTCAGCAGCAACAACAAAACCAGCCGATGCAGAATTCTCCGCAGCAAGCCGCCCCTCCGCAGCAGCAACAACAAGCGCCACCTCAAGGCGGATCACCAGCGAGTAATATGCCAGACTTCAAGGACGAGGATGACGACATTCCCTTTTAGGAAATACTCATTTTTCACGGAATAAAGACTGGAGTGGACTACTCTAACAGGCATGAGTAAAGAAGAAACCACGACTAGGCAAGTTGACGCCCCGGAAACATCAAGAGCGCGCACGATGCTGTGGCTTGGTGTAGGTCTATTAGTCTACATTGGTATTCAATGGATGTTGCCCAAGGTGGGTGTTTCTTCCTGACTATTTGGATCTAGCTCGCCAGTTGGCGGGCAAACAGAAGGTTTTAACAATGCTGCACCCACCTGAGGGAGCTCAGCGTGTCCTCCAGTTGGAGGAAAGTAGGCAGTAATTTTATACATGACCTCGACATTACTCAACATTAGTGAGCAGGTCGCTGAGTGGGTGGACTTAGTCGATCATCCTGTTCTGAAAATGCTGTTGCTCGCCATCAGTGCTTTTATTTCTGAGGATCTCGCTTGCATTCTAGGTGGTGTGCTCGCGGCAAACGGTCAGCTCATTTTCCCTCTCACAGTCACCGGCTGTGTCCTAGGATTATGGACTGGCTACATCCCCATCTACCGGCTAAGCGGGGGAGTCACCGCCGAACCAGCCCATATCTACCAACCAGGATTCTCCCTCATAGGCGCCTGGAAAGCACTCATCCACCAGTGGCAATCCGCCGTAGAATGCGGTAGGGAAAACCTAACAAGAGGACAATCCCGAATAACCCTAACAGATCTCTATTCCCTCTTCAGACTCCACTCCAAGAAGCAAAATTTTGAAGCGGATGGGATGAATGATTGCTAACTACGCCCATGCGTCACCCGGTAGGGCGCGATGGTCGGGCACGATCGCCGCGCGTGCCGGGTTACTCCTAGAAGCTCGCTAGCTATCATTCCATATGTCGGAGTCTTGAGTTTCCGGCATGGTTTTTGGTGTGAGGAAGTTGAATGGCGTAGCGCGGATTGCCCGACGGTCAATCCCTACCGGTGCGGGCGCCTTGTGGCGACTTCTGTTTAAACCCTATCCTGCAACGGTGTAACCGTCAGCTCTTGTTCCTTGAGGGAGCGGATGGCTCTTACTGAGGCGATAGCTGCTGATAGGTTGGTGCAGTGGGAGATTTTGTTGCTGACTGCTCCTGAGCGGATGGTGACCTCGTCTGCTCTGGCTTCGTGGCCGCTTGGGGTGTTGATGACGAAGTCGATCTTGCGGTTCTTCATCATGTCCATGACATTAGGGCGCTTTTGCTCGGCGAGCTTGTAGAGTCTCTCTACTGGGATCTCCTCGGACTTGAAGAGCTTGTAGGTGCCTCCTGTTGAATAGATGGTGAAGCCTAGGTCGATGAGCTCTTTGGCTATGGCGATGGATTCTGGCTTGTCGCGGTCGTTGACTGAGAAGAAAACATTACCTTCAGTGGGGAGTGGGTTGAAGGCGGAGATCTGAGCCTTAGCGTAGGCCATGCCGAGGTCATCGTCGATGCCCATGACTTCTCCGGTGGACTTCATTTCCGGTCCTAGCACGATGTCGATACCAGGGAATTTTGGCCAAGGGAATACAGCTTCTTTCACACAGTAGTGCTTAGGGAGAACTTCTTCAGTGAAGCCGAGTTCTTTCAGAGTCTTACCAACCATGACCTGAGCCGCTAGCTTAGCGAGCTGGACGCCGATTGATTTAGAAACGAATGGAACGGTGCGTGATGCACGAGGGTTTACCTCGATCACGTAGAGCTCTTCATCCTTCACTGCGAACTGGATGTTCATGAGGCCGATGACCTCTAGCTCTTTAGCGAGGTCCTTGGCTCCCTTCATGATCTGGGCGGTGATGTCGTCTGAAAGTGATGGGGCGGGGATCACGCAAGCGGAGTCGCCAGAGTGGATACCTGCCTGTTCGATGTGCTGCATGATCGCACCTACGACAGAAGTCTCGCCATCTGAAATACAGTCCACATCGATCTCGACTGCTCCCTCTAGGAAACGGTCAACAAGGATCGGGCGATCTGGAGAAACGTCTGCTGCTTCGCTGATGTATTTGCGGAGCTCTTCGTCGCTATAAACAATCATCATGCCGCGGCCACCGAGAACGAACGATGGACGAACCAGCACTGGGTAGCCGATGCGATCTGCGATTACTACTGCTTCATCTGGAGTCACAGCGGTGCCGGCTTCAGCTTGCTTGAGGCCGATCTTGTCGAGCAGTGCGGAGAAGAATTTACGGTCCTCTGCTAGCTCGATATTTTTAGGAGAAGTTCCGAGAATTGGCACCCCGTGACGCTCTAGATCTGCTGCTAGGTTTAGCGGAGTCTGGCCACCATATTGAACGATGACGCCTTCTGGCTGCTCTTGGTCACAGATGTTAAGCACGTCCTCAAGAGTGAGTGGCTCGAAGTAAAGTTTATCCGAAGTATCGTAGTCTGTAGAGACTGTCTCAGGGTTAGAATTAACCATGACTGTCTCGTAGCCTAGCTCGCGGAGAGCATAGGAGGCGTGGACACAGCAGTAGTCAAACTCGATGCCTTGACCGATTCTGTTAGGGCCACCACCGAGGATGATGATCTTCTTTTTGTCAGTCTGAAGAGCTTCGTTTTCGTCACCGTAAGTGGAGTAGTAATAGGGTGTGTAGGCTTCGAATTCTGCTGCACAGGTATCGACGAGTCTGTAAGTAGGGATGATACCCTTTTCCTTACGTTCCTTGCGGATATCGTCTTGGTCAACTCCACGTGAGTGAGCGATCTGGACATCTGAGAAGCCCATCTTTTTCGCTTTGCGGAGGTCCATGTTAGCGAGGTCCTTGCCTTCATCCACGATGATTTTAAGGTGCTCTAGGAACCATGGGTCGATGGCTGTAGTCTCAAAGACTTC
>JBLHQF010000205.1:0-5094 GCA_047624885.1 Cryomorphaceae bacterium | reverse complement strand
TCGAATGACTCCGGCCCCAAGAACCACTGCCGCGTCGCTGAACTATGTGTAGAGCGCGCCAAACGACTCGTAGAATCTGGCGAACACGTTTTCATCCTCATGGACTCCATCACCCGCCTAGCACGTGCTTATAATGCAGCTCTTGGTGGTGATAAATCTCGTGGAAATAACCGCGGTATTCAGTCCGGCGGCATCATCACTGGTGCGCTAGAAATGCCTCGTAGACTCTTCGCCGCAGCGCGGAATACCCGCACCGCTGGCTCACTCACCATCGTAGCCACCGCACTCGTTGGGACCAACTCACGCGCAGACGATGCCATCTTCCAGGAATTCAAAGGCACTGGCAACATGGAGCTAGTTCTAGACCGCAGAATCGCTGAGAAATACATCTATCCAGCAGTCGATATTTTCAAATCCGGCACTCGAAGAGAAGAGCTTATCCTACCAGAGATCAGCCTCCACAAGATCCACCTCATCAGGCGAGGCCTAGCCGGTCACCGCCCAGAAGAAGCCATGGAACGCCTTGCCTTCTTCCTCAAAAGATTCAACAACAACGCCCAAATGTTGTTAGAGATCAAAGGCTAGAAAGCCAGCGGTAAGGTTTGATCGCCGAGCAAACCGTGATGCTTACTATACTCACTATACTCATCTCTCTCCTGATAATCAAACCTGACCTCCAGGGATTAGAAGAATTGTGACTATTACACAGTGAATCGGCTCGCTTGGCAAGCCCACCCTAACGAAAACCTGACCTCGATATTACTGTATTTAGTGATTCCGCAGGATTCAGCCTGCCCATGGCTGATCTATTATTCCACGATCTTAAATACCGTTCCCCAGTGGTGACTGAGCATATACATCTCACCCTGAGGATCGATAGCGAAGGAGCTGATGCTAGGAACCGTTTTATCGCGGGCTCTTAAATGATCATTCCAGCTCTTGTGTTGAGTTGCTTTGCCATTCTTGTAGATAAATGACCAGATGTTAGATTTCGCGTAGTCGGAATAAAAATACAGGCCTTGGAGAGACTTTATTTCACCTCGATAAACATAGCCACCCGTGATCGAGATGCCATCTTTGCGCTTGTATGTATGCACAGGGTCGATGTTGCTCTCGGGACGGTCACCTGCTATATCTTGCTTCGGTGTGGGCTGAGTTCCCTCGCGGAGTCTCCAGCCAAAATTTGCGCCTGCTAGATCGCTGCGCTTCACTACGTTGACTTCCTCGTGAGCATTCTGTCCAACATCAGCGATGTAAAATGTGTCCCCGTCCCAGCTACAACGCCATGGATTACGCAGCCCGATAGAAAGAATTTCTGGCTTCGCTTCCGTCTTGGTAACCTCGGCATAGTTTCCTTCAGGGATTGAATAGCCAGTCTTGCCGGAGACATCGATACGCAGTAACTTTCCTAACATCGTGTCTAAGTCCTGCGCTCTCCCTTTAGGATCATTTGCAGATCCCCCATCGCCAGTGCCAATATAAAGCATCCCATCAGGCCCGAAACCTAGCCATCCACCATTATGATTTCCATAATCCTGCTTGAACTGAAGTAACTTCTCTTCCCTGATATCCTTGGAGCCATGCATCGTGAATCTTGAAATAACTGTATCTCCCTTGGCTCCAGTATAGTTAAGATAAAACCTCTGATCTGCATCAAAATTAGGAGAGAACGCAATACCCAACAAACCTTGCTCATTGGACTTAGATCGCACCTGCTCAGTGAGGTCAAGTAATGGCTTTTCTACTAGCTGCTTCTTCTGCCTATCATACAGTCTGACTCTGCCTGGCTGTTCTAGAATATAAAGGAAATCTGTGCTCCCCTTAGGTGCCGCCATGCAGGTTGGACGTTTGAGACCATCAGTGAGCTTTTCTGCTCTAGGTGCGGCATTAACTGAAGTGCCCGTGGCAACCAAGGCAAGTATTAGATTAGTAATTGTGCGTTTCATAATATCGTAGTTATATTTTTGACTAATTTATCACATTTTTTGTTTTCTTCAAGTGTCGTTGAAAATGAGATTCCCACACCAGAAGGTAATAGTAACCTATCAGAAAAAAAGGAGCTAAAAACTTTTGATGTCTCTTCTAGAGTATTTAAACAAGTAACGAAGTCCCTGTCATCTCACTAGGCTTCTCAACGCCCATCATATCTAACAGTGTAGGTGCTATATCTGCCAAGATTCCATCATTCACTCTCACAGAACCAGCATCTTCAGCCACATAAATGGCGTGAACTAGATTCGTGGTGTGAGCGGTATGCGGTGATCCATCTTCATTGATCATTTTCTCGCAGTTTCCGTGATCTGCTGTGATGAGTAGTTTACCACCGAGCCTCAGAGTTTCCTCTACCACAGCCTTCACCCCATCATCGATCGCCTCGCACGCTTCCATCGCAGCCTGCACTATGCCTGTGTGACCCACCATGTCTGGGTTTGCAAAATTGAGTATCACTAGATCGTAATCCTTCAAGCGCGAGACCAGCTCAGCAGTCACTTCTGGCGCACTCATTTCTGGTTGCAGATCATAGGTCGCCACCTGTGGTGACTTCGCTACGTATCTGTCCTCACCAGTAAATGGAACTTCCTCACCACCGTTGAAAAAGTAAGAAACGTGCGGATACTTCTCCGTCTCAGCGATTCTCAGCTGAGCCTTCCCAGCTGCGGCAACCACCTCGCCCAACACATTTTTCATGCTACTAGATTTATAAGCCACCTCGCAGTCATACTTGGCATCATATTCTGTTAGAGTCACGTAATGCGTCTTAGGATGCACTTCTTTATCAAATCCCACAAATGCTTCGCCATCTAAAAAAGCATTCGAGATCTGCCGCGCGCGGTCAGCTCTGTAGTTAAACCAGAACACCACATCACCATCATTGATACCCTGTTCATCCGCTCCTTCCAGCACATACGGCTTGATAAATTCATCAGTCTCCCCCTTCTCATAAGCATCCGCCACAGCTTCGCTTGCTGAACCCTTCCACTCCGTCCCTCTGCCTAGCACAATGGCGTCCCAAGCAAGTTTATTTCTTTCCCAACGGGTGTCTCTATCCATTGCGTAATACCTACCGATCACAGTAGCTATCTTCGCCTTTGTCCCTGAAATATCACTCTGTAATTTCTCTAAATATCCCACTCCACCGGTAGGCGATGTGTCACGTCCATCCGTGATCGCATGAATGTAGATATCTTTCACTCCAGCGGTATCCGCCGCCTTCACAAAAGCCGCCAAATGTTCCTGGTGACTATGCACCCCGCCATCAGAAACCAGGCCGATAAAATGAAACCGCTTACCATTCTCCTTCGCCACAGCAAACGCTTTCTGTAGCACCTCGTTATGCTGCAATTCACCATCTGCGATGGATTTATTGATTCTTGTCAGATTCTGATAGACCACTCTCCCCGCACCTAGATTCAGGTGCCCCACCTCGCTATTCCCCATCTGCCCATCTGGCAGTCCCACATCCAGTCCAGATGCGCTCACCATCCCTTTGGGATACTTCTGATACATCTCATCATGAAATGGAGTCGCAGCAAGCTCTGTTGCGTTTCCGTCTTTAGCCGCTGTCATGCTACCACCTGGGTTCACTCCCCATCCATCTCTGATTATTAAAACTACTGGTTTCTTATTCATCTTGCCTCCCTTATACATCGGCTCCCTTAGATAGGCAATAGCCTACTTCAATATCATAACGACCCGCCCATTTAACAATTTAAAGCGGGCTTATTGTTATTAAAGATGGAAAATGTTAATCGTTCAGGCGAAAATAAAAAAAAATCTCTTTCTCTGATCACTCTATAGCTCTATTATAAATTCAGAAAATCAATTAGCCAATTAATATTTATTAATACCCCATTTAGCATTTAAAAAATCTCATGCAATTTCAGGATTACTATGACCGCCTAAAAGTCAAAAAAGATGCCAGCCAAGCTGAGATCAAAAAGGTATTCCGCAAGCTCGCGAGGAAATATCACCCAGACATTGCGAAAGACCTCCCTGATGCAGAAGAGAAATTTAAAGAAATCAATGAAGCCTATGAAGTTCTCAGTGATACTGAAAAACGTAAAAAATACGATACATTAGGACCCGATTGGCAGAATGCTGGGCAGCCTCAATCTGCGCAACAGGGAGCAGCATCTGGAGACTACGAGTATCAGTTTGATGGCACTGGATTCAGCGATTTCTTTGAGCAAATGTTTGGTACTGGCGGACACCCTAAGTCGTCACAATTCCGAGGTCATCCACAGCAGCGAGCTGGACACAGAGCGTTCCCGGGACAAGACGTGCATGCCGATATACTAGTCACCCTAGATGAAGTCTGCCGAGGAATTGAGCGCTCGCTAAAACAACAAATTCACAATCGTCAGACCGGACAACAAGAAACCAAAAGCTCAACTATCCGTATCCCCAAAGGCATCAGTGAAGGACAGCTGATTCGCTGTACAGGTCTCGGAGAAGCAAGCATCAACGGAGGTAAAAACGGCGATCTTTTCCTCCACGTCCGTCTAGAAAGACACCCACTTTTCCAAGTCCAAGGCTCAGACCTCTACCACGAAATCCCTCTGGCCCCCTGGGAAGCGGTGATCGGCGCTAGGGTGGAAATCCCGACGATGGGTGGCAAGGTGAAAATTAAAATACCACCCAACACTACGCCAAACACCGAACTCCGAATTAGTGGCAAGGGACTGCCAAAAGATTCTCAAGGCGCCATGGGTGATCTCTACGCGGTCGTCCAGATCTCCATTCCCCAGAGCATCACACCAGAGGAAAAAGAACTCTGGGAGAAAATCTCAAAGATCACCAGCCATCAGCCAAGATCCTAGACCTAACAGAAGTAAACCCTACAACACAACGTCGCCATGACCATTCAATACGAACTCACCACCATCACCAGCCAAGTTGTCGCGGAGCAGGCGCTATCAGACATCGATGAAGCAGCCGAGCTCAGCGGCCTCCATCCGCAAATGATTGAGGAATACAGCCGCGGCCATCTCGTCACTGCCGTCCAGAACCAACATGGCGCACTCTACTTCGATCAGGCTGGAATCTTCCGCCTCCGCCAGATCGCCCAGCTCACCGAGCAACAGGGCGTCAATA
>JBLHQF010000204.1:0-5132 GCA_047624885.1 Cryomorphaceae bacterium | reverse complement strand
GTCGCAGCCTTTTTTTCTCCTGAAGGGAGAATATCTGCAAAGCATGCGGGCTTCAGACCCATGTTGATACCACCCTGAAATGACCGTGCTGGAGGCACGGCAGAAGGCTCAGTTTGCGAGGGGTCGTTATTTCTTAGTCCAGGGCAACCGTGCATATTGAGTGATCTCGGCATCTAGCTCCTTCATGCGTTTGGTCAACTCAGCAACAACCTCCGGATGAGCATCAGAGAGGTTCTTTTCCTCACTCAGATCATTTTCTAGATCAAACAACATCACCATTTCCTTTTGAGGCTTCTTGTTCTTATCCTTTTTTCTAGCTCTCGGTGTCTTACGGAGTAGCTTCCACTTGCCGCTACGTAATCCCTCTAGCTTTCCGCGCGCACTGTAATAGATAAATTCTTTGCGTGGTGACGTAGACTCAGCGTCACCAGTCACTAGCGCAGACACATCCAGACCGTCGATTTTATTTCCCTTCGTATCGAGCTTTGTTCCAGCTAGTGTGGCGATGGTCGGGAGCAGGTCGATCGCGGACAGAACCTTATCACATGTCGTCCCAGCAGGGATTTTTCCCGGAGCCCACATGACACAAGGAACGCGTTGCCCACCCTCGAAAGTAGTGCCCTTGCCGGCACGAAGCGGTAAAGCAGATCCGCCGTGGTTATTGAACTGCAACCAGGGACCATTGTCAGAGGTGAAAATCACGTAGGTATTCTCGGCTAAATCATTTTTACGCAGCGACTCGACCAGTCGCCCCACTTCCGCATCGATGTGCTCGATCACACATTTATACGCGTTTTTAGGATCCTCATCATAGACATCATCAGGCACATAGAGCGGAATATGTGGCATGGAATGAGGTAAGTAGAGGAAGAACGGCTTATCCTTATTTTCCTCCACGAATTTGATAGCCCTGTCTGTGTAGCGCCGAGTGATAGTGCGCTGATCCACAGGAAGCTCGATGATTTTCTCATTCTCGATAAGTGGAGTTTTCCACAGCTTGACTGCTGATTCTTGATCTAACCAAAGCTCATCAGACGACACCCCCCTGGGCTTCCCCTTATTTTCAGGATGGTTCATGTCATTCGAATACGGAATCCCGAAGTAGGAATCGAACCCATTCTGACGTGGTAGAGTCTCAGGATGATGGCCTAGATGCCATTTCCCTATACATGCCGTCGCATAGCCATTCGCACGGAGGTGATCAGCAATGGTCACCTCATCTGGGCTCAGTCCTGTTTTGGAGGAGGGGAAAAGAACATGCTTATGTAGCGAGACTCGCTTAGGGTAGCAACCTGTAAGTAGCGCGGCACGTGATGGAGAGCAGACAGATGATGCTACTAGGAAATTCGTAAACTTACGTCCCTCCTTTGCCATACGGTCAATGTGGGGTGTAAGAATCGTTTTAGATCCGAAACATCCCAAGTCATTATAGCCCTGGTCATCGGTGAAAATGATAATAAAATTAGGCTTTTTCTCTACCGCAGTAAGCGCGTTAGGAAACATCAAAATGATCGTGATAAAGAGTAATTTAAACATGTTGCTAGGCTAGGCAAATACTTCGGCAGAGCAAGAATGAACTTAATGAATCACAATTCACGCAGAGTCATTCAGCTAGGGGGAAATCTAGAATTGCTATGTTATCAGTCTTTTCAGGACGTAGCATGTAGCCATCTTCGATTGTCGCGGGCAGCCGCAAGCGAATCATGGCGTTTATAGAGCAGATTACGAAAAACGCTTGCGGCTAGCTGCTACACGCTTCAGGCGTCTCTATCTCAGAGCCTTAAAACCTAAAATCATTCTTTAATGAGATGATTAGGTAAATCTGCTATTTTTTCGCAACCGACTTGCTCCATCACTTGCTGGATCTGTTTTTTAAGCATTTCGAAGGTGTGGTGACCTCCGTATTTTCCTAGTGCTCCTATACCATACATCGGGGTGCGGCCGAGGAAGGTGAAGTCGGCTCCGCTAGCTAGAGTGGATGCGATGTCAGCTCCGGACTGGATGCCGCTGTCCATCAGGATTTTTATTTTTTCCCTGAACTCTGGGACGAGTGCCTGCAGTGGCTTGATGGTCGATTGTCCCCTATCGAGCTGTCTGCCGCCGTGGTTTGAGACGATCATCCCTTCTAAACCTAGCTTCACAACGAGCTCTGCATCTTCTGGGTTCACGATCCCTTTGATGACCAGATTGCCTTTCCATGTATCACGGATAGCGGAAATTTTTGCTTCATTGAGCCTACCGCAAAAGGTCTGGTCCATGAACTGCGCCAGGTGCTTCATATTCAGCCCTTTGGGGATGTACTCCTTCATGGTCTTGAACTCTGGCGCACCGGCTGAGAGCTGGCTGAATGACCAGCTAGGATGGGTGCACATCTGGATGATGTTCCTGAGCGTCATCCGTGGCGGGATAGAGAGCCCATTGCGGATTTCCTTTGGCCTGTAGGCGAAGGTGGGGGTGTCCGATAGGATGACGAGGGTGCGGCAACCAGCGTCCCAAGCGCGCTGTAATAGTTTGTCTCTGAGTTCATCTTGCGCCGGATGATAGAGCTGGAACCAGAATTCTCCATTGGTGATTTCGCTAACGGTTTCGATGCTTGCGGTCCCCACGGTGGAGAGGCAAAACGGGATATTGTGATCCACTGAGGCTTGCGCTAGATACTCACAAGATTTTGGCCACATCAGTCCCTGCAACCCCACTGGAGCCATCCCAAATGGAGCGTCATAGGTCTTACCAAACAGCTCAGTTTTCTGGGATGCTCCGGGAAAATCTCTCAGATACCACGGCTTAAGTTGCACATCCCGAATATCAGCAGTATTGCGCTTGAGGTTCACTTCGGAGAAACAGCCTCCTGCCAGATAGTCGAAGGCAAAGCCCGGCATACGCTTTTTCGCCTTAGCGATGAGATGCTCTACCGATGGATATTCTGAGTTAAAGTGTTCTTTCATATTTTTATTAACGATTTTTACCAGCCCTGCATTTCCAAGTAAGTAAATGCAGGGCTATCTGGAGCCTAAGCCTCGGGTAACTCAGGCAGAGCACTTAACAGTGCTTGATACCTTGCTATATCAAAATCTCGCTGATCGATAAACATTCTGTTCGATTCATCCGCCAGACAGAGAGCAATCATCATTTTCGCCTCCTCCGTCTCTTCCCCCTCCTTCACCAGCCTACTTAGCGCCTGACTCACAAAAGGAGTCTGTTCAGATTTCAGTTGTTGCTCGACAGCCGGCAGCAGGTTTTTTACTAAGTCATCTTCCTCAAACATTAGGACAGTATACCTCCCCTATTATTTGAATTCCAGCCTATAAAACTACACCGTGTCATCAAAGCCCAGGAAGGCACTCTGTAGGTAAGTTTTTTATTTATCTAAGTTCCCTTCTTGCCATATCGTGAAACACTTTATAAACTATGTTTATAAAAATCGCCATAGCTGGCACAGCATCTGCTAATTTATAAAATAATTAACCACCAACACATCACTCATCATGAAAAAAATAGAAGCAATCATCAAGCCATTCAAACTAGAAGAAGTCAAAGAAGCACTCGCTAACGTAGGTGTCCAAGGAATGACCGTAACTGAAGTCAAAGGATTTGGCAGACAGAAAGGTCACACCGAGATTTACCGTGGCTCAGAGTACACCGTAGATTTCCTCCCTAAAGTCAAAATAGAAATCGTCGTCGAAGACGAACAGGCCAGCAAAGTAGCTGAAGCCATCGTAAGCAGCGCCAACACTGGCAAAATCGGTGACGGTAAGGTCTTCATCTCATCCATGGAAGAGGCTATCCGCATCCGTACTGGAGAGACTGGCGGTGAAGCAGTGGCGGTGAATTAATTTTCACCACTCTTCTCCCACCATCCAATATGAGCATTTCTAGGAAATTTCTTTGGCGACTAGGTCTCTGGTCGCTATTGATGCTGTACATTGCCCTAGACTTGCTCATTTTTAAGGGTCCCGTCGATAAAATAGCGAGCAAGCTAAGCAACGACCAACCCAAATTCGAAGACGACTCTCAACGCGGGATCGCCGCCCGCGTATTCAACCGTCCCATCTACCTCAGCCAGATCGACTTCGCAGTAGATCAGAAACTCTGGGCGACAGGGAAAACTCGTGCGGGCATCCAGGATAAGCAACGTCTTTTTCTTCGGGCTGAAGCACTCAGGAACATAGCTGACCAGTACATCCTCCGAGAAAAGGTAAGGCTGAATTCCGATGACTATCCTGTCAGTGAAAAAGAGATTAACGCTGCCGTCCTGCGCTTTGCCGCTAGATTTAAAAGCACGCAAGAAATGACCACAGCATTGAAAGCTTATGGCTTTCAGGGAGAAAAAGAACTCCGCTTCCGCCTCGCAGCCCAGCTCCAGCAGGAAAAATACATCCTCGCTAAAATCCAGCCAGGTATCGCCGTCACCGATGATGATGCTAAGAAATGGTATGATGATTTTAAAGAAAAGACGATCACTCCTGAGCGAGTTAGAGTCCAACATACTTTCATTTCCAGACTCCCTGCCCCCGGCCAGACAGCGAAAGAAAAAGAAATCTATGCTATAAAGAATCTGATAACAGCTAACAAATATGTTAATGAAATCCAATTTGGAAAACTTGCTGCAAAATTCAGTGAAGACGAACACACCAAAAACAACGGAGGCAATCTCGGCTGGATCCACCGTGGACGCATCGCCAAGGACTTCACCGATGCCTGCTTCGCCACCAAACTAAACACTCCAGAAACCATAGAAACCAAGCTAGGCTGGCACCTTATCAATGTGCTCGAAAAGCAACCCGCTAGAACACGTAGTTACGAGGAGATGAAGCCGGAAATAGTCATCGCCATCGAGACCATCCGCCGGCACGAACAAATAGAAATTTACCGGGTAAATCTGCGCAGGCAGCACGGAGACTATATCAGGACCAACTGGGTAACCGTCGCTGGGCCCTGGACTAAATAACCAGCTGCTAACTTCGGTCACTTCAACCAGCACCTAGTTTCCTTATTTTCCTCTTATATAATGAACATCTGGTCACATGTCTTTTTACATGCCTAATTCATAAAATTAGCACCAATCCTAAACATTCAATAATATAGACACCCTCTAGAAACGAGATTATTGTTCATAGAAGCCTCTGTGTCCA
>JBLHQF010000203.1:0-5194 GCA_047624885.1 Cryomorphaceae bacterium | reverse complement strand
TACATTGTCATTTTTTTTCTTGATGTTAGCTCAGGAGCCCTAGCGCTTGATTTTTATTTTGCTCAGTTGAAGATGTGTTGACTAGGGTATTACGCTAAACAATCAGCAAAAAAGCTAGGCGGCTCTCAACAAATAACTAATTAGAAGCGCTATCCAGTCTTGCTAAGTTCAATCTCCGTGTAGAGAATACCCCACTATGTGGACTACTGTAGAAGAATTTGAAGACATTAAGTATGAGACTGCCGATGAGGGGCAGATTGCGAAGATTAGCATCAACCGACCAGAGGTAAGGAATGCTTTCCGCCCTAAGACAGTAAAGGAACTCTTGGTGGCACTCGACCTCGCACACGAAGATCCAAAGGTGGGCGCCATCATTCTCACAGGCGAGGGTGACAAAGCGTTCTGCTCAGGCGGTGACCAAAAAGTACGTGGCCACGCAGGTTATATCGGTGAAGATGGAGTGCCGCGCCTCAACATCCTGGATGTCCAGCGCAAGATCAGAACTCTACCGAAGCCAATCATTGCAATGGTGGCTGGCTATGCCATCGGTGGAGGACATGTCCTGCACGTAGTTTGTGATCTCTCCATCGCTGCAGACAATGCGATCTTTGGCCAGACTGGCCCTAAGGTCGGTAGCTTCGACGGGGGACTAGGATCAAGTTATCTTTCTCGCATCGTAGGGCAGAAAAAAGCGCGTGAGATCTGGTATCTCTGCCGCCAATACAATGCCAAGGAGGCTCTGGATATGGGACTCGTGAATACCGTGGTACCACTTGCTGAACTAGAAAATGAGACGGTTCAGTGGTGCCGAGAAATGCTTCAGCATTCACCGATGGCTCTCCGCTGCCTCAAAGCTGCACACAATGCAGACTGCGATGGTCAGATGGGTCTGTTAGACATGGCGGGAAACTCCACGCTTCTTTACTACATGAGTGAGGAAGCTAAAGAAGGGAAGAACGCATTCGTAGATAAGCGCAAGCCAGACTTCAGCAAATTCCCAAGAGTCCCATAATCTAAAAGGGGCATGAACTCATCAGAAGAAAATCCCCAGTCAGAACTCCAACTCCAGTCACAGTCCGGACACGGCTGGGTGCTCTCGGTCATCATCTTTTTGATGGGTGGCTGCGGGCTCGCCTATGAATACACGTTTTCTAAAATAGCCTCAGATCTATTAGGAAATTCCGTCCAGCAGTGGGCGATCATTATTGCGGTGATGCTCTTCTTCATGGGAGTAGGTTCAGAAATTCAGCGCTACATTTCTGATAAAAAAGTAGTCTCATCACTACTCTACTCCCAGCTGTTACTCGCCCTGCTAGGCGGCTTCGGTCCCATCCTCATGCTCTGGGCCTTCACCTCGTATCCTTATCATTACGGGCTGGTGCACTACGGTCTCACCAGTGTCATCGGCATCATCATTGGGTTTGAAATCCCGCTGATTTCAAGAATCAACGCAAGGTTCTCAAAAGACATCAGCAGCAACCTAGCACGCGTCCTCAAGATGGACTACATCGGCGCACTTGCCGGCGCACTGCTCTGGGTATTCCTGTTGCCAAAGTTTTTCTCACTCAGCGAAACGGCTTTCGTGCTCGCCTTTATCAGTCTGGGCTCAACACTACTCTGCTGGTTTTATTTTGCCCGACCCATCAATCTCAAACCGCTCTTTCTAACTACATTCGTAGGAATCAGTTCACTACTCGGATATGGCCTCACCCAGACGAACCAATGGTCACTATCAGCGGAGCAGAAAATTTATGCTGACCGCATCGTTTACATAGAAACCACGCCCTACCAGCACATCGTCCTCACCCAGAGTAATCAAGGGAATCTCCGCTGCTACATCAATGGACACATCCAGTTCTCCGCCAATGATGAGCACATTTACCATGAGCAGCTGGTGCATCCCGCTATGGCAGCTCACCGCGCGCCGAGAAATATTTTAGTCCTCGGCGGGGGCGATGGACTCGCTGTGAGAGAGATCCTAAAATACCCCAGCGTAGAAAAAATCACCCTTGTGGATCTAGATCCAGCCATGACACGGCTTGCAGCTGAGCATCCGCTTTTCACTCGGCTCAATGACTCCTCACTCACCAGCGAAAAAGTCCAGCTCGTCGATGCGGGCGAGAGCATCAGCAAGGGAGAGGCATATACGCTGGAGCGCGCGAGCCAGAACAGATCGATCCATGCTGACTCGCTAAAGAATAAGCCTGGGCTGAGTGTCATCAACATCGACGCATCCAAATACGTGGCCCAGGTAGAGGGCCTCTTCGATGTCATTATCTGTGATTTCCCTGACCCATCTAGTCCAGATCTTGCGAAGCTCTACAGCATGCACTTTTATGGTTCGCTGATGAAAAAACTCGCTCACGATGGATTCCTTGTCCAGCAGTCTACCTCGCCGTATCGGGCGAAGGACGCCTTTCTCTGTATTGGTCGGACCATGCGGAGTGGGGGGCTATCAGCGGTGCCGTATCATGATCACGTTCCGTCATTTGGCGAGTGGGGGTGGTGGATAGCCACGCACCCCAGCTACGCAAATGAAGCCCAGCTCAAACAGCAACTCAGAGGTATAAACAAACTGTCCGATTATACTCGATACCTTACTCCAGATATTATAAAATCAGCACTAAGTTTTGGTAAAGAAGATCTAGACACCGGCGAGACGGATATCACTACCGTCACTAACTCCGCCATCTTGAATCATTACCTCAATGGCTGGCTCGAATAGCGAAAAAATTTAACAGAATGAATATGAAGACGATAAAACCACCACTAAGCCTAGGCATACTCGCAGTATTAAGCCTTACTTTCTTCACCCAGTGTAGCTCTAAGAAGACATACAGCACCACAGTGACTAGCTATGCGGCGGATAATCTGGACCTCAAAGCAGTGACCGCCCTCGCCACAGAAGTGGAGACTGCTGAGGAGTTAGAAAAAAAGCTCAACGACCCCGCGACCAAGATCAACAACCTGGATCTAGATGAGGATGACAAGGTCGACTACATCAAAGTCACTGAGATCGCTGGCGAGCAGAAAGGCTTCTCACTCACCGTCGAGGTGCCATCGGAAACAGGTGTGGAAGAACAGGAGATAGCCACCATCCAGTTTGACCTGACTAAGGACAAGCAACGCGTGCAGACGCATGGAAACCGCTACATTTACGGAGCAGGCTATTACTACTACGGAAGACCCCGTTACTCGATTTTCCCAATTGGTGGATATTTCTCCCGTGACCACCGGCCTCACCGCTCTAGCTATGGCCGCAATAATAAACCTAGTAATTTCACCTCTAGTAAGCCAATGGCTACTAAGGACTACACCTCCCAACAGAAGACCCGCGCCGTCAGCAAGGGATACGGCAGCAGCATTAATCTGAACAAAACTTCTAGTATGGCGAGCGGGATCAAATCACCCAATGCGAACAAAGTAGCTAGCAGAATCAAGGCACCACTCAAGAGCCCTAGCAGCTCACAGAAATCATATCAAAAATCATCACCGTCCAAGTACTCCAAGCGCGTGCCATCTTCTTCCGCTTCCTCATCATCTTCAAAAACTCGCTTTGGTAGCAGCAGTTCCTCTCGCTCAGGCAGCTCCTTCGGCGGCGGTAAATAATCACTAACCCACTAACTGGCTAATAATAAAAATCATGTTTGATCAACTCTTTGACCTATCCTTATTTCGTGAAATAGCAGACTGGCGTGTGCTCTGCTACATCCTCCTCGCGCTCCTTATCCTCTTCATCGGCAAGCTCATCAACGGCAAGCTATCCGACTACGAGCTGAACTACGAACTCACCGAGAATGATAACAAAGCCATCGCCATCTCCTTCTCTGGGTTTCTCCTTGCGCTCTGCATCGTTATCAGCGGTGTTCTCTATAGTCCCAGCACTGTGGACTACTCGGATGAGATGGCTAGCCCCTTTCTCCAGGACATAAAAATGACCCTCATCTGGTCTGCCGTGGGCGTGGGTCTGTTACTCATTTCTAGGGTGCTCTGTGATAAGCTGATGCTTCCTAAGTTCAGTAATAAAGTGGAACTTGTTAGAGACAGAAACGTAGGTGTAGGGTTTGTCCAAGCAGGCGCTTACGTCTCCACCGCGCTAGTGCTTAAGGCATCACTAATGTCTCCATTAGACGCGCCGCTGTTAGAAGACATCGGACTCACTGCTATTTGGTTCATCGTTTCCCAAGCGCTCATCATTTTCTACTCTATCGCCTACCAGAAAATGACCAAACATGACATCCATCAGGATCTTAAAAATGACAATGCCGCAGTAGGTGTGGCACTTGGCGGAAATGTCATCGCTTTTGGTATTCTACTCAGCTTTTTTATCTCCATTTATGATAGTATTCTCGGTCTAGTGATCTGGGCAGTTCTCTCCATGGTCATGCTAGCTCTTGTGCGCTTCGCCGTGGATAAACTCATTCTCCCAGACCACTCACTAAGCGCTGAACTCAGCAAGGACAAAAACTGGGGAGCCGGAGCCATCGAAGCCACCACTGCGATCGGTGCCGCTCTCATCATCACCGGAGCCTTTCATTAATTATTCACTTACTATGCCAGAAATTTCTATCCCATCACCACACTCACCAACAGGTATTCATTATCTGTTAGAGTGCTCTGGTATCGATACCGCTATCCTCACGGATAAGGATCTGTTAGAAAAAATCCTCCACCAAGGGGCCACAGACGCGGGCGCCACTATTGTGGAAACCACGATCCATGAGTTCAATCCACACGGCCTCAGCGGAGTCATCGTCATCGCAGAGAGCCACATAGCCATCCATACTTGGCCTGAGCATCAATACGCAGCCATCGATATTTTCACCTGTGGCGATGCTCTCATCGCTGAGAAAATTTATCAAAGTTTGATCCATCATCTCAAGCCTACCACCCACACTCACCAGGTCATCACCAGGCAGCCTCCAGGTAAGAAGTAAAAGGTAAGTCATCAAATGGTTCTCTCATTGTTCTGTCTTGGGGAGATCTAATAATCTGTTCTAATTCTTGACCTATCTCCGCGCAGCCTATAACTGTTATTGATGACAATTCATATTAAATCAGCAGTGTTGCTTCTAGCAGGGAGTTTATCATCAATGGCGGAGATCAAGATGCCGGCATTTTTCTCAGATGGGATGGTGCTGCAACAGCAGACTGGGGCAAAGGTCTGGGGAAGTGGTGATGCTGGCGAGACTGT
>JBLHQF010000202.1:0-5215 GCA_047624885.1 Cryomorphaceae bacterium | reverse complement strand
ACCGAGCAATCCACCCTATCCCTAGTCCCACCTCTCAAAGTGCACTTGCTCCAGCCTACCGCAGAGGCCCCGCACTCCAGTATCATGTATCCGTTCCATTAGAGTCTGTTACTTAGTGGGGGGGGGAGGTTATGGTAATTCTAAATTCACTTCTGAAACTGCTCCGCACCAACATTCCTCACCCAAAAGCACTGTTAAGAAGATGTCGTTCAGACTGTCTTGCTGTCTGTTTTCTTAATATGAACTGGGGTGAAAATCAATTTCCCTTTGGTTTTAAGGCACCAGTTTGTTGACTATCCACTTTTTATGAATAGGGTGCTGTTCGTAGGTAGCGTCCGCAAATAAAGCGGAACTTTGTCGTTCCCGTATCACTTTTATCAGCACCATGGAATCCACACCATTCAAGCAACCTCAGAAGACGCCACGAGCTTTACTCTGGTATCTCATGGGTGGGTTCCGGGGCAAGTATGGATGGGCTATTGCTGCGTTGTTTGTGTTTACAGTGATCAATTATTTGACTCCGCTTATCGCTAGTGCGACGATTGATTTCGCCCTTTCCCAGCAAGCGGATGACGGTCTGCTCACGGCTACGATCATCGGTTGGATGGGTGGCGCTGAGTTTGTGCGCGCGCATCTTTGGTTCCCGGCAGTGCTGATGGTATCGTTGACGATAGTGGCGGGAGGGTTTAGCTATCTGAAGGGGCGTTTTGCCGCGCAGGCGTCTGATGGTATTGCGCGGACGCTCAAGGATCGGCTGTATGATCATTTGCAACGGTTGCCAGCCAAGTATCATGATCGCGCCGAGACTGGGGATCTGATCCAGCGTTGTACTTCGGATGTGGAAACACTGCGGATGGCGCTTGCTACCCAGGTCGTAGATATCAGTAATACGGTTCTTCTTCTACTCACTGCCTTGCCAATCATGATCTTGTTAGATGGGCGGATGGCTTTGGTTTCCTTTGTGCTTATTGTACCGATTATTTTCTTTGGTTATTACTATATTGGTAAAGTGAAGCATCTTTTCCTTGGGGTGGATGAGGCGGAAGGACAGGTCACGCGCGTGGTTCAAGAGAACCTAACAGGTCTGCGCGTGGTAAGGGCATTTGCTAGACAGGATTACGAAATTTCAAAGTTCGCCGAGCCCAATAAACTCTACCGCGATCGCAGTCTGCGGTTACTTCGGTTGATGTCGTGGTATTGGTCCAGCTCAGATTTTATTGTGCTATTCCAGCAGGGGATTGTGTTGTTTACTGGTATCTATTTAATTTCCGAGGGGAGCCTGACCGTGGGAACGCTATTTGCGTTTATCATGTTTCTCAACATGCTGCTTTGGCCGGTGCGGCAAATGGGACGGACGCTCACCGATCTGGGGAAATCGTTCGTCGCGCTCACTCGCATGGGGGAGATTCTTTCCGAGCCTGAGGAAAGTTTGCCGCCAAACCCCGTTTTTCTGAAGAGTCCAGTCGCAGGTAAGCTTGAGGTGAAGAATCTTGCCTTTGGACATAACGAAGGCGATGAGACGATTAGAGCTATTTCTTTTACCGTTAATCCTGGTGAAACCCTCGCCATCGTGGGGCCGTCAGGTTCTGGTAAATCGGTGCTGATGCATCTTCTCCTGCGGCTCTATGATTATAATTCGGGTTCGATGAAACTTGATGGCAATGAGCTGACTGACCTCGATCGACAATGGCTGAGATCTCAATTCAGCGTGGTGATGCAGGAGCCCTTTCTATATTCCAAGACAGTGGGAGAGAATATTCACTTGGCTAGGCAACAAGCTGCTGAGACTGAGATTAGGGATGCGGCGCGACTCGCAGATATCCATGAAACGATCCAAGGGTTTCCCTCTGGATACTCCACTCCCGTTGGTGAGCGCGGCGTGACTTTATCGGGCGGGCAGCGACAGCGTGTTGCCCTTGCTCGTGCGCTGTTACAAGAGACACCTATTTTATTGTTAGATGATGCCTTGAGCGCGGTGGATTCAGAGACAGAATCCTCCATTCTAAAGGCGTTACGAGATAGGCATGGACGACGGACTACTCTTGTTATCGCTCATCGCTTATCCACTCTCGCTCACGCTGATCATGTGATTGTGCTCGAGGATGGCAGGATTTCGCAACGTGGAACTCACCGCGAGCTGATTGCTGAGGAAGGTCTCTACAGTCGCTTATGGAAAATTCAAAATGCTGAAGAGGCTGAAAACGAACGCTCTAGCAAACCATGAAAAATCAACCTGAAGAAGACGTTTTTAGTGATCGGCTCGACCTCAATTTATGGGTTCGTGTGTTTCGTCACGCGCTTCCTTATAAGCGTCTACTAATCCGGCTGGCAATTTCTGCAGTGGTGATTGCGATGGTGGAAGCTACCTTTGCGCTGGTGACGCGCTGGGCGGTTGATGATGTGACCACCGCAGGGAATGAGCTGAATCTGTGGCCTTATATTGCAGTATATAGTTTCCTAATCATTACTCTATCTGCCGGGGTCTGGGTGTTCATTAACGCGGCTGGAGGGCTCTCTAACAACATGAGCCATGATATCCGGGAAAGTTGCTTTAAGCACATTCAGAAGTTGGAGTTTGCCTACTTTGATCATCGGCCTACGGGATGGTTGATCTCTAGACTGACCTCAGACTGTGATAAACTGGCACGCATTATCGCTTGGGGAACACTGGATTTTGTTTGGGCGACTTGTTTGGTGATCATGATCTCCATTGTTCTTTTAGTGCTGAACCCGATGCTAGCTATGTTGGTGCTGTCTGTGATTCCGCCACTGATCGTCATCAGTATGTTTTTTCAGAAAAAGCTACTGCTCAGTTCACGGGAAACGCGGAAGTATAATTCGATGATCACGGCTTCTTTTGCTGAGGCTCTTCAGGGACTGAGGACGAGTAAAGTGTTGGTTCGCGAGGAAGCAAATTTGGAAGAATTTGGTGAGCTTTCCAATGATATGTATGGATCATCGATGCGGAATGCGCTGCAGTCTGCTGTGTACATGCCTATTGTTTTGACCATGGGGAGTGTCGCGGCAGGTATAGCTCTCTGGCAGGGTGGCTCAGATGTGATGACCGGCGCACTTACGCTGGGAACGCTTATCGCATTCATTTTCTACGCGGGGCAATTTTTCAACCCGATCAACCAGATAGCCCAAGTTCTGATCCAGATGCAAGGTGCGCAGGCAGCTGGAGAGCGTGTGCTCAGCCTCTTAGCCACTGTTCCTAGTATCAGCGACAGTGATGAAGTGAAGGCGAAGCTTGAGAGCTGGGGGAGCCAGCGAGATCGTCCAGAGGATCTTGCTATTGATGGCGAGGAGCGAGAGATCAAAACTCTTGAGTTCCGCGACGTGGATTTCTGCTATTCCGATGGCGAAACGATATTGAAGAGCTTCAATCTAACCGTTAATGCTGGTGAGACCATCGCCTTTGTCGGAGCCAGCGGAGGAGGTAAGAGCACGATCGTCAATCTCGCCGCTCGGTTCTACGAACCGACTGGTGGTGCTATCTTGGTAAATGACAAGGATCTGCGCGAGCGTAGCCTAGCCTGGTATCAATCCAATCTGGGGATCGTGCTACAGGGACCGCATTTATTTAGTGGATCGGTGCGCGAGAACATTCGCTACGGTAGGCTTGAAGCTACTGACGAGGAGGTGGAAGTAGCTGCCCAGCAGGTCAACGCTGATCAGTTTATCCGCAAGCTTGAAGAGGGGTATGAAACAGATGTAGGCGAAGGTGGTAACCGATTATCCACTGGGCAGAAGCAATTGATCTCCTTTGCCAGAGCTCTGCTAGCGAAGCCAAGGATATTTATCATGGATGAAGCTACTTCATCGATCGATACTGAAACCGAGCAGTTGATTCAAGAGGGTCTGCAGACGATTTTTGAAGGTCGCATCAGCTTTGTGATCGCCCACCGACTCTCGACGATCCGAACTGCAGATCGCATCTGTGTGATTGAGAAAGGCCAGATTCTGGAAAGCGGTAGCCACGAGGAACTTCTCGATCTTGAAGGCCATTACCAAGCCCTCTATACCCGCCAGTTTACCGAACAGAAAGAAGCCGAAGCATATGCAGGAGCGGAGTGAGTCATCGAACTAAGAAGATCTAGTCCACAGCACAGCATAAGGTGTGGTGCTAGGAACTACTAATCTATGGGGTTGATGATTTCCACAAAATCAAACTCTACGAAATCTTTGGTATTTCTAGTATAGAGTGCCGTCACCCCGTTTTGGAGTAGGGTTATGGCTAGTACTCGATCAAAAATATGCACAGGTTTACGATCAGTAGAATGAGTTCCGTATTCTTTGACCGATTGCCAAAAACTTGTTTCGTAGGCACAATGCAAAACCCCAGATTCTTCCCTCAAAAAAGTGATCTGCTCCATTGCTTGTTCATGATTGAGGGGACGCTGTAGGATTTTTGGATGCCTTAGCCCTCTGTAGAACTCGAAAAGTACTTGATCGCTGACTATCCATCGTGATGGAAAGTCTAGCATGTTTTGATACACTTTCTTAGCGGATTCATGCTCGGCGCATCCGCTATTGATCGCATAAATCAGAATGTTAGTATCGACGCTATTCATATAGAGCCTCCTTCATATCCTCAGCACTCATCATGCTGGCACCAGCATCAATAGTAGGGATCTTTTTTTTATTGGTAGGTTTATCCGGAAAACGCTTTAGCCATAGATCTGCTGCTCTACGAATAATTTCACTTACTGGTAGATCCTCTTCTTTAGCCACTTTTCGGAGCTTGTTTATCATTGGCTCAGGAAATAAAATTTGTAATTTCTGCATGTATCCATGTTAAGCATGGATACATGGATTGTCAAAAACAATGATGAGGATATAAAATGTGGCTATATTTTGATTAAGCCGTCCTAGTCAATACCGCAGCATAGGCGCCGTCTGTCTGGTGCTCGAAGGGGTAGATCTGTTGTTCCTTTGTTAGTTCGAACTCTGGGTGGTCTGTTAGGAATTGTTTGATTAATTCTCCATTTTCCACGGTATCGATCGAGCAGGTAGAGTAAACGATCCTGCCGCCTACTTTTACGCAGGGGAGAGCGTTGCTGAGAATGTTTAGCTGGAGTTCACATAGCTGAGTGAAGCTGTCTGGTGTCATGCGCCAGCGGGCATCGATACGTTTGCGCAGCACACCAGTGTTGGAGCAGGGGACGTCTAGGAGAATGCCATCGAAATGGTTATGCCATTTTTCTGGGGCTGG
>JBLHQF010000201.1:0-5223 GCA_047624885.1 Cryomorphaceae bacterium | reverse complement strand
GACCAGATCTGCTGGCAACACGGAACGCAATCCTTCACCCGCATCCACACTCTCACGGAGGTTTCTCTGCACCATCGTCAGCAATACACCCAAGATATGTAGCTTAGGGTTCATCTGCCTCACCTTTCTTAAGGCTTCTAACATTTTTGGCATGCTGCGAATTCCAAGTGGCTCCGACTGCTGTGGCACTAATACAGCATCCACCTCTACTAAGATATCCTTGGTAATCCCGAATAGCCCCGCTGCCGTATCAATAATACAGATATCATAGCCAGCTTTTTCCGCATCTGTTAGAAATGATCTCACACCAGCACCCATGCTGGGCTCAGCTTCATAGCCAAAGCTCACATCATAGTCGCTACCCTGCCCTGCTGGCACGAGCGACAATGTCTCCATTCGCGTGGGCACGATCACGCTCTCGAAGCTCTCTCCTGCATCACTCAAATAATCAAAAAAACCTTTCAACGTCCGCGTTTTTTTAGTCAGCGACAAGCCTACAGAGCCCTGCGGGTCGGCATCGATGACGAGAACCTTCCGCCCAGAGCGCGCAAAGGCATATGCCAAATTTATCGAAACTGTGGTCTTCCCCACTCCACCCTTCTGACTAGAAACTCCTATCGTGATCACGTCACAGACACTATACACCCGACCCCATCTGAAAAGCTAAATTTATAGCTAATCTCACGAAAAAGAAAAAGAGGAAGCCGAGCAGCAAAAAAAAGCCATCCTCGAAAGGATGGCTCTTAGAAATAAGATGAATCTGAAAACTATCTGCGGCGTCGCAGAATTAAAGCAAGTCCACCAAGACCCAGAAGAGCAGCGCTGGAAGGCTCCGGGACGGCGCTAAGACCGATATCTGCGGCATCTAAACCAAAACGTATTTCATCTATACTTCCAATCTGTCTAGAGGCAAAAGCCAAGGTATTAAAAGTTGATTGATCCAGATCAGCTGTCATGCTTGCAAAAGCAGTTGGGAGAGCAACTCCTGTATCTGAAATGTTATAAAGAGTCATTGTATCATCAGAGCCATTGGCAGCCCAATCGATTTTACCAGCAATCATGAAAGTGTTTACGTTTGTGTCGTTATCAATTTTGCTGGCACTTAACGCACCAGTGCCCCCATCAACTTCGTAGCCGTATATGTCGATTGTGGAGTCGTTTGGGTTCCTTGCGTTAAATGACACGCCGAAACCGTCCCCACCTGTGATAGAGGGGAGAACACCGTCGGAATCATTTGAATCCAACGCACCGCTACCAAACACAAAGGCACCTGTCTCATTAGCTACTGAATGCCTATCGTTCCTCAATAGGATGCTAAACCAAATAGTTGTATTGTCAGCCGTTAGAGAAATTTGGGATGCACCTGAAACTGTTCGGTTCATTTCAGAGCCGCCAGAAGCACCGCTACGTGTAGCTCTCACACTGCCTTCTGTAGAAAGACCAGTGAATGAGAGACCTCCGCTCACCATAGAATGAAGTGTGCCCGAGTTGGTCGCAGAAGTTGACCAAGCACCGGTCATGCCTGTGCCTCCATTTTGGGTGGATCCGTCAATAGCACCTGCACTGTAGTTAAAACTTTCATAAATAATGGCCGCACCATTGGCAGTACCATTTACGAGTGTTAGCCCAAGAGCGACTAATAGATAAGAGTGTGTTTTAAGTTTCATAGTCATATTTAGTTGTGTGTTTAAGTTTAATGAAAACAATCAGTCATTAGATAACCTGTCATCAGAACATAACGTTACAGGAAAACTTAAATTTTCTCAAAAAATCACCTAAAGTAAGTGATTATATCGCTTTTACTCTGGCTGGGCGGCAGTGATTCGGATGGCATCAACATCGAGATAGCCGCTAGATCCTGCGTGGGCAGCAATTTCAAGCTTGAGCGGATCGCCAGAAGATATCCCGTCTGGCAGTCTGGCGGAATTCCAGGAGAATCCGACGTTCGTGATGCTCCCAGGCGGACCAGGTGGTGCCTTACTACTGATTTCTGCAAGAATGGTATCACCAGAGCGGAGAATCATCTTGTAGCCAGAGAATTCTGTGGACTCGTCCGCATTCATCGCACGCACACCGATGGCCGCAGTGATGGTGTAGTGGGTGGGTGGCTTGATCTTACCGATTTCACGATAAATGCCATCGCCAGATGGATTCCCATAGATACGTGCCATGATTGGACCATTCATCGACTTGCTAGCACCGCGCGAACGGCTGTCATCGGCAAGGGTTTCATCCATATACCACTTGCTACTGCCAGAGGGGTTAAACACTCCGCACCATACGTTCGATTGCCAACCACTGAGATGCCCCATCATCGCATCACCGTCTGGTAAGTCGATCTTAGGCAGAAATGTCAGTAAGTTACCCTCAATTTTCAGGAGCGGTGATCCTGCAATGAGAACTGTTTCGGTATTGGTAATCTTATCGCGAACAGTGATGAGACCCCTGCCCATAAGGATCGGCTGATCGAAAGCCATACGCATTTGGCTACTGGGTAGAACCGTGGTGCTATCCCGCTTTGGAAATAAAGATGTAAGTTGCGGTTCAATATCTGGCGGTGAGGTAGAGGAGAGATCGAGAGCTTTAAACATTACTTGAGGCCTCGCTGTTAAATTACCCAGACGGACACGATCGAAAGCGGCAAACTTACCTGAATCACAGCCTAGCGATAACCCAAGAGTCTGACCTGTAGCCTGCTTTTCCGTAGCAGTGAAAATAAGATGTGTGTTCTCAGTCCAGCCCAGCTTTGTAGAGCAGATCGTCTTTTCCGCAAGCGGCACGCTCTGGCCTTCATCGCTTCCCCAGATCCGGATTTTTGCCGCAGAGCTTGAGTCAAGCCCGCAATCGACTGTGAGAACATAGGTATTCCCAGCAATGATAGGCTCTGAAAATTCTTGACTTAGCCATCTCCCAGAAAATACCCTACCAAAAAACTGCCCTTCGATAGGGCCAATTCCAAATTCTTGGGACTGAGTCGACCAACCATAACCACCTTTAGATATAGGATGCCAATTCGGAATTGCCTTGCCGCGCTCAAGTTTCACTTTTCCTTTCTCAAACCCGGAGTTACGCACTGGGATCGACTCGAGGACACTGGAAACGGTATCAAATACCCACGGTTTTTCAGTAGGAATACCTGCGAATGCCCGTCCGGCCAGGTTGGTCACGACCGAGGGATCCATAGTAATGGAATACCGGTGACCTGCAGCAAGACCGCTTTCAAAGTCTTCCTCGAAGATCGTCTCCAGTTTCCCAGGTAGTCTTGAAAGGAAGCTAGGAAGCTCTATTTTATCGCCAATACTGCTTCCATCAAGCCTCACACTGCGGGGAGCATACAAAATTTCGCCTTTGGTTCCATCAAGCGCGTCCACCCTTACGTGGCCATTGATAACATGCAGCTCGACCACCTCATTGCCTGCTTTCACATCAATGCCGAAGACTGTCCCTAGATCAACAATGCGCTGTTGCGGGGTGATCAAAGTGAAACCTTTTCCTTCATCAGTGGTAATCTCAAAGAAGCCACGTCCCTGATCAAACTTCAGAGTATGGTCATCCAACACGGTCAAGGATGCTGGCCCCTCCACAACTGCTCGGACATTATGGGGAAATTGTAATTCAGCAACCCCATGCTGGATGTTAAGAGTGGAGCCTGGCACTAAACTATTTGCTATGGGAGCAGAGATATCAGAAGTATGAGAAAGATTGAATGTTGATCCCGGGGCAGTCTGGAAAGTGGCAATACTAGGAGTAGGTATGGAAGGTGTAATCATCCACAGTAATGAAGCAACGATCACCAGTGCCGCTGCCGCACAATAGGCAGAGAGACGGATAACCTTGCGGCGCTGCTCCTCCAAAACACGACTAATTGGTATGGGAGCTGACTGGGCGATTGTCTTACTTGCCGCAAAACGAGTTTCCAAGGCGCTGTGAACACGTGCCATGCTCTGCCACTTTTCGCGTGCTTCTGAGTTCGCGATGAGTTCTTGATTCAGCACTGCTGCCTCATCGGCGGAAAGTTCTCCGTCGAGCATGCATAACATCTGGTATTCTTGACCGGTAGGATTCATTACGATTTAATAGCTAAGGTTTTTTCGACACAGTTCCTAAGCTTTTCACGGATACGGAGTAAAGCAATACGAAGACTACCCGCTGAGCGCCCACTAGTGGCCGCGTATTCCTCCAGCGAGTGACCGGGCGTGTAGCGCTGTTGTATCATTTTTTTTTGGTCTTCGCTCAACTGGCCCAAGCAATTATCTAGAGCCGCGTGGAGATCTTTTTCCCCAGCAGATGGCGAGTTCGTATCACTGAGTAAACCCACAAGTTCCTCAGAGAACATGATCTTATCATGCCGCTGGGCACGTTCCCGCTGGTGATGCACCTCGTAGCGTGCGATCTGGAAGCTCCAAGCTATGAAATTGGTGCCAATTTCAAACTTATCACGCTTTTGCCACAGTATCACGTTCGTCTCCTGCAACACATCAGCGACATCAGGGCTTCCCGGCATGAGTGACACGATGAATGCACGCAAGTTTGCCTGATGTTCCGTCAGGAGTTTAATAAATGCCTGAAGCTCTATGGGATCTTTACGTTTTAAAAACATGCTCAATGTATAACCTATTTGTAGCCAGTTTCGTTACAAAAAAATTATCCTTTTCTGGTAACTCGTGTTAATTATAGAGATATTCTTGATCGTTTGATAGCCCTAGAATATTTTTCATTTCTCACACCTCTAAACTTTACACCCCTAAACGTATCCCTATTATATGATTACTATGTCACTCAGAGAGCTACCATCAGTCGAGAAATTCGCCAACTCACTTAGCAAAATAATCTCCCTACCAAAGCCATTGATTATCGGCTTCGTCCGGCGTGAACTAGATGGCTGGCGACAACAAATCCTAGATGGAAAAGAAGTGAATCGTGAGGAAATAGAGACTTCTGTAACTGAAAATCTAAATCATTTCGCAGCCTCAAAACTTAAGCCTGTCATTAACGGCACAGGAGTCCTCATCCACACCAACCTCGGTAGATCTCCCCTTGGTAAGACCGCAGCTGATGCTCTAGTTAATATCGCGACAGGCTACTCAAACTTAGAATTCAACCTCCCAGAAGGCACCCGAGGAAAGCGCGCTGGTTACTTAGAAACTGCCCTCGCCTGCCTGCTCGATGCCGAGGCCTCCACGGTGGTAAACAACTGTGCCGCCGCCCTCATCGTCATCCTTC
>JBLHQF010000200.1:0-5266 GCA_047624885.1 Cryomorphaceae bacterium | reverse complement strand
GGCACGGTGGAGCTTGAATTTGCCTCTGGCGTGCGCGGGATCATCCGCGGTCCTGCTGACCTGACCCTCCAGCGCGAGGATTTACTCGACCTGGCTAACGGCACGGTCTGGTTTGAGGTGCCCGCAGATGCTGTGGGATTTAAAGTCAATACCCCCGATTTTGTCCTGACTGATCTTGGCACAGAATTTGGCATCATTTCTGAACCTAATTTCCTAGATGAAGTGCATGTTTTCACCGGTAAGGTGGAAGTACTCAATCGACAGGGGCTGAAGCAAGAAGAGATACTCGAAGCTGGGCAAGCCCGCTACGCAGTGACTGTCGGTGGCTGGAAGGAAACTCCAGTGAGACGCGACCACTTCCTAGACGAGCTGCCGACGACCAAGCTCGAACCGACCGTGGTTTCGTCCGAGGATTTCACCACTACCCAGCTCGCCTACAAGGATGATGCCAGCGCCACCGACCTCTTGCACGGATTGACGGCGGTCACGACTGGCTGGAATCTGGGAAATGCGGCCAACCCGAAGGAGCTGACTGACGGCATCCATGGAGCTCGGTTTGATCAAGTGCCGGGCGACCCGGTGCAGGGAGCCTGGACAACGGTCGGTGCTACTGCTGAATATCATCTTGGCGCTGGCGCCAAGGGATTAGGTTATGACATCACCTCGATCCAATCGATCGCCGACTGGAATGGCGCGGGATTTGGAAATCAAGCTTGGACAGTCGAGGTCAAGTCAGTGGGTGGCAGCTACCGCATCCTCCACACCGTGAACCACCACCCGCTCAGCTCGCAACCGCTAGATGGAGGAGGCGCGACCAAGGTCGTTCTTGCGGACAAAAGCGGAACCCTCGCCAGCGGGATCGAGTCTATCAAATTCACCGCTAGTCATGTTGCAGGATCTGTTGACAACGCGTTTGTCTGGCGCGAGCTAGACGTCTTTGGTGCGGCTAGCGTCACTAGACCTGCCCGCTGATTTATCCGAAAATACTCTTTCAGAGCTTGTTTGTGAATCTTAGGATAGATCATGTGAGGCGCTCTATATGAGATGTTTACCTTGGTGTGGTTCTTTCCCTATCTGACAGAGTGGGCGCACTCTCAAGCGGATTGTTAAACTAGATAGATTTACAGTCGGAAATGATGGATTCTTCAACTTTAGAAAATCACCTTGTAATGTATTATAACTTAATTTATTATCGAAATTACAAACTACTAAAAGACACATGAATTAAACTATTAAAAATAGATGTGTTTATCAAATCATGCAGCACTGAGAACCGGATCATTTTTGTTTATTTTAAGTTAAAGAAAAAATGGTGCTGAAGTAAAAGTAACAATTACTGTAACGAAATCAGTTTTAAAAAGGTTATTATTAAATGAGCATTTTTAAGAAGCGCAAAGATCCTGAAAGTCTTTCGGCATTTATCAAGCTCCTGACCGAATATCAGGGGGACTTGCGTGCATTCATTGTGTCTCTGATGCCTGGAAGCTCGGATGTTCCCGATGTACTGCAAGAGACTAACGTCGTCTTATGGAATAAACGTGATAGTTTCGAGTTAGGTACTAATTTTATCGCTTGGAGTTTTCAGATAGCTCGCTATGAAGTGCATCGTCATAGGGATAAAATTCGTCGTGATCAGCGAATCATGTTTTCCGACGAGCTAGTCAGCCTGCTCAGTGATGATGGACCTTCCAGTATTGGCGATGATGAGCTCCATGCGGCTCTAGATATTTGCTTGGGAAAATTAACTGTAAGCCAGAGTGAACTGATAAAAGAACGCTATACACCAGGACACTCTTTAGAAGATTATGCTTCCCGCAACGGCCGATCGGCAGGCAGTCTGCGTATTGCTCTATTGCGTATCCGCGAATCGCTCAAACGTTGCGTTGAAAAAAACCTTATCTCCGAATCAAAATGAATCCTATAGATCTAGAATCCCAGATGCTTCGTATGCTCGACGGTGATCTTTCCGCTGAAGAGGTCGCAGAGTTGGACAAAATACTCACAGAAAGCCCTGAATCCCGCGAAACTTGGCGGAGAACCTCGCTCATACATAGTAAACTTGAAGTCTTATTCGCTGCAAAAAAGGGGATAGCAGAGTCGACTCCTGTGCCAATCAAACGAGTCATGGAAGAGCAGCGTCGCAAGGTGGTTCGTTTCTCTGTATTTAGTACAGCAGCAGCTTTAGTGATAATGGCAGCAGTGTTATGGATAATTAACGCACCAAATGACGGCAAGCGTCTGGCTACTTTTAAAACGAGCTCTGGATCAACATTTTCTCTTGTCCATTCTACTGAAAGTAAGCCTCCCATAGGTAATACAATGATTAAGGGTTCTACACTCATTGTTCAGCATGGGGTGACTGAAATATTACTACCCAATGATGTAAGGGCAGTGGTGGAGGGCCCTGCATCGCTTACCTTGGAGGATGATCGCACGCTGCAGTTCGATCAGGGTAGAGGTTTTTTTGAGATCACTACTGAGAGAGGTAAGGGTTTTACGGTGATTACTCCACAGCAGCGTATTGTTGATCTGGGCACTTCCTTTGGTGTCGTGGTGAGAGGGGGAGATGTCGAGGTGGATCTGCATGTCCTTGAAGGTCATGTGAGGGTGGATGCACCCGATGGTTCCGAAGGCGAGGTCTTACAGGCTCCACGTAGTGTAAGTCTCGATGGTAATCAAGTTGGCACGAAGATTACAAGAGCCGGATTTTTGTCAATGCTACCAGAAAAAATAGAAACGATCTTTGAGGAAGATTTTGAATACGGTCTTGTGTCCGATCATCGATATTCCGTTAGTATTGAGCCGTCTATCGTAACCAACCTTAAGGGGGCTGGATTCGCTGGGATTTCAGCGGATAAGCCTTGGATATTTAGCGCATCTTCCAGTGTTCCTGACTCAATCTTGGTAGGCAACCCCGGGTTTGAAGCAGGAAGAGTAAAACTTGAAAGAGGTAAAGCGATCCCTAGTTGGCATGTCAGTAGTAAAAACTATTATGGCTGGGGTACAGAGAAAATGCGAAATGGAATACTTCCTACCGAAGGGGAGTTCTTTGGAAGAGTGTTTCTAAGAAGATGGTTAAAGCAGGAACTGTCTGAGCCTATCATAGCAGGAACCACTTATGTGCTGACGGTTGATTGCGGGGTTAGCTTAAACTCTTTAGTAAATATTAGGCTTTGGGGTAGTGATGCGGGTCCAGAGATTGCTCTTGCAGAGGGGGTTATTCATCCAGGGAAGAATGGCTGGATTAAAGATGTTCATATTCTCTTTTCAGCTACAGAAAAGCACGCCACAGGTCAAACTTTAGGTATATCTCTAGGTTGTGAGTCAGGTGATTTTGCTGCCTTTGATGATGTGCGGATGGGTAAAGTGGGGCATCAATCGCAGGTTATTCCTGTTCCTTATAGATCGACCACAGATTTGAATACACCTCCGCGAATAGTTTCTTTGTCACCAGAGCTGAACAGCGTTAATTCTTCACCAAGTAAAGTATTACGTGTTGAGTTTGACCAAGTCATTCAGGTTGGCAAAGGGCGAGTGATTATACGCGATGAAAGTAGTGATGTGGAGACTGTTTTGATCGCAGGGTCGTCACACCTGAATTTTGAGGACAATGTATTGAAATTTCTACCTAAGATGGCTCTGAAAGACAGTGAAGCATCAATGGGACATCTGAGTGGATGGCAAACGGACACATGGGTTGGTACTTTTAATCCCTCAGGAAATGGTAGGTGGTATCATGAGCAAATGCTAGCCGATGAAAGCGACCTAGAAGGTGCTCTGACGACGATGCGAGGTCCGATCATGGCAACCATTCATCCAGACCCTTTGGGTAAAGGAATTCGCCGTGAGGTTGGTGCTATTAAAGCGGATACTCATTACAACGTCACAATGGCTATTGGCGTTCGCTCTGATAATATTACGGAGTTGGCAAGGTTTGCGGGTTATAAGCTTCGACTATGCTCAGGTAGTACCGTTCTCTCAGAAATAAGTAGTAATGCTCCTCCTGGTCCACCTGGTTCTATCAAGAAGGTCAGTTTTTCTTGGAACTCATCCAGTCTACCAGAAGGGATCTCTCCTGGAGATCCTCTGACCCTTGAGATAGCGGCGGGCGCTGGGACTGAAGGTTATCTGGATCTAGATTCCATAAGGATTAGCTCTCTAGCACAGCCTAAATTGGAGGTTAATGTAAAAAAATGAAAATTTATTGTAACGTTTTCTGTTTTTAGAAGGTCATTCAACTAATATGGCGTTAAGTCATGCACACACAAATAAATCAATAATCATGAAAACAAACAAAATACTCAAATCATCTCTGTCGGCTATCACCATTCTGGTTGCCACCGCAACTAGTCATTCAGCAACGCTACTACAAGGAGAATTCCAAGCAATCGGTGACACAAATACATCTCCTCTTTCAACCAACCCAGGTATCTCCGTGACCTCTGGTCAAGAAGGTTATTCGACTGGTAGAGATGGACTTGGGACTGGAGGCCTTGACGGTAGTTTCAACAATTCGATTCTCGATTACGCCTTTTATACATCAGGAACCGGTTCGGTCGTGGAATCGTTTGGAGGCGCTGCTTCGCTCATTGGCACTCTGTCAAGCAGCGGGACTTCCACCGACGTCGGTGGTATGAGTTTATGGGCGGGATCCAACACAGCTGGAGCGGTAGACCAATCGACTTGGGCCCGGCCCGGAGTTGTTAGCGGCACAGTCGATATTTCAGGCCTCGACAGCGGCTCTCTCTACATGTTTTTTGGCACCCGCGTCGGATCTGGTGATCCTTACGACATCTCTTTTTCCATAACAGGAACAGGACCCGTTGTTCCAGTTTTAGAAGAATTAAACGTTAACAATACGAGCTTAGGGGGAACGGGAATTCAAAACAACACCTGGTTCGTTTACCGCGCCGATTTTGCAGATGCTGCGGATTATGATACGCTCACCTACACTTACGCTGGTGACAATACCTCTGCAGCTAGGTCGCGCTTTGCGGGCACAGTGCTGACAGGCGTCGTCCCTGAGCCCAGCTCAACTGCTCTACTAGGTCTTGGAGGACTAGCTTTTCTTCTTCGTCGTAGAAGATAAGAATCAGTAGTAACAGTAATTTTTACAAAACCGAGTTAGGTCATATCCTATCTCGGTTTTTTGTATCTATGAAGGACGCCTGCTTTGAAAACAAAAGCGTTATTTCTTTTTTCCCGCTACTGGCTTCTTAGTCTGCTTGGCTACTGGCAAGTTAAGAGCTTTCTCGATGCTGGATAC
>JBLHQF010000199.1:0-5266 GCA_047624885.1 Cryomorphaceae bacterium | reverse complement strand
TCGTTTATAGGTATTTATTTCACTATTACAGACTAGATACTAAGACCAACGAGAGCGAAGAAATCACCCTCAAACACAACCTCGCTCTCAAGACGAATAAGCCAAAAGACACCGCAATAAAAAATACCGCTGATGCAGACTTCTCACCTTCTGGATTAGAAATCGCCTTCTCAGCAAAAGGAAATATTTTCGCTATGGACACCGTGCTCCGTGAGCCAGTCCAACTCACTCACACCGATGGACATGAGACTAATATCTATTTCGGTGATAAAGGAAGAGCCATCTATTACATTTACGATGACGGGATAAAGACCTCCATCAACAAGATCACTAAATCTAATTCAAGCCAATACTGGTGGGAAACTGATAAAGTGAAAATAAGCACTCTCATTGCGTCAGAACTTAAGTCCACCATCAAGTCATTCTCTCCTAGCCCAAACGGCAAACTCATCGGCTACACCACAGTTCAAGGTAAGCTATTCATCTACGATTTAAAGACCAAGAAAAGCCAACTCATCACTCAGTCATGGGGCGCTCCATCATTTAATTGGTCACCTAATTCTGAGTGGGTCACCTATTCCCTGCAAAATAATAATTTCAACAGCGACATTTATGTAGTTCCTGTTGATGGATCTCAAAAACCTGTCAATGTCACAAAGCATCCTGATAATGAATTTTCTCCCTCATTCTCGCCGGATGGTAAAAAACTAGCATTCATCGGTAAACGTCACAGCACTAACTACGATCTTTACTACGTGGATCTCACCCCTAAAGGCTCCGATAAATCTGCTCGTGATATAAAAATAGAGAAGGCTAAGAAAGCAATGAAGAAGGATCCAACCTACGCAACTCCAGCATCAAAATTAAAGTCTATCATCAAAAAACTTACCCCTAGAAAATCTGAAGAGCCTAAAAAAGTCACACCTAAGCCGGCTAAACCAACAGAAAAACCTGCGACTAAACCTGCTGCTAATGTAACTACCAGCAATGCAAAGAAACCCATAGCCCCGGACCCGATTTTGAAGCCAAAGCCTTCACCCACTAAAGTAACTAAGAAAAGCAAAAAAGCAAAACTCAGCTACGATCTCACCGACATTCAAAAACGCATCCAACACATTCCTCTCAATGGGATGACCCCTAGCCAAATGTTTTGGAAGAATGACTCAAAAGCAGTCCTCATCAATAGCAAGAAATCTGGTAAATCAACCTACGCATTTGACCTCAAAAGCAAAAAGGCCGCCAGGTATCTGGATAGCTCAGGTTCTCCAATACGATACGATAGTCGTGGTGACCTCTACTGGATCTCTAACGGTGTCCCAGCTGTCCTAAAGGGCACAAAATCCACCAACTACACTTTCGTCGCCCAGACTGAGTTTGATCTCGCTCAGCACCAAAAATATAAATTTAGACTCATCTGGAGAACCATCGGCGATGGCTTCTACGATGAAGCAATGAATGGCACTAACTGGGATAACATCCTCACCAAATACGAAGATGCAGCAACTAATGCCGAAAGCGGAGAATCCTTTGACCGCATCGTCTCCATGCTCCTCGGTGAGCTTAATGCCTCACACACTGGCTATCGAGGACAGAACACTAGCGGCTGGAGAAAGCGAGTCCCTTGGAGAGAAGAGATGCTCCACCTCGGCGTCAAGCATACTGCCAAAGCAGATGGATGGCACATCACTAAAGTATTCACTAATTCACCCGCTAATGGCAAACTTTCTAAGCTTAAAGTAGGTGAAATCATCACAGAGATCAATGAAACTAAAGTCAATGACGAGACCCTCCTCAAAGAGGTTCTCTGGGGACAACTTAAAGATTCAATCCTGCTCAAGGTCTGCGACAAAGATGGCGAAGAACGCAGAGTGAATCTTACTCCTATCAGCTACACCACATCGCGCGGCCTCGTCTCCGCTGACCAGATTAGCGAGAACAAAGCCATGGTTGAAAAACTCTCTAACGGGAAATTTGGCTACATTCACGTAGCCCGTATGCAATGGGATGAGTTCAAGAGATTTGAACAGCACCTCTATGAAAATGGTGCAGGAAAAGATGGCATCATCATCGATGTCCGCGATAACGGCGGTGGCTTCACCACTGACCACCTACTCACCGCTCTTACACAACCGCGCCACGCCTACACCGTCCCGAGAAACGGCGGGCTAGGCTACCCGCAAGACAGATTCGTTTACGCTACCTGGGAGAAACCCATCGTTGTCCTTTGTAATCAGAACTCATTCTCTAACGCAGAAATCTTCTCCCACGCCATCAAGACCCTCAAGCGCGGTAAGCTAGTGGGCGTTCCTACAGCAGGCGGAGTCATCTCTACAGGATCTGCAGACATCCTCAAAGAAGGCACCTTACGCATGCCGTTCCGAGGCTGGTTTCTAAGCACCAATGGCGAAGACATGGAGCTAAACGGAGCCACTCCGGAATTAGAAAACATCATCTGGCCACTACCAGGAGAACTAGAAACAGGCATCGACAAGCAAATTGAAAAAGCCATCGAAGTCCTAGCCGACGAAGTCAAAACCAAACAAAAAACATCAATTACTCCAAAATACCGCAATCGTAAGTAGCGTAGCCGGAGTTTACAACCTCCCAATTGTTAGTAATCCATGGAAATTCAAGTCGCATCAGCCCCCATTCGCCTCCCATTCGCCTCCCATTCGCCTCTCAGCACCTAACCAGCAAAAAAAATAAAGCAGCTACCACAAAAAAACAAAAATATTTCATGTGCAAATATTACACAACTTGGCAACCACTACTAATATTAATAATCACTCACTCGCCAGCCCAGTATTCTTCTTCTATATTCCGCAGGGCTGCAATACTCCATTCTTTGCCCTCCGGGTCTAACACACTGACGGCCGAAGCGTGGAACGAAAAGTCACCACTTAATTGCTGATCAGTTTCCGATTCCCATTCGCTAGAAACTCGTACCCTCCCTGAAAATAACTCAGACCCAGTAATCGTCGGTTGCAAGCTCACAAAGTCTTCAAGAGATAAAGGATATCGCTCAATTTTCTGTTCATTTTCATCACCCCAAGGGGAGAAAGCAAACCCACCAAAATCGTTAAAAGCAACAGCGAAGAACTTGAAGTCAGGATTAATCATTTCTGCTAAATAATCGATCTTAACCATCAGAACACATTGTTTACCATCCATGCTGCCTCGGGTAATTTCACCGTGACGGAAAATAAACATCAGATCGCATATTGCATTCAAACCTTCTTCATACACCAGAGATAATTGCAAAACGCTCAATTTAGCGCGTAACTCATCCTGTGTTTCACCGAATAGATGCTCATGCCTATAAACACGCTCAGCAGAGACCTGCACAATATCACGCACAGAACTTACCCCTAGCTCAACAAATAATTGGTTTAATTTATCGGACGGATTAAGTGTGAGCACTGAGCCCCTCAGCAAGTCCTCTCTGTCCATAGTCACCAATGGCTGAACATGATCCATCCAGACTTTAATATTTAAATAGGCATTTCTTTTCTCCATTAAGCAATTTTCATCTGGCTCCCAGTTGCCTTCACCCAGGAAGTCTTCAACTAGTTCGCCTAGTGTATGATCGAATATCCTCTTAAATGCTTTCTTGCCACTATCTTCCCATCCTACGGTCTCTATGAATTCTACTATTTCCTCTTTAGTGGCTCCTAAATCCACCGCTATTTTCTTCCAGAGAATACGCGCTAAATCGTAACTCAGCTCGAACCCAGCCGAATCTCTGCCCCATACTTCACCTGACCAGAAATCCTGTATCGTATTCTCATCCCAATATTTCAGATGTTTATTGTAAGACTCATCATCCATAGACAAGCCATCATACCCCACCGCAACATCCTCCATCCTCATCGCAACAGCCTCATCAAGCCAGTTAGGAATCTGATATTCAGCTAAAAGCGCGTGAGTAAGTTCATGAGCAATCGTTGCTACTGGAGTTTCTTCCGAGGTAATATGAGGAAGAACAATGTGAGTATATCCAGTATGAATACACATCCCACTTGAAGTAGGCGATTCACCAGAGCTAGAAAATGTTCTCGTATAACGTTCATATTGCTCAACATCATTAAAGACTATCAAGACATGTTTGCCATAGCCGCTATCACTTAGAGCTCCTGCAAATTGCTCCAAAATCGTCTTCAATGAACGTTCACAAGCATCGATGAGATTTTTACGATTATGCTCTTCCTCATTACAGAGCATAAAGAAATTAGTTGATTCATAAATTGCGAAATCACAGTCTAAACACCTTTTGAGATTCGTTAACCATTCCTTTGCTAACCCATTATAAATCAAATCTAGATGCTCTTCAGGATAGTTCTTATCGATGCTTTCAGATAATTTCTGCCAGTCTGGATAAATGAATCCATTGGCTTCCTCAGCGTTCCCGCTAATCAATTTCTTGTAGTCTAACATCAAAGGGAAAATAACTTAACTGTAATGATTGTCTCTGGGCGTCTCAAATCTAATAATTCTGAATCCTTATGCAGACCCTTATTTTTTCACCCTATCATCAACCAAATCTGGTCCGCGGGATTCCTTTTTCGGAATCCAGGCGGATAATTTTTTAACCACAGCCTGTAAGTCAGCACGGCTATCTTTCTGCTTGATCAAATTATCAAACTCGTGAGGGTCCTTTTGGCGATCGTATAGTTCTTCATTGCCATCTGCATAACGAGTATAACGCCAACGAGTGTCACATAGGCTGTGATTATGCGCGTAGATCGTGGTGATTGCTGGGCGTTCTTTCTTAGCAGAAGGATTTTCGATCCAAGGCATGAGGCTTATTCCATCAAGAAGTTTATCGCTTTTTGCTGAAGGTAGTTTTGTTGCTACTGCGAGAGTAGGATAGATGTCTAACAACTCAACGGCTCTTTCGCAGCGAGCTCCACGTGGCGTGTCTGTCAAACGCTTGGGAGGGACAATAATGAGCGGTACACTAGTAGAACGAGTCCATAGAGTTTGCTTAGCAATATGGTTTTTTTCACCTAGGTGCCAACCATGATCAGAGAAAACAACAATCCAAGTATTGTCCGCCATATCACTTTTATCGAGTGCATCTAGAGTATGCCCTAGTGCATCATCCATAGCAGTTGTGCAGGCAAGGTAGGCTTGTGTTAAAGTGCGTAGGTTAGTTTCTGAGGAACGTGCCCAATCTGCAGCTTCCTGAAATGAAACACGGGAAGCGATGCGCTTTGCGATCGGCGGGAGGTCGTCCATATCATCAGCGCGTGTGGCGTGTAATATG
>JBLHQF010000198.1:0-5299 GCA_047624885.1 Cryomorphaceae bacterium | reverse complement strand
TTGCGCTAGATCAAAAAAAGGCTCTCAATAAAGCTAACATAGTCATTATTGCCGAGTCATTTTCCACCCCACTCGCGCTCAAGCTCGCGGATAGATTCCCCCAGCAGGTCAAGGCCGTAATCATCGGTGGTGGCTTCTGCGCTAGCCCTACTAACCCTGGCTTCGCCCTACTTCCTCTACGCCCTCTATTCATGATCGCGCCACCCCGTTCAGCGGTGCGGCATTTTCTAACAGGAAATGAGAGCCCACCAGAATTAGTAGCAAAAGTCCATTCGGCAGTAAAAAAAGTCTCTTCAAGAGTCCTCACCCAGCGGATCCGCAGCATCCTCACGCTCGAAGAACAACAGACCCCAACTATCCCAAAAACTCCCATACTGCTACTACAAGCCGAGCATGATGCCGTCATCCCCTGGGAAATACAAAACCAACTCGAACAACACCTTCCTCATGCCAAGTGCCACTGGATAGAGTCTCCACATCTCATCTTCCAGGCGCAACCACAAACTTGCGCCTCGCGTATCGTAGCATTTCTTAGTGAAATCTGATCATTAACTAAATCACATTATGACACCATCTATCGCACTCTCCATCGCTGGCTCAGACTGTTCATCTGGAGCTGGTATCCAGGCAGACCTCAAGTCATTTTCCTACCACGGATGCCACGGTCTAACTGCTCTCACCTGCGTCGTCGCAGAGACACCTGAGACAGTAAAGTCCATCCACCCCGTCCCACCTACCGTCCTCCAAGAGCAGGTAGAAATCTTACTCAATACCTATCCAGTAGATGCCATCAAAACAGGCATGCTCTACTCGAAAGCACACCTCGTAGCCGTCGTAGAAATGCTCTCAACTAGAACCATCATCCCACTCGTAGTAGATCCCGTCATGGTGGCCACCTCAGGATCTACGCTAATCGATAAAAACGCCATCCAGACCTACCGCGAGAGATTACTCCCACTCGCCACCCTCATCACGCCGAACATGCCAGAAGCCTCCGTCCTATTAGACCAGCCAGTAGAAACCAAAGCCGATCTCGAACCCGCTGCGAAAAAACTCTCCGAGCTCTACCAGACCTCCGTCCTCCTCAAAGGCGGTCACCTACCAGGAAACGATGATAGACTAGACGTCCTCTGGCACGATGGTAAAGCCCATCACTTCAGCGCACCCAAGATCGACATCGCCTGCACCCACGGCACCGGCTGCACCCTCTCAGCCGCCATCACCGCCCACCTAGCCCAGGGTGCCAACATGCTCGACGCCGTCACCACCTCCATAGACTGGGTCCACTCCGCCATCCTCAATTCCTTCAAATGGCCGTCCCGCAAAGGCAACACCATCCACTGCCTAAATCACCTGAGAAGCGGAAGCTTGTAATATCTACAAACCTCTTCAAGTAATTATTCAATGCAGTCCCCGGGAAAAACGGTTCATTCAATCTAAAGGTGCCCTAAAGAATCGATTTTTACATCTTACCAATTATCTATTATACTTCCTTGCATGAGAGAAACTATCGACATACCTTGGGCTTTATTAAAAATGCTTAATCTGCACGATGGAGAAAAAGTTGTTGGCGAGCTACACGGAAATATAGTCCGCTTTTCCGTAATCGAAGTTGAAGCCTCCCCTCCATCTGGAGACCCTATCCTAAAAGGACTCGCTTTTTTAGATCAATGGAAAGGGATTGGAAAAAACATCCTTAACAAAAACTTTACTGACGACCCTCGCGCGGAATATCTACTCAACAGATAGAACCGCATGAACGTATTTTTAGATAGTAATATCCTCCTAGACGTAGTCCTAGAGCGAGAACCTTTTTATGAACAAAGTCTTCTTGTCATGGAGTGGTGTATAAAGAACTCCTCCTCCACTCACATAGCATGGCACACCGTGACTAACTGCCTCTACATTCTCCGAAAGGATCTAGGGACAGAGCAAACAATCGCCGTTCTCTCCTCACTTTTGGAATGGGTAGAAATAGCCCCCTCAAGTAAAACATTAGCTCAGCAAGGACTCAAAAACGCAGGCAAATACTTCGAAGATACGCTACAATACCTCTGTGCAGAGTCAGCAAAATGTGAATATCTCATCACTAGAAACCCTAAAGATTTTAAAAATTCAACTGTTAGTGTGTATACTCCATCCGAATTTATTACTGCACTTATCGACTAATCCCCATGTCCTGAAAGGACAACGTCTCCAGAGCCCTGGGGGTTATCCCAGGGTATAGATCAATCAAGATATCCCGTGCTGAAGGCACGGTGAAAATATTCATCTACCCCAGCTCAACCACGGCTCCCCAAAGAGTTGGGTCGAGCTCTTGCTTGGCTCTCGTTAGAACCTGATCGGCATTTTTTTGCTCTAAGACAGCCATAAACGTAGACCCAGAGCCGCTCATCATCGCGCCCTCAACTTCTGGCTGCGTCAGTAACCACATCTTCATTTCTGCGAGAAACCGATGCTTCATAAACACAGGTTTTTCTAGGCCATTGACTAGCTCACCCCAGCAAAATTTCTGCGCTGAGTAATCCACACCAGGTAGTTCACCCGATCCTGCCCAAGCATTGTAGGCTGCTGGCGTGCTAACACCAAAACTTGGCTTTAATAGCAGCATCGTCACTTCATGATCCCACTCCACGGGCTGCACTATCTCACCGCGCCCACTGCAATCGCAAACCGAATCATACACAAAAAATGGCACATCTGAGCCTATTTCTCCCAGAATTTCAGCCATCCTCTGCTTAGTCAGCCCAGCATTTTCCAGCTCATTCAACCCACGCATCACCGCTGCCGCATCTCCACTTCCACCACCCAGACCGGCACCGTGCGGAACATGCTTGATTAACTTCAATCTCCACTGACATTCTATCCCCGTCTCCTTTTCAAAGAGCCTAACCGCCATTGTCACTAGGTTCGTCTCATCGAGTGGGACCCCCTCCGCATCACACTCAAGACTATACTCACCAGCACGATAAAATTCTAACTCATCCGCCAGACTGATCGGTGCCATCCGTGTGGTAAGCGCGTGAAATCCATCATCGCGTTTCCCTAACACATTGAGCGATAAATTTACTTTTGCTTTAGCTATTTCCCGATGAATCATCTCACTCATTTTTCGTGTTTTCCTATTAATGCTAACATTCTTCCAGTCGCCCCCATCTCGGTGCGATAACTATAATACGTTCCTAAATCCTGACTCGTGCAGATCCCACAGTCGGTGAAATTTTCATCCCGCACACCAGCTGCCATTGCCTGCTGTCTTATCTCCGATGCGAATTCCACCTCATAGGCCGGCGGCCGTATACAAGGCGCCAGCGCCACCACCACATCACCTGCCTTCGTCCCAAATTCTTCCTTCATCATCTCTAGAGCTCTCGATAAAATTCCAAGCTCCGTCCCCTTCTTCCCAGAGTGTAACAGCCCGATCGCTCCCGTCACCTGATCCGCCAAATAAATAGCGCCACAATCTGCCACGTAAATCCCTATCAGCACCCCAGCATCCGCTGAAATCAGCCCATCCACACCTGCTATCATTGATGCTTTTTCACCGCCCCTAATCACAGCAACCACCGCCCCATGCAACTGCTCTGCACGCCAACACTGATCCCAAGAAAAACCCATTTGCTTTACGGAATCCCTATGAAATGGCTCAAGCCTTGCCACCGTAGCCAGCCTATCTGTATCCACCGCCACACCTTCCACCCTGGTCAGGAACCGAGCGTCTAACCCGTTAATACTATTTATCTGCGCTAAGAAATCTTTCATCATCTTTCATCATCTTCAACACTCACTAAAACTTACCCCTAGAATTCTGCCATAAAAAAGGGTGCGCCATAGTAGACGCACCCTGTGTTAATTATTATTCATGGGGAATAGTAACAATAGAATATCTCTAGAGATTACGATTCAGTGCAGCTCTTGCGTAGTTCACTGTCTCAGTTTCTTCTTCATCCATTTCTGACATTACTTCAGCTAGGTTAATAGCGATTTCTCCACGCATCTTAGACACTAGGTCTATTCCGTGTGATGTAATGCGAACCATGATCTTGCGGCGATCTTCAGCAGCGTGAACTCGCTCAACATAGTTTAGCTTCTCAAGTCTATCTACGAGGCCGGTTGCAGCCGCTGTAGAATGACCCATCTTCTTCGCTATGTCAGACATGGTTAGGTACTCCTCACTTGAAAGATAAGTGAGCAGGAAGAACTGAGGAAATGAAACATTTCCCTTATTCAGCTCCGATGCAAGGTTAAGGATACAAGAACGCTGAGTGAACAGAACGAAGTCTGCGAGTCTCTCAGCTTCTGAGCTTGATCCACCTTGTTGTGTTGTAGTTTTCATATTGCTAATTAGGATAGTTTTACTACATAGAAGGTCTAAGTAATTTATTATCCAGAAGTAGACTTTAATTTAAAATACAGCTTTATCGCAAGCTTATTTTTAAAAATAGTTAATGTTTTTTAAGTTTTATTAAAAAAAACACTCAAATTAAACCACTTACACACCTTGAAAGTTTTTAATATTTTACCATTATCTTGTTAATAAAGGTCTATTGACCATCAGAAACACCCTCTTCTTCAAATATTCTTAAATAAACGCCATCCCCCACAACAAGTTCTCCAGACATAATATCGGCCGCCAGAAACTGGCCTAACCTCTCACCAGTGACCTTTATACTCGCCGCATTATTATTTTCCGCAGCACTAGACCCAAGTGTGTATAAAATAGAATTCTCAGGTATCACTAGCCTGCCAAACCTCTGGATCAGCACATAATTGGCAGTTAAATTAACCGAGGCAACTCTCGCCACCATTTTATCGCGCTGAGGCTCTACTTCCTCTACCTCCACAGGCTTATTACCCGCACAGGAACTCAGCACACAAACACCAAGCATCGCAGCCCAAAATAAGCAATATTTCATCATGAGGCAGACTATAAAGCCTAATTCCCCTCTCAACAGCAAAAAAAATGCAAAATTGATCAATCCTAGTATTGACGAAAGTCCCAAGGTATGTTTTTTCTCCTCGTAGTTCGATACACATCAATTCACGGGTCAGTGGCTGAGTGGTCGAAAGCGCTCCCCTGCTAAGGGAGTATACTCCAAAAGGGTATCCAGGGTTCGAATCCCTGCTGACCCGCCATTTGAAAAGAGACACCTGAAAGGGTGTCTCTTTTTGTTTAGGGTAGCTGGGATGTGAAGTGGTCTCCCTAACGTTGCCAGTAAATTGTTGTTTATATTAAAAAATCGATCTGTTCGTGATGCGGTTGGTTTTGTTTAGGTTATGCAGCATTTATCTTCAAGAG
>JBLHQF010000197.1:0-5304 GCA_047624885.1 Cryomorphaceae bacterium | reverse complement strand
TTTCCGATGGCGCGGTGCTCCCATAAGCATGGCGATGACGGACGCGGAAGCGCAGCTGGGTGGGGTTTTCCACCCACCGCTGGCCGATGGACCAGAAGCCCTGGAATGTGAAGTCGCCAGAAGCGCCCACAGGGACGCCATCTCCCAGAAAGGAACCGAGCACCACGCTGTCATAAGTGACCCGCCAGTCGAGTCCGGTTTCCTTCTTAAACTTTTCGCGGGAATCCTGCCACATATCCAGCATCGGTAGGAACTTCTCCCCAGACCCGGTTTGAGACTCTATCATCTCCGCTACGATGTCCTCCGGATTGACCTCTGTTTCGACCTTCGGATCCGCCTCTACTTTGACCTGCGGCTCATCGGCAACCGGATCTTCCGCCTTCAGGAAGCCACTGGCAGCAAAAATAAGGAGTATGAGGGATACACTGCGTTTCATGGGATGTTTACACGGCTTTAAAGGTTGCCACATATTCTATGGGATGTCGAGTGGGAGTGGGGGATCATTATTCATATGATCATCGTTTATATTCATATCTTTGCAATTCATCATTTTCCTGTCTCTTTATTGTTCTAGCTACTTAACTCCCTTCCGGTGCCTTGCTGTTATAATGAGGCATCAATTGCACAAGATGGCCTTGCACGATTGAGCCTACCGTTTCGGCAGGGAGCGTGCCTTTGTGTAGTTCGAATATTGCGACAAGGAGAGCGAGCTCGATGTCCCCTTTTTTAGCACTGGTCGCTTTCATCTCAGCCAGAAGTTCAAGGGCTTTCTTTTCGGCTTTTTTATAGTCTTTAAAATTTTGTTCAGTCGGCGTAGGCATCTCCTGAAATCATTAACCATTTAGCATCGTTGTCAAATGCCTAATTCAACTGAGTTTTTGACCTTACAGGGCTTCCTCACTGTGATTAGTATGTATCATCAATATGGAGTCTTTTACGCTGTATGATCTACTGGCGTCACACTACCATCTTCTTGAATTCGGTAAATATCATCGCCTAGTATCTGCGCTTCTTTCATCTGATGCGTGATGAGGAGCGTGCTGATATTTTCTCGCTGAATGGTAGATTTCACTACTGCCATGACTTCAGTGAGAGTCTCGTCATCGAGGCCTGTGAAGCTCTCATCGAGACAGAGTAGTGATGGTTTCGCGGCTATTGCTCTGCCTATCGCTACCCGCTTCGCTTCTCCACCTGAAAGCCCACGAGGAAGACGATCTAAAAGGCTAGTGATGCCGAGCTCAGCAGCCACTTCCTCGATCCGAGAGTTAATCTCTGGCTTTTTCCATTTTCTCAAACGCGGTCCATACGCTAGATGTTCGCGCACCGTCATGGTAGGGAAAAGAACGTTATCCTGTGGCACTAGTCCCACCATTCTATCACGCGGAGCGGCGTAAGTGAGTTCTTCTCCATCGATGTTGATGCTCCCTCTGATCACTTCACGCAGCCCACAGATGGCTTCCATGATGGTGGATTTCCCGGAGCCGCTCTTCCCCATCAAGGCTAGGCATTCGCCTTTCTCAATTTCGAAGCTGATACTCGAAAGTGTGAACGATTCGGACCTAACAGAAATATTATCGATGCAGATCATACTCAGCTCCTTTCTCTGTGCATACTCTAACAGTAAGAATAGTGATCATTGCCAGCGCGATCATGAGCAGTGAGATGATCACTGCTCCGTTGATGTTTCCTGTGCTGATTTCTAAATACACCGATGTCGAAAGGACTTCGGTCTTCCCTTTAGTCGCACCTGCAAAGACTAGGATAGGTCCAAATTCTCCTAACGCTCTTGCCCATGCCAGCGTCCCAGCTGCAGCGATCCCCCGATACGACTGTGGCAGCACCACATCGAAAAATGCCCGCCCGCGCGATGCACCCACTGTCATCGCCACTTGCTCACTTCTAGGATCTATCTGATCAAAGGTCGCCTTGACCATCCGGATCGCAAAGGCCGCTGCCACGGTAAACTGCGCCACGATGACTGCCAGCTTCGTATTGGTAATACGCAGACCAATATGGCTCAGATATCCGTCCAGCGAGTCCACTCCCCAACCGAGAATCTTTGGCGGGAAGTTATTAAAAAGTATCAACAAGCTCAGACCGATGACTAGCGGTGGCAGGACAACGGGGATATCTAACATCGCATCGATCAGCGAGCGACCTAAGAACCTGTAGCGAGAGAGTAGATACCCTATCGGCACCGCGATCAGGACGGCAAGAATGGCGCTTACTGTGCAGCTGAGAAAGGTGAGTTTCACCGAATCCCAGAGGTTTTCCCAGTCTAACATTTCCGCGATCCCGCTGGGGCTATCCCAATAGGCGGCAAGCACATACCACACATCTGCTACGATCAATAAAACGATCAGCGCTAGATAGAAAAACAGCGACATCCCTAGCCAAGCACCAAACCATCCGCTTATGCCAAACTTACCTGAATTGTTTTTCTTATTACGGCTAGAGTCTCTCATGCAGTGAACTTCATTGGTTGCCATTTATTCCATTTGCCTGATCTTTATGCCAGAATAAACCGACCTTTAGTTTCTCTTCCTATTGATCAGTGGCTTGAACATCGAAGCCGTGCTTTTTAAAGACTTTCGCCCCCTTGCCCTTAGCCACTAGAAAACGTGCAAATTTTAATGCCTCGGTTCTATTCTTGCTACGTTTCAAAATACCAATCGTCGCTTGTACTTGAGCTTTTTTCTGCTCAAACTCTGGCACTCTGACAAATTCACTCTGCTTGAACTGGGGCATCAGTGCATCCCAGACGATTCCTGCATCAGAGGCGCCAAGATCCACCTGGAGTGCTACCTCATTCACCGTGCCTACTTTAGAAATGATCCCGTTCTCGATTGTCTCTAACAACCCAGCATTTTCTAACGCCATATGGGTGAATCTCCCCACTCCCGCAGAGCGCTCTGCGATCACCACTTTCACATCATCACGCGTGAGATCTCGAAGCGTCTTGATATTCTTGGGATTCCCTTTCGCTACGATGATCCCCGCTGTGAGCTTACTCACTGGAATAGATTTCACTACCTGACCTTGCTCACTAGCCTTCTCAATATAACTCACATCCGCAGGTAAATACAAATCACCACCAGCCAATCTTAGCTTGGCGAGCAGCTGACCTGAGCCACCAAAATTCAGCATTATTTTCACCCCATACTCTTCCTCATACTGCCGCGCTATTTCTTCCACTGGCTTCTGCAAGCCCGCCGCACAATACATCTCAAGCTCATTCGCACCACTGCCACCAGAAGGTGCGTCTCGTAGTATCAGGAATAAACACAACCCTAAAACTCCCAGCAACCCAAATAATATCCCTATTCTTTTCATCCCAAGCTAACACTTCGTTCCTCACTTTCAGAAGACCGCGCCTGCTAATCGCGCTATTTTTTAGAGCTCTTCAGCAGGCCTAACATTGCCTGACCCATCGAATCTCCTATCAGCCAGTAGGATTCTCCATTCGCCATCCAGTGGGTTTCGGTTCCGTGACCACCGTGCTGCTCGCGGGGGCGCCAGAAATCGCGGGTTTCTGCGGTGCGAACGGTCCCCTTGAATTCGGGACGCTTAGCGACATTGATCTGAGCTTCTTGCACGATTTTCAGAGACTTGATCATCTGCTGGCGATGCTCTTCATCCCTTCCCCACTTTGTGAGGTTTTTATCGATCTTCCAACCCCAGTTCCCAGTCACACCGATGACCACTTTTAACTCGGGAGCTTTGAACTCCTTACGGAGGTCGTTGATGAGATTAACCATGTTCACTTCATACTCATCTGCGACCTTGGGAGCTGCATCATTGAGGCCTTGATTCCAGAAAAAACCCTCAAGTATTATCTCGGTTTCATCGCCAGTTCCTTCAACTATTTCTGGAATCTTTTGGAGTGCCTCGCGCAGTGCTTTCACTACTAGGGGGTATTTATCGCCCAGCTTTCCTCCGGAACTTGGTGGTCGGAAATTACCCGCCAGACTATTCCCCCCGAAAGCCACCTTCACCAGCACCACGGGGTCCTCGTAGAATTCGCCCAGCAGATGTCCGATGGCGAACTCCGGCCCAAATCCACGGTTCCCACGGCCTCCATAATGAGCAGAAAGCCCACCGTGCTTATTATAAGCGTTGTATCCCTCTTCTCCTTTCTTCAAATGAGGCCAGTCTCCCATGGTGATGAAAACATCATTGCGTATCGTCCAGCCGCTTGCTGTTTTGTTAGGCCCATTGATCAGAAAACTCAGTTTCTTTTCGTTCACAGGCCGCTTGATGTAATGCAGTAATGTTCCTTTTTGCTCTGTGGCGGGCTTATCCACCTGGCCCAGGTTTCCACGGCCCGTCATGTTGGATTGACCTGAGAGAAGAAAAACCCTAACAGTTTTTTCTTTTGCGGATGACATTAGCGTTCCAGAAAAAATGACTGTAACAACCAAAGCAGAAATGGCGAAAAATTTCTTTAATAAGATCATGAAAAATACCTAAGCGAACAGAGAAAAAGTGTCAAACACCAAAGAATAAGGCTGGTCGAGTTCAGAGCAGTCCAGACCTTGCCATAAAGAGCTTCTTATTTACTATTCTTCTCTGCGCTCAATTTGATTCTTGGAAGAGCCGGTTCTTCATTATAAATCTTAGTATCTCGCCACAACAGGATCTATTTTCCCCGACCAGACATCGATCCCACCGTGCATGCTCAGCGTTTTAGTGAATCCTTGCTGGTGTAGATACTGCGTGGCGTGGAGGGATCTGACACCGTGATGGCAGTAGATGATGGCATTCTGCTCCACGTTTTTAAACAAAGCCTCTGCCCTGCCGGCGAAGTCTGAGAGAGGGATCAGGATGGCACCTTCGATACGGCAAAAATCATACTCATGCTGCTCACGACAATCGATCAGTATAGGTGGGTTCTCTCCATCCAATATGTCCTTAGTCTGCTTACAGGAAATCTCTAGCGGGTTATCTAACATCATCACTATTCCACGATGACCGGAGTGCCAAGTGACGAGTTCTGGAAGAAGTGCTGAGCCATATTATCTGGCAGTCTCACACATCCATGAGAGGCAGCGTATCCTGGAAGATGCCCTGTGTGCATGCCGATAGCGCCGTTAAATCTGAGAAAATTTGGCATCGGCGCGTGGACGAATGTCTGACCAGCTTTAGGAATATCTCTGCCCGTCTTAGCATCATCATTAACGATAGCGCCAGTAACATCATCCTTGATGACTCCATAGAGCGATGAGTGGTGATCAATACTTTTCTGTGTGACTTTATATCGACCTCTTGGAGTTACCCGGCCTTCAGTGCCTGTGGAAATATAGG
>JBLHQF010000196.1:0-5338 GCA_047624885.1 Cryomorphaceae bacterium | reverse complement strand
TAGCTGCCGTTTGTGTCGAATTTTTCGCCTTGGATGATGGGGTTGAAGATGCGGAAGTAGGGTGAGGCGTCCGCTCCGCAGCCACCGATCCATTGCCAACCCATGGTGTTGTTCGCTAGGTCAGCATCCACTAAGGTGTCCCAAAACCAGCTGGCTCCCTCGCGCCAGTCCTGGAGCAGATGCTTGACGAGGAGTGAGCCTACGATCATGCGGACGCGGTTGTGCATCCAGCCGGTCTGCCAGAGCTGGCGCATTCCGGCATCTACTATGGGGAATCCGGTCTGGCCTTGTTGCCAGGCTGTTAGATATTTTTCGTTGGCCTCCCAGGGGAAATTTTCATACTCGGGCCTGAGTGGTCGCTCTGGGGTATGCGGGGAATGGAAGAGTAGGTGATAGCTGAACTCGCGCCAGAAGAGCTGCCGGAGGTAGCCTTTTTCTACGGTGTCATTATAGCTACTTTGAAAGGCGTGGTAGATCTCTCTGGCACTGATCTGCCCCCATTGAAGATAAGGTGAGAGCTGCGAGGTGCCATCGAGCGCTGGGGTATCGCGCTGCTGCTGGTAGGTGTTTGCCTTTGACTTCACCATCTCGGCTAGTCTGGCGAGACCTGCCTTGCGAGTTGGAGACCAGTGCTGGTAGAAATTTTCGTCCCACGGGATCTCGGGGAGCAGCTTGAGGTCATCAATGCTGTTAGGAGATTTCGTTGTCGACCATTGCGCGGATTCCCATTCTTTCTTGGTGATCGTGGTAACGGGATTGATGCTGTGGGTGAGACAATGTTTCCAGTAGGGAGTGAATACTTTAAAGTGGGAGCCGGATTTATTCTTGATGGTGTGCGGCTCTAACAGGAGATGGGTGTTGAAGGATTTCACCTCGAAGCCTTGTTCTGTTAGATGTTTTTTGAGGAGCTTGTCCCGCTCGATGATTTCTGGCTCGTAGCGTCTGCCCCAGTAAATAGCATCGGCTCCGTGCTGGCGGATTATTTCTACTACCTGGGAGGAAAAATCACCTCTGTCCCCTACTTTCTTTGTTGTGTCTAGCTGGTGGATGATGAGATTTCCACCTAACTGCTGGAGCTGATCTTGCAAATCATTGAGCGCGTGGTGCAGCCACCATTGTGAGGCGGCGCCATCTTGCCAGCGGTGCTCGCCATTATCCCAAATGAAAATAGGGCGGATCTGGTAACCATTCTGAATGGCGTGTGCGAAGCCTGGGTGATCTGTGAGACGGAGGTCTTTTCTTAGCCAGATGATGCATTTTTTCATACTTTTAATTATCGGTAACTGCTGGTGTGGGTTCGACTGCAGGCTCAGCTACTGGATGCTCCTCGGTTTCTGGCTCTGGCTTTGGAAGGGTGTCTTCCCAGCGGTGGAGGGTGTAGCCTTCACCTAGGCCACCTATCTCGCCTAAGAGCTTGGAGCACTGCTCGTGCCAGAGAACGTAGTCCGGAGCTGATCTGGGCTTCACCGCTGTGCCAGGGAAGACCACGTAGGTGACGCCTAGAGTTGAGACAGGACGGTGATATGAGGTGGCGCTGGAGTTTATTTCCTTAGCGAGACGTAGTGAGCTCTCACCTGCCTTAAAGCTGGGTCCCCCATCGCCGACGATGGCTGGGTAGATTTTATCTTTGTAGATGACCGCTACATAATCTCCCACTCCAGGTGCGTCTTCCTGAGTTCTGGCTGCTTTGATTTTATCCACTGAGATGACGATGAATGGGTCGTGCTCAGCGATTAAGAAGCTGTGGATCTTCATCTCATCAATGCCGACTTTAAGCATTTTCATCCTGCTACGGAGCCATGTCTTGCGCTCGGCCGAGGTACTGGAGAGAGCGAGTTCTGCTTTGGCCTTTTTCATACGCTCCTCCCAGCCTTTAACCATGGGGTTTTTCTTCTTGGTGACTTTATCCCAGCTGTAGCTGGTGAATGGCTGGTAGAATGTGGAATTCACTACGGAATCTGGCATGGTTTCTAAGCGGTCACCATCCGAGCCATCGGTGACCACGTCCATGTCTGCCTGAAAGAGGAATACCTTCCTGCCGCTAGTAGGGTGTTGCATATCTAGCATTGTCTCACAATCGTAGAAGTTGTGGCTAGTGAGGACTTTGCCGAGGTTGAGCACTTCGCGTTTTAGACGAGCGGCTTTATTGTTGTAGAGCTTGGTGTAGAATGGTGAAACCTTGCTTTGCTCAGTGAGGGCGGTGAGACCAGGGAGTATTTTTGTGAGATGCGGATTGATCTCTGCGAGCTGCTTGGCGGTGGTGGCGGGGGTTGGCATTTTCACATCGAGGCTGAAGTTAGCCACGTAGCTATCCTTACTTTTGCGCTCGATGGAGGCTTGCTTGCCTTTGGGGAAATTTGCCTGGTATTTGAGCCCAAATCCTCGGAGTGTCTTTCTCACATCTGTATCGCGTGCGATGGCAATTGTGGGGATGCGTTTGATTACTGATTTAGGCTCGGGCTTCGGTTCTGGCTTGGGTTTAGGCGGCTTAATGATAGGCTTCGACTCAGGTGCGGGGGTGGCCTGAGCAGTTACGCTCTCCTTAACTGGTGTGCGATTCCAGGCTCTCACTGCGTCCTTTCCTGTCTTAGTGAATGGAAACAGGACGGCGAAACAGACGAGGAAAAATAAGGCCGCACGTATCCACCAGATGCGTGCTAGAAAACTCGAGCTAGCAGATTTACGCTTAGAAAATAATGTGTCGTTGTGGAGTTTTGACATGATACAGAATATACTTATTTTCACTTAAATAACAACCCTTTGTAATGCTGTTTTTGTTCAGTTTCTATAACCCTTAGACTTAAATGCTGCTTTATTAGCACTTAAAGATTGTCAGGTCACGCCCTAAATGCTACTTTTTCAGCATCATGAATTATATAACGTTTAATTATACGATACGGCTGTTTCTGAGCTTAGTAGTTATTTCTGCTCTAAACAGCTGTGAAACGCTGAACTATGAATCTGCCATGGCGCCAAGTGCGCCTGCTTATGCGGCTGCGTCCTCGGGAGGGTCGCTGAATAGGAATAGCGTGAGCAGTGCGAAGCGGGTGGTGGTGAAGACCGGCTCATTGAACCTGGATGCGGGAAATGTGCGTGAAGCGAGTGAGAGCATAGAGAAGGTCACAGCGGCGCAGGGCGGACACATGCTGAGCTACAATGAGCGCGATGATAAGCATAAGAGGGCGTCGTTTTCTATCCGCGTCCCGGCAGAAAAATTGGTCCGCACGATGGATGAGATCGGCCAACTAGGGAAGGTGACCTATCGTAAAATCACGGTGAAGGACCGAACGCGTGAGGGAATAGCACAGAAGGCCAGACTCGTGAAACTGAGGCAGCGTAAGGCCAGAATAGAGACGATGTATCGCAACGCGAAGAACGTGAAAGACAAGCTGACGCTTGAGAAAACGCTGGCGGAGATAGAGGAGGAGATTTTTAGTATGGAGGAGGGCTTACGGCAGATGCAGAAATTCGCGCGATTCAGCAAGCTAGATATATCGCTCTCACAGAAGACCATCCGTGGACCAGTGGGCGCGACGCTGGATGGAGCGAAGTGGACTTTAACTAAGCTTTTTACAATCAGTGAATAAAATGAATTTAATTCTAAACTTTTTCATCTCATAACCGTATAGATAGATGAAGGACAGGAAATGACTTTTGTGTGTATGCCTACTATGGTGGCAGGAGCCTCTCCGCGATTAGATCGCGGAGGGGCTTTTGTTTTTATTTACATGTGCTCCATAATGGAAATGATCTGCATCATGGAAATAAATGCAGCCACAAAGAGAAGCAGTGAACCTAGACTCACGAACGGTTTAGTAATTACGGATCATTACTTCGATGTGCCGCTGGATTATTCAAAGCCTGATGGCGAGAAAATCATCGTTTTCGCACGTGAGGTGGCGCTCAAGGGTGCTAGTAAGAAGTTACCGTGGATGGTCTTTTTTCAAGGTGGTCCTGGTGGTGAGAGCCCAAGACTGGCTGCATCTTCTGGCTGGTGTGGCGAGGTATTGAAGACACACCGTTTACTTCTGTTAGACCAGCGTGGCACAGGACTGAGTAGCCAGGTGATGCCGCAGACATTATCCACTCGTGGTGATGCGGCAGCTCAGGCCGAGTATCTCACACATTTCAGAACAGACAGCATCGTGCGTGATGCTGAGGGTATTCGCAAGACATTGCTAGGAGATGGTAAATGGGTCGGTATGGGGCAAAGCTATGGAGGATTCTGCCTGCTGACATATCTTTCATTTCACCCAAAAGGTCTATCTGGCGTAATCATCACGGGTGGGGTGGCGTGCATCAAGCAGGATATCAAGGATAACTACCGGCTGACTTACAAGAAGGTGATCGATAAGAACCGCTTGTATTTTCAGCGCTATCCTGAGGATGCGGAACTGGTGAATGAGATCGTGAAATGCCTGCAAGATAAGGAGGTCTATTTATCAAGTGGAGTGCGTTTAACTGATCGTAGATTCCAGCAGCTAGGAATGTTCTTTGGCGGTGGTGGCGGCCTAGAGGCGATGCATTTTCTCATCGAGAAGGCATTTATCAATGGCGTGAATGGACGCGAGCTTAGCGAATATTTTTTGGCTAAGGTGGAGCAGGCTTCATGTTACGAAAATAACCCTATTTTCTCGATCATGCATGAGTCGATCTACGCGGAAGGCTATGCCACGCAGTGGGCGGCGGAGCAGTTACGGGCTGAGTTCCAAGAATTTGATGTGAATGCTGAGCAGTTTTATTTCACGGGAGAGATGGTGTCCCCAGGGATGCTGGATGATCATCAATCACTCCACCCCCTGAAGGAAGTGGCGGAAATCTTAGCGCAAAAATCTGACTGGAGTGCGCTCTATGATCTCGACCAACTCGCTAAAAATGAGGTGCCCGTCTCTGCCATTTCTTACTACGATGATATGTATGTCCCGGTGGAGTGGTCAGAGGAAACAGCACGCCATGTGGGGAACTTCCGTATCTGGGTGACCAATGAATGGGAACATAATGGCATCGGCGTGGATGGCCCGAGAATCCTCTCACGCTTGCTGAGACAACTAGGTGAACGCGCTCCGTTTGGCTACCGAGGCTAAGAAATGGTCGCTTTAAGGAGTGAGTGGCTCATAGCACCTTCTCAGTTATAATGGATTAATAGTGATATTATAGCTCTTTATATTTGCCGCAAAGCTGATTTAAAAGGAGTCAAAACAATATTACTATTCAGATGGTATTAGTTCACCGTTGGCTTCATTAAGTAAAGACCTGTCGTGACGGCGTAGGCGTCATCGGCGTCCATTGTCTTAAACTCATGGCCAGCGCCCCATGAATCGCTAAAGATGATTTTGTT
>JBLHQF010000195.1:0-5372 GCA_047624885.1 Cryomorphaceae bacterium | reverse complement strand
AGCTCATCACCGATGGAGTAGATCTGCGTGCCGGCTCACTCAGACCATGGTATGAAGCAAAATAAATAAATCTAACATTTTCTAACAAATCTAAAAAAATGTTGCACTAGGTACATTGATGACAAAGAAGGAACAACAGCACCAAGATCTAATAACAAAGTAAGCCACGCAGCTATTAGAACGCGATGCCACCACCCATCCCTGGCACCTACTGCGGCTCCTGGCTTCGCCGCTTATCTCGTCGTCAGTAAATACTACGGTCACCTTCCTCAATACCGACTCGAATGCATTCTCAAAAGCCGCTACGGGATCGATATGCCAAGACAAAGAACACCGCCATAGCAGACAGCCTCACCTACATCAATGAAGCTATCAAGTCCGAAGTAATCACTAGCAACTACCTCCAAGGCTAGCTCCAATGTGGCGGTTTCAGTGCTTACCCCACCTTTCAAAACTTACTCGGAGACTACCTCACGCTCGGAGCTTGCATGACGCACATAAGGCGCAAATTTTATGCAGCTAGAGGCCTAGTACCGAAAATCCTAGGAATCATCCTCCGGCTGACGAGTCACTTATGCCAAATAGAAAGAAAGCTACGTAATCAAGGAGCTGGACCTCGGTTACTAGAAGCAGTTAGAAGCCACCAAGCTTGGGATGAAGAACTGGTTGTTCTTTGGCGGAGCAGATACGGGGCACACCAGCGCCAAGCTCTAGACGTTCATCGAGAACTGCAAGCGCCACGGGCTCAAACCCGAAGCCTATCTGAAAGAAGTCCTCACCCATTTACCAGCGAATCCCACCCAAGAGGAAGTTGCCTCGCTGACCCCAAGCGCCATTGCAAACGCTAAAAGACGGCTACCCAAAAAAGCAAGCTCTTAATAAGGTAGATTTTGACAGGGCGATCAAGCTAGGGAAAATATCTCAGAATAAACTCTTTCTAGCCGCTGATTACGCAGATTACCGCTGATTTTTTTTACATTAGCCTATTCTTTAGTGCTTCAAAATCTCATCTGCATCATATTTATGTATTCTGGTTACTAAAAAGTAGTTTCATCGCATTGGGAATCTTTTTTAAATCTGCGAAATCAGCGGTAATAGAATATTTCCTCCCTAGCTTGATCGCCCTGTAGATTTTGAGACGCTTACAGCCGAATTGAGCAAACATAATTTGAGAATACGCGAATGGCAGAAATTCTCAAAGCGCAGGCAGAACGTAGAAATACTGATCAATCGCTTGTCCCTCCTGAATCGGAATGAGGAAATAGTTTTCCTTTATTCCCATTCTGCCCAGAAGAATTCTAGATCGTAGCTGTCTAGGGTGTAGAGTTTACTTTTTTTATGGTTAGGTTTCGTGCTGGATCAGGGGCTGAGTTTAAGGTTGATTTCTTGACCTTTCTTGAGTTGCTTTGCCTTGGTGTATTTGTGGTTCTGCTTGAGGAGTATTCTTACGAGGATTTCTGCTCCGTCGCTTTGGCGTTTGAGTAGGATTTCTATGATGCTGGTGGAGTAGGGGGGGGAGCTTCCGAGTTGGGGTGGCGATGACTTCACAGGGATGCGATAGGTGAAGGCTGAGCCTGTCGGCTAATCCAGAGGAGTGTCCCCAGCGCATTTCTGGAGCTGAGAAGATGTTGGTTTAGCTGTCGCCTAGGAGTAAGATTTCAGATGATTGATCTGTTAGTTTATGGACCGGGTTGACTGCTCGAATGAGGATAGTCTCAGCGGATTGATCAGCGTAGTTTGGCCTCATGAGGTCACCTTTGTCGGTGATGGTTATGGTGTTTTCTTGATATTGGAACGGCTCAGAGGACGAAGCTCCACATGGCACCATGCCAGAGTCCCTCGATCAGCATGATAAACATGAGGCTCAGCGCAGTATTGATTTTACTACCTCGATTACCTCCAAGTGGAATGTAGATGTAGTCTCTGATCCAGGTGCCTAGGGTGATGTGCCAACGACGCCAGAAGGAGGTCATGGAGGTGGCTAAGTAGGGTGAGTTGAAATTTTCAGGGAAGGGTGAACCCTAATATTAAGCCTAGTCCTATAGCCATTTTGCTGTAGCCGCTGAAGTCAAAATAAAACTGAAAGCCATAGCTGAGGAGACCTATTCAAGCTGTTACAGCATCGAGTGTGGCGGTGTTAAAGGCTTGGTCTGCCACCTAGCCACATGGGTTGGCGAGGAGAACTTTTTTACTAAGACCAATGATGAACACGCCTATCCCAGTGGCAATCATGGATCTATCTTGTGATCGGTTTTGGAGTTGTTCATGGAACTCCTTATATCTTACGATGGGGCCTGCGACTAGTTGAGGGAAGAGAGAAACGTAGGTTGCAAAGGTGAAGAAATTTTTACAGGGAGTGACATCGCGACGATAGGCATCGATGAGTGTAACTCATGGATTGAAAGATATAGAAGCTTATGCCGATGGGCAGCGCGAGCGAGGTTGCCAATTCTATGGTGGATACATCCAGGCTGCTGGTGAGAGCTTGGTAAGTGTGGCGAATAAGAACATATACTTAAACCAGAATAGGGCCGCTAGGTTTCGCAGATGGAGAGCCAGAGGTAAGCTTTTCTTTTTCTCTGTGAGGTCGCGGTTGAGATTTTCTTGGCACAAAGGAAGTCGATTAGCTTGGAGCCGAACAGAAGTGGGACGTAATGGATACTTCCCGATGCGTAGAAGATATAGCTCGCGAGTAATAGTCAGGTATTCCTGAGTGGTGTTTTATCTGAGCGGTCAGGCTGGGCAGATGGATCAGATAGTTTAGGCAACAAGAAATAGACTACTAAGACGATAGGGAGGAATAGATAGAGGGATATACCTGAGCTGAAGACCATGGTTACGACGAATAATAACTAACAACTAAGGGGAGGCTTTAACGAGGGAGGGACTGCTGGCTTTTAACTGCCTAGGAATCCAGATTGAATATCAAATAATAAGATTTGGTGAACAGAAAATCATCTGTAGGATGAATCTAGATAGCTTCTGCGAGCTTGTTCATATTATGTATTTAACCAGCCATAGATCACTACTCTACACCAAATGATCAATTTCATTATCATCGCCGTTGTTTTATTAATAGCTGGCTTTCTTGCGTTCTCCCCGAGACTCTCTCGGTCATCAGCTTGGCTAGCAACGGTGACTCCGTTGGCATCTATCATGGGGAGCGGATTTCTTGTTAGTGCACCATTGTTAGCTGGTATTGTAGGCTATTATGCGGTGCTTTGTATGACGGTTCTTCTGATCATTGCCTACGGAGCGGGTTCGGTGATGCGGTATAATATTGGGCATTTTGAACCTATTGCACACCAGCATGGAATAGCACAAAAAATCGCACGTGTGTCACAAATTGTATTGGCTGTAGCTTATTTTATTTCCATCACTTATTATCTCCAACTATTAGCTGCATTTTCATTAACAAGCTTAGGGATAGAATCCGATCTATTCGGCAAATATCTCACTACAAGTCTGCTCATCCTTATTGGCAGTATTGGTCTTTGGAAAGGTTTGGCAGTGCTCGAGTCTATGGAGAAGTATGCGGTTGCTTTAAATCTAGGCATGATCGGCGCCTTGTTGATCGCTCTGGCGATTCATAATTTGCAGTTATTTGGTGCCGGAAACTGGCATCTGCCGAATGTTGAATCTAAAGTTGATTTTAACGATATGCGTGTTTTGTTAGGATTACTCATCGTCGTGCAAGGTTTTGAGACTTCGCGTTATATTGGTGATAAGCATTCTCCAGAAGAGCGTATCAAAACGATGCGCTGGGCACAGATCATTTCTAGCGTGATCTATATTTTATTCCTTTCTTTAGTGACGGTGCTTTTCGATCCAGACATCTCGGGAGATGTGACAGCTATCATTAAGATGACTGCCCCAATCGCTGTGATCTTACCCATCATGCTCACTATCGCGGCAGTGGGAAGCCAGTTTACCGCTGCTGTTGCAGACGATGAAGGCGCGGGGGGACTGATCGAGGAAATTTCAGATAACAAGATCACTATTCGATGGGCTTACGTGATGATTCTTGTCGTTACTGTAGCCCTGACATGGCTCACTAATGTGAACATGATCATCGCGTATGCTTCAAGAGCCTTTGCGCTGTATTATTTTTTCCAATGCGCGCTCGCACTAATCGTGATGAAACAAGAGCGATGGCAGCTAAAGCGAGGAACTCTCTTCGCCACTCTTTGTATCATCTGCCTATTAGTCGTCGTTCTAGGGATTCCTGCGGAGTAGGTATTCCTGCGAAGTAGGATACAACCTATTCTAGGCTATTGATAGGGCTGAGTTCATCTGAGGTAATGATTTAACCACGGGCTGATTGAAATCAGTTTTACTTAATGATCACCGTGGATCCAGGTCGGGCGTATTTGGGGACGTGGACTACGTCCCAGTTCGCCATTCTGATGCAGCCAGATGAGATAGCTCTGCCGATGGTTCGGGGGCTGTTAGTGCCGTGGATTCCTATGCCAGACTTGGTGAGTCCTATCCAAAGGACGCCTACAGGATTGTTAGGTCCGGCGGGGATGTCTAAGTATTCTTTACTGCGGATGCCGGTTTTAAGGAGTGATTTATCGTAGCGCCAGCCTGGGAATTCTATGGCATTCTTTATCTTCCATTCACCGTAATGGGTGAATTCTTTCTTTCCTGGGGTGATGGGGAATGCGGCGATGAGTTTCGCCTTGGATTCATCCCATGGCTGGTAGTCATCTGCTACGATCATTGCCTTTGCGGGGGCCTTTTCTTTTTCCTCATCACTTATTTTTTCAAATCGGGCCTCGAAAATACGCAACTGGTTCTTCTCGGTATCAACCACTACCCAGCGGCGGCTGAGATCACCATCGGCTTTGTGGCCTTTGCCGTTACGGAGGTTTTCGATGAGGAAGGGTTTCACATTTGGCACGCGGATCGGGGAGCGGAGCTTGAGGTTTTTTATTTTGCTGTGGCCATTGATGGCGATGAGTATGTCCTCGGTGGTGTGGTATCTCTCGGCCATGAACTCTGCGATCGAGCGATAGGAAAGTTGTTTCTCCAGTGCCTGTAGCTCGCGATTTTTATCACCAGGGAGATCAGGGTTTACGAAGTCTTTTGCTGAGTTAGGGACTGTGGCGAGGGCGAAGATGTGTGTGACTTGCTCCTTGGCAGCTATACGCGCGGCGGTGTCGTCATTCCCCTCGACGCCATTCTTGAGGTTGTAGGCTTCGATAGCCATGAGGGTGTATCTGCCTAGCTTGCCATCGAGTACGCCAGGTCCGAAGTGCTGCTGGTCAAGATAGATCTGCAACTGGATGCCCTCTAACTGCATTGGCGGGAGTGGTTTAGCCACAGATAGCTGCCAGATTCCTAGCAGAATGAAAGTAAGTGATCTGAAG
>JBLHQF010000194.1:0-5460 GCA_047624885.1 Cryomorphaceae bacterium | reverse complement strand
TTTGCCGAAGATACGCTTGATGAGGGCATCTATTTTTTGCTCCAGAATCTTGCTGGAGCCATCGCGTTCTAATAGCTGCGTGGCTTGCTTTGCAATTTGTTTAGCTTGTTTAGCTTGCTTAGCTTGTTTTGTTATTAGATCTTGGTGCTGCTGTTCCTTCTTTGCCATCGATGTACTTAGGGGAACATTTTTTATATCTGTTAGAAAACGTTAGATTTATTTATTTTGCTTCATACCATGGTCTGAGTGAGCCGGCACGCAGATCTAGATGAGCTAGAATGCTTGGGGGCTGAGCGTGAGTGTGGCTTGATCTGGTTGGCTGGGTTTTGGCCATGAGAAGGCGCCTTGTTCGAGGCGTTTGGTGGCACACCAGATTCCTGAGACATCGGAGTGGAGTATTTTAAGACGAGTTTTTGCTTTGTTGGTGAACAGGTGGATAGCTCCTTCATTGAGTTGCATGTTGTGGTCGTTGACCACAACAGCCTCAAGGCCGTTAAAGATTTTGCGTAAGTCTTGCGGCTAAAGTGATATGACGATCTTAATTTTGTTGTGTAGTTGAAACATAGCCGCTCAGATTAGCTATTATTTACTCCATGAACACCATCAACCATAGGTGAATTATGTGTCGCTTACATTCGGCTCAACTGACTCTCAATTCGACCATGCTTACAGTTGAAGAGAACAAGTCCAGCGCGTAGAGCCTGATCGAAGTCGCTCCCCTCTACCGTTAGTGCTTCTGATCCTACTATATCGATCTTTATGAGTGTCACTTTAGAATTAAGAATCGAATCAAGATTTATACGCCCACTTTAATCAATTGAAAATATACCACGCTTGGGATAGTTCTCGTGTGGTTCCTGCACCATATCTCTTGCCACACAATAAAGGTATTCATTAGTATTTAGGTCAAAAGCAATTGCGTGGCCAGTGTGAGCTATAGGATTTATCGCAGAACTCCAAATTTCATAATTATTTTGATTCTCGCCTCGATAGATCCCTGTTTCAAGGGACTTTTTAGGCTTTTCACAAGATCCCACCATCAGTAGAATGAGTAACAAACACATGTTACGAATTATCTTCATTTATCTTATTTCTCACAGAAGAGCTTTAGTTTCACTGACCCTCCGCAGTAATCTTACCATAGAAATCAATCACGCTTTCGTTCGGATTCACAACGTCATCAAGCTCCCAAATATTCTCGTATCCATAGCTTAACAATGTGATAAAGGTTGGGATATTTAGCTCAGTTCGCGCAGTCTTCATTAGCTCAGGTGGCTCATAATCAGTTGGTAGTTCATACTCATTCGTTGATTCAGTTGCCGTCGAAGGAGTAACTGGGAAAATATCTTCTAACCATGACGTGTTTAACGAAGGCACATAGAAATCATTTCTACAATAAATCAAAATCTTTGTGTCTTTACTCAGAATGCTCTCCTCTAAAGTATCACGAGTGAAATGGGTGTATGGAATATTCTTCGCACCTGACACATGAAGCCTAGAGAAAAATCAGCCCCTCTAGCGTCTATAATCACAACGACAGGATCTTTCTGAGCCAACGCAAACTCTTCCTCGCTTAGACGACGATCTCTCCTTAATAATTCAGCTCTCTGCGCAGTCTCGAGGAATGAAGCAGAGTCACATGCAGTCCCTTGTTTTAGCTGCGTTTTCTCGAGGTATGAAGCGGAGTCACCGGGATTTTCAGATTTCGTTTTCTCGCAGCTGGACAGGATGACAATACATAATGGGAGACATTGTAATAGAGTAGATCTCATTTTTTCTAGTGTGAAGCTTTTACACTGAGAAGCGAACGACGTGAGGCTAGTGCTCCTGTCAGCGGGCTAAACTTACTTCTTTTGAAGATAGGTAAACTAGTAAATGCTCTCCAACGTTGACGCTAGCAGCATTAATATGAGGGCCAATGACGCTATCAAGCAGCATCTGTCTGATCTGATTATGAGTCATTCCGTCTGCAGTTAATTCCTCACTCGTGGGTTCTCGATATATTTCACAGGTGATCAACTCATCGCTTTTACCTTTGAAAACAGATAGAACCCTAAAAGTTAGACGTATCTCTCGATAAGCCACATTATCCTTCTGGAGTTTTCGGGTAACGCCTGTCTCTTCAACCTTCATGACTTCGACTAGTCCGTCTAAGTCTGCGGATTTCAACTGCTTAGCATGGTTAATTGGCTCTTCTACTTCCCATGCCATCGATGGATTAGATAGAGAAACTGCTAGAAAAATAGATAATAGTATGCGGGTTTTCATAGGCTACATGTTTGAATTTAGTTGGTTTTTATTGGAGCCAAGGATTGGGTTATAGCTTACTTCCTATGGATCTGTCACTGCACCATTCTCACTTCTTAGCTAACCAAACACCTAGGAAACTGGTGATGGCCAGGATGAGGATGAGTCCGAAGTTTGAGCTTGATCCGCTATTGCCAGACTCCAGAGTCATTGCTTGATCTAGTTCTATCTGTATTGCTAGGCCTCTGTCACCTGCTAGGTGGAGGTCTTTGTGGAAATGGAGGACTTTTCTTGTTTCCAGAATTTCCAATTCTACTGCCTGTCCTGCGTCATTAGAAACTAGCTGGGGTTTGACGAGTTTTTTGGCGATCCGCTGCATAGCTAGTATCTCTTCATCACTGTTGCCCTGCATGTAGTCTCCGAGCTGGTTTGGGTTGAAGTTTTTACTTCCAAGAAAGAATGGGTTTCTCGTTACCGCTTCTTCTAGGGCATCGTTATCCTTTTGAGTATTACCCATCGCTTTGTTGTCCATATAGGATTTTTGGCTACGGGTGTTGAGTCCCATGATGGCTTGGCTGGTCATGTTGCGTTCCAGCTTTACGCGGGCATCTTCGTTGCTCGCAGCATCCACAGCCTGGTTGTTGAAGACGCGACTGAGTGCGGCATTGGCTTTATCTAGCTGACCGGTATTGCTCCAGTTCATGGCCCGATCAAGCTCTTGCTTTCCTTCCTCGCGGAGCTGAAAGTATCGCGCTTTCTTGATCTCTCTGAATGCATCCACGTAGCTACCCAGATGATCATTCACGATAGTGTCTTGATAGTCAAACGCGCCTTTGTAGCTGCTCAGATCATAGCCATCTGGCAACATCACGAACCAATCAATATTTTCTAATGGGATGCTCAACGTAGGGCCTAACAGAGTGATCGAACTATTAGATTTTTCGTCTGCTTTCATCTCGTAGGTGATCTGCACTTTAGCTGGCTGATCCTCCTTGATCGCTTCGCTCACTAGGAACCAATATGCATCACCTTCTTTCACCACCTCGGCACTTTTATCATTCACGATGACATTGAAAAGCTTGGCACCAACTGGGAGTGAAATTCTCAGGCTAGATTTCTCCGCGACATTGATCGCGAGGCTGAGTCTGGACAGAGCGCTACCATCGGCACTAAACATTGTCCTCATCTCACCGCTTGCCACACGGAGCTTCAGCGTGCCCGCCATGGAGTGACGCTTCACTGTGAGAGGCATGTTTTTCTTCGTATCTACGACTCTGTAACAGAGGCTAGGCTCGCTGCGGTCGGAGAGATTGTAGAGCTTGGTTGGGACGTTTGCCCACTCGAAGCCACGCCATTCGCGGAGTTCACTGCCGTGAACTTCTAGCCTGCTCGGCACACGCACCGCCGTGTAGTGAACAGTCTGTTTGGAATCTAATAGCTGGACTGGCGCGATCACTTCTTCATCACCATCACGGAGAGTCAGATCCTGATATCCTATCTGCACCTGGACATTGCCAATCACGCCTCTGCGTAGATTGATCTGCCAGATATCGTCTTTGATATGGACTATTTCTTTTACTGCAGGACCGCTCGCTCTGAGAGTGCTGGTCTGTTCCTTGCCCACCCCCGGGATGCGGAGCTGAAACTGCTTCACCACTGCGTGTTCGACGTTGTAATGAATATTCATCCAGTGCTTAGTGAGGCCTTCACGCACGTTCACTTGCTGGAGCATCTCGGCAGTGATCCAAGGATCGAGCTGTTGCACATTGAGCGTTATTTTCCAGTCTTTCTGTAGTAGTCTGAATGCGAGTGAGCCTTTATTCTTCTCCGTGTTATTTTTACTATCCACTTGAGATGCGTGTTTCCGCTCAGTCACACGGAGACGGATACCGTGGTCTGGGATAAGCGTCAGTGCGCCGCGTTGACGGCTGACATTTTCTAACATCCAGCGCGGCACGTCCCACTTATTAGAGTGAGTATCTATCATAGGTGCTTCGCCTAGCATCGTAATATTGAAACGTTGTTGACCAATGGTTTTTCCATTGAGAAATAGGGTTACTAGTTTTCTGCCTTTCACATCATTCACGCTCCAGTCTCTGAGTGCAGAGCCATTGATCGACTCCACGGTGAGTCCTGATGGAGCATAGAATTTTAGTTCGAAGACTCCAGCTCTAGTAATGCTCGCTAGTGCTTCTACCTGGAGCGACATCCGTTCATCAGTCAGACGGACCGTCTGCTGGCTCTGGACTCGAATCTCTGGGGAAACTGCCGCGACTTTGAGGTTTATCTTTCCACGCTTCTGACCATACCGGTAGGCTTTGTGCAGGATAAACTGAGGCTGTAGGTCACGGGCTGAATTTAATAGAGCCGCATCAAAGTCTGCGATGTTGATTTCTAGCAGATCAGTCACCTTAGCATTATCCGGCTGAGAATCTGTGCCAAACCCATAACCTATCTCACCCACGGTGCCCGCAGCACCACGGACTAAAATCGACTCTAACACCAAGTCTTGGGGGTAAGTTTTCACACCACGTTGAGTCATTATTGTCAGTTCAAAGTCTCGCGTCTGTGGCCGCTGCATCGTCACGGTCAGGGTCTTCAGCTTAGCATCAAACCTCCAACTATCGATCTCGGAGCTGGCGACATTTCCCACCATCAGACCATCTGGGATTTCGATAACGACTTCCTTAAGCTGCCCTGCTAGAGGTTTTATTTTCACCTTATGTCTACCGTCCAGCACCCCTGGTGCGGGGACGTAAACATCAGCTACTTCGGCGAGAAACCTGAGCTTTTCTGAGCTACGGTCTCTTGGCATCGGCTTGAGGAAGACGGTAGCCTTTGCTAGCCCCATCAGAGTGAGCTGTGTCCCACTAGATCCATTAATTACCTCTAACAGTATCTGAGATCGGACAGCTTCTGCTGATGAGATCTGCCAGTTTTTCTGATCCACGATGACCGTGAGTGACTTCATCGCAGCTCGGCCACTAGGAACTCTCACGGCTAACTCTACCTGATCTGCTAATGAGGATTGGTAAGAAACCATCGCGGTAAGCAGGCCAGATTTCTCGGCTACGAGTTTCCACGAAAGTGTCTTATCTAGCTCATCCTTCACTTTAATGACGCGGAAGCCTTCACCCTCTGCATTTAACAGAACTGCTGGTGCATTTAAAATCTCCAATGACTGCCCTTCCTCTGCCTCCCAGTTAATCTTCA
>JBLHQF010000193.1:0-5471 GCA_047624885.1 Cryomorphaceae bacterium | reverse complement strand
TAAAAAAAATCACCATATTATAAGCATACAAACCAATGAACTGACGGAAGGTATTCCTCATCTCAACACAACCATGACAACTAGAAAAAACATCAAAACTAATTTATCCTTAGTGGCCCTGGCGGTCTCCAGTTTATTCTGCCACTCTACTATACAAGCCAAGCCGCTAAAGGTCTATATACTCGCCGGGCAGTCCAATATGGAGGGGCACGCCAAGCTTGAAACATTCGACTATATCGGTGACGACCCCACTACTAAGCCACTTCTCCAGGAGATGCTTGGCTCCGATGGAAAGCCGCGTGTGTGTGATGATGTGTGGATCTCCTACTTTACCGGAGCAGGTGAGAACAACGGTGAGGGATACGGTAAACTGACAGCGGGCTACGGCTCCAGAGGTAGTAGTTTTACCAAGCTAGGCAGCAAAATTGGACCAGAGTTTACTTTCGGATTGACGATGGAAAAGACACACGACGGACCGATCCTGATTATCAAGACCGCTTGGGGCGGCAAAAGCCTACACACTGATTTCCGTCCGCCAAGCGCTGGACCCTATACGCTTAATGCGTGGCAACTAGAAAATTACCCGAAGCAGGTTGGCCATGGAATTCCTAAAGATTTTGAACAGTGGAAGATCGATAAGAAGGCCGCTACGGGAATTTACTATCGCCTGATGACCGAGCACGTGAATAAAGTTCTAGGTGATATCCAGCGAGTTTACCCAGATTATGAGCCGAAGCAGGGCTATGAATTGGCGGGCTTTATCTGGTTCCAGGGTTGGAATGATATGGTCGCTAATGAAACTTACCCTGGCGCTAATAAACCTGATCGTTATGACTTATATTCAGAGGTAATGGGCCACTTCATCCGCGATGTGCGTAAAGACCTAGCAGCACCGAAGATGCCTTTTGTTATCGGTGTCATGGGCATAGGTGGTATCCAGGATAGGCCTAACTATTTCAGGCAGGCGATGGCAGCACCGGCTCAGTTGGCTGAGTTTAAAGGTAACGTAGCTGCCGTTGAGACTGCACCATTTTGGGGGGTGGCACTCGCTAAAATTGATGAGAATCGCGGTAAGGTTCGGAATATGGCTCACGCACTGAGGACTAAAAATAAGAATCACGCTAACAAGGACGGCAACATGACCGAACAGCAACAGAAGGCCTATCTAGAAGAGTTTCGTGCCAAGTTGATTACCCCGGCCGATGAAGCGCTTTGGAAACGCGGTGCATCCAATGCCGGTTACCACTACCTAGGATCCGCTAAGACCATGGCTCTCATCGGCAAAGCCTTTGCTGAAGGGATCCTCAAGATGGAGAAAAAATAAACCTCCAGCATTTCTGTTTCTTTACGAAAAGAAAGAACACTTTACCTTTTTTAAGAATGAACTAATTAACTAACTAGGCGCACTTCCAGTTTAAATCCGCGCCTGGTAGAATCAGGCAGTAAAATAGACTCAATCATCACGAATAATAATACAAACTATGCAAATTTCATGCCCACACTGCAATACCGCACTTGATATCACTCAAGAGCACCTGAATCAACAAGTCCAGTGCCCAGCTTGCCAGAATCGATTCCAAACCCCAGAGGCAACCGCACCATCTAATGGTGCTGAGGGAACAGGGAATCAAAAACCTGTTCGTGCTGGCTGGGAGGAAAAGGATCATGCCAATGTCAACTTTGGTAAAAGCCTGCTATTTGGGGCGAGCATCACGGTGATATATATGCTGTTGATGGTTCCGTTTAGAGACTCACGCTTTGGACAGCTCTTCCTCGATCGTGGATGGGTGAACTATGCGGAGACATTTTTGTTCTCATGGGGAATAGTGATCCTCTTCATGAAATGGAAGAAAATCCAGCATCAAGCACAAGCCACCTTACTGAACCTTTTCCCTACCCATATTGGTGAGGAAATTAACTCCAGTAATGTCGGTGCCTTTATCGATAACATCTACAACGTACCAGCCACCATGCGTGATAGCATTATCGTGAATCGTATTAGGAAATCGCTAGAGCTGTTCGAGTCTCGGATCGACAATGGTGAAGTAACTACATTTCTCAGCACTCAGGCAGATCTGGACGACAACCGCTCTGTTGGCTCCTACTCACTCATCAAGGTCTTCCTGTGGGCGATTCCAATTCTTGGTTTCATTGGAACTGTATTAGGGCTATCCATAGCCGTCGGCTCTCTGGTCATGGCAGATCCCTCACCCGAAGCGCTAAAAGCCTCTATCAATAGTCTAACGGGAGGTCTTGGGAAAGCGTTCGACACCACCTTGCTCGGACTCATTCTCAGTATCCTGTTGAGCTTTCCACTGGCTGCCGTCCAGAAGAGAGAAGATGAGACGCTCACCATCATCGATGCCTTTTGCACCGAGAAACTACTGCCCAAGCTCAATGACAGTCGTCACCCGGGGACTGATGCGCTGCTTGAAAAAGCCGAGAGTATCCCGCAGCTAGTCGCCTCACTCTCACGCGCGCATGAGACATTCCTGGTGAATCTGAATGAGTCCACTCTACAAATGAGCCAGACAGGCAAAGCACTCAAATCAAGCTTAGATTCTAGCCAGAGCACGATGGAGAAGTCATTCACCGAAGCCGTCACTAAGCTCACCGAATCTAGTAGCGAAGTCTTCCTCAAGTCACACCTGAATCTCAATAAATCCTTTGAGAGTATCGCCAGAGGAATCGATTCGATTAATCAGGCACTTCGTAAACTGGGAGAAGAACAAATCCCTACCGAAGAGAAGAAAAAACGTGGCTTCTTCTCAAAAAAATAAGTTCTCATGAATTCTAATGGGTAGACGCAAAAGCAGAAACGAAAACGGGGTATCACTTTTCCCCTTCATGAGCATACTAGCATGCCTCATCGGCATACTCACGCTCATGATCAGCGTCTCTATGCAGGTGCAGATGATGGAGCAAGAAGGGCAAACCGAGGAAGAGCTGGCCCGCGCACTTGCGAACCGTGACTTGAAAAAGAAGGCGGTCACCATCGATCAAGAAATCAAAAAACTCAATGCACAACTCGAGAAAGATCACTCGACCTCAGCCAAACTTCAAAAGATTAAGGATAAGAAAATAGTGCTAACCATGGCGCTAGATGAGCTGAAGAAAGCCGAGAAATCTGATATCACTGACATCAATTTACAGAAACTGTTAGAGAATCTCAAAAAGGAAATCACTTCCCTCAAAAAGCAACGCCCACCGCTAGCAGTCAGACTCAAAAATCTACAAGCTGAACTGAAAGCCAGGAAGGAAGCACCTAAGCCGAAAAAGTCCGTCGTCATCCGGCCTCGCGGAATAAACGAGCGAGGAGCAAGGAACCTTTTCTTCATCGAATGCAATAGCACCGGCATCGTCATCATGACCGAGGGAAACGCTGGCAAGCGAATCTCCACCTCCACCATTGCTACCAATGGGAGCTTCAATAAACATCTCGATACCATCAAAAAGACACGCGACTCAATGGTTCTTTTCCTCGTCAGAAAATCAGGCCGTGACGCTTACCGCTGGGCGGCAGGAATTGCCGAATCCAAGTATCAACTAAATACCGGCAAGCTACCGATCCCTAACGACGGGAAAATCGATCTCAGCCTTTTCAAGAACTAACTCATCGTGGCACGCAAAAGAAAATCAAATTCAGATGAAGGAGGAGTCAGCCTAGACTCACTCATGGACGCGCTCACGAATGTCGTCGCGGTGCTCATCCTCGTGCTCATTCTGGTGCAGGCGGATGTCACTCAGAAGAAGGTCAAGTTCATGGAAGAGCTACAGCCTGCCACGGCAGAAGAAGTAGTGGCAGCCACTAAGAAGCTTGAAGCACTCAATAAGGAAAAACTGCGCGTGAAAAAACTACTCACCGATAAGCCGCCCACTGCAAAAGAGATTGAGGCTGAGATACGTCAACTAGCACTTCTTGAGAAAGACACTCTAGAGAGTAAGGATGTCTTAGCCAAACTCTCCGAGCTTAAAAAGCTGGCAGAGAAACTAAGTAAGGACCGAGATAGCGAGAAAAACAAAACCACCGTGATTCAAACCGAAATCACTAAGCTAGAAGCTCTATTAGATGATAACCCTCTTGCTACCATTGCCCCTACTGAGGTCAGCATTCCTATCAGTAGATCGATCCCTAAAAGTGCCAAAGTTTACCACGCCATCGTCATCCATAACCGGGTTCATTTCATTGATCCATTCACTTCAGTAGAGCAGTTTGAAAATGAATTCAAAAGGCACAAACGTAAATGGCTCACTAATCGAATTAAGCAACAAGGAGCTGACCGTTACATTCATGACCAGACGAAAATTGCTGCGTATTTTAAAGACTTCAAATTCACAAGCTCTAGGCAACAAAAAATAGCACTGGTGAACAATAAATACTGGACGCATCTCCGCATAGTCATAAAACCTGATCAAAAAAATGGCGGCACACCACTAGCGACAATCAACGATAAAGACAGCACCTATGCAAAAATCCTGAAGAAGCTTTCCAGAAATTCTAGAGCAGTCATCCTTTTCCACGTGCACCCAAATTCCTTTAACACCTATCTTCAGGCTCGTAACATGGCTGATAAAGCAAGGGTCTCTGCAGGATGGGAAATCAGCTACATGACTCAATACACCATCATACTTAAAGAGGTTGAAGTGAAGCGACTAGCAACCCCTCCGCCACCTAATCCCAACGCCAAGCCTAAACCACCAGGTCCGCCACCTATAGGGCCTAAACTCGATTAGTAAATTAACAGTTTTAACACCTAGTCGGCCTTGGGTTTACTTGTAGAGAGCAAGTTACCTCCTATTTGAGTCGCTGACGAACTATGCCACCCTCGGTCTAAGTATCCCAATATCATCTATAAGAAAAACGCCCGGAGCAATCTAGGCGTTTTTTTTGTTTATTTATGAAATCACTGGAGTATAAACTGCGTAGTATTAGCTCCGTAACCAGCATTTCTAGAAAAAATAATTCAAACTTTATGACAATCGCACAATTGACCAGTATCTTCGTTTCGTTCTCGTGTCTCGCCTCAGGGACACTTCAAGCAGATGAGTTAAACCAACAATTTAATAAGGAGGCTAAATGGAACTACTATGGGGAGGTCAAGCAAGCCGGTAAAAACCTTACAGCAGTAAGTAAAGGTGATGCATTGCTTTCCAATATTCTTCTCAAGGGTAATCGTAAGAGAATTCCATTTTTACAAACTAAAGGGAAGTTTCAGGATCTTCACATGAAGCTCGAATTCATGATTCCCAAGGGCTCCAACTCAGGCGTGTATTTCATGGGACGTTACGAGATTCAGATTCTCGATAGTTTTGGTAAAGCAAAAGCTGGAGCCGGTGATATGGGTGGGCTTTATCAGCGCTATGATGAAGAGAGAAATCCTAAGGGATTTGAAGGTGTGCCTCCACGCGTCAATGCGGCGATGGCGCCCGGCGAGTGGCAGACGATGGAAGTTATTTTCCGCGCACCACGA
>JBLHQF010000192.1:0-5474 GCA_047624885.1 Cryomorphaceae bacterium | reverse complement strand
TGATTATGCTAATGGAGCCAAGCGGGCGGCTGATGCGGCGAAGCGGGTGACGCCTAGACTAAAGCAAGAAATGTTTAAGACTGGGATCGCGGTGGGAAATCCAGTTTTCATCAGAGTGATCAAGCAGACTCGTGAGTTAGAGGTTTGGGTGCTGAATAAGAAGACCAAGAAATATCAGGAGTTTAAGAGATACAGTATCATGGGCATGTCTGGTCGTTTGGGGCCTAAGGTTTTTGAGGGAGATATGCAGGCACCCGAGGGGTTTTATAGTGTGGGGAGGCGAGCGCTGAATCCGCAGAGTAGATTCCATCTTTCATTCAATCTAGGCTATCCTAACAGATACGACCGAGCGCATGGCAGGACGGGGCATTCGCTGATGGTGCATGGAAACCAGGTTTCGGCTGGCTGCTTTGCGATGACCGATTACTATGTGGAGGAAATTTACACGCTCTGTGCCGCGGCGATTAGCAATGGTCAGGGATCGGTTCCAGTGCATAGTTTTCCTTTTAGAATGACTGATGCGAAGCTGAAGGAGATGAAGGGGAATCAGTGGGATGGCTTCTGGGGAAATCTGAAGACTGGTTATGATGCCTTTGAGAAAAATAAAGTACCTCCCAGTGTGAAGGTGTCTGGGAAGCAGTATGTGGTTAGGTAGGTTTTAGGTTGTTAGGTTTTAGGTTGTTAGGTTTTAGCTGACGAAGATCGACATGTACCAATTCCATGCGGACTGGCCGTAGAGTAGCCAGAAGACTCCTCCTGCGATGAGTGCTGGGCCGAAGGGGATCATTTTTCCAAACCCTAAGCGGCAGAAGACAGCAATGAGGATACTGATTATGCAGGAGAATAGCACGATGATTAGTAACGAGGGTGCGCCAAAGGTGGCTCCGAGGACGGCGAGTAGATCTACATCGCCCATGCCCATGGCTTCGCGCGGGATGGTGGCGGAGGTGGTTTTTCCGTCGAGTGATTTGAGCTTTACAATGTCAATTTTCTCACCATCCACGAGGATGTAGCTGTCTCTTATTTCTAACGATTTCGCGGAGCGGAGAGAGCCATCGATATTGAGTTCAGTGAGTCCATCGACGATGAGCTTGTCTGTCTTGCGGAAGAAAATATCTGACCATGGAATGGCCTCATCATCGATGACGAAGCAGATTTCCTCCTCGTCTTCTTCACCCGTAGGCTCGCGCACTTCCCAGTTAGTGGCATTTTCAAAGGTGAATTTGCGTTTGCCAAACATCGCCTTGCCTAGCAGAACTACCAGCCAGAGTGCTGCCCAGCCGATGGCTAGGCCGAATGCGGAGTAGCTGAGACCTTCTTTCCAGGTCAGTAATCCAAACCTCTCTGGGATCAATGCTGCACCGGTAAGCGCGGTGACTGCTGCGATGGTAGTTAAGGAACGAGGGATCAGCATCAGTTCGATATCGACAGCTATGATCACCAGGGCGATGGCTCCCAGGATCATATAGAGTATGGCTACGAGGGGATTAGGAAATGAATACCAACAAGCGAGCCAGAGCAGGCCGGTGAGGAGTTCGATCCAGAAGTATCGGCTCGGGATGGAGCATTCACACTCCGCGCATTTGCCTCTCTGGATGAGCCAGGTGATTAGCGGGATGTTGCGCGAGACGGGGATCTCCTTTTTACAGCTGGGGCAGAATGAGCGTTTTGGCTGATTGATGCTAAGCCCTCTGGGGACGCGGTAGATGACTACATTGAGAAAGGAGCCCACACAGATACCAAATAGAAATGTGGCTAAAGCAAAGAAGGGGCTTCCCCATGGTGGTAGTTCGATCATAGCGACCATTTAAGCGGGGTAGGGAGGAGAAATAAACGCTAAAGTTGAAAAATAACAGCATGCGGTGTTTGAAACGACACAATAGCCAGCAAAAGCTCTGTTACTAACGATGGTAGTAGTCAGACTCGTGCTGGTAATCGTAATCAGAGACTTGGTGTTGCTGACTTAGTAATCGATGCGCCACGTAATCTTTAGCTTTTTCGATGAGGAAGGATTTAATTACAGGGCGAGCTGCCATGGCAGCTAGAGTGTAGAGCATGCCTCGGCTGACTTTTTGCTTTTTAGGCTTTTTGAAAATGGAACCGACTGAGCCAGAGAAGAGTTTGGAAATGAGCAGTCCAGTTACTGCTGAGCCGATGAACCACTTGGTGGGGTTATTAGTTAGTGAGGATTTAACCTTGGTGATGATGAGCTTAGGGATATTGAGCTTGTCCTTCAGCAGCTCTGTGCTCACGGCGATCTGCTGGACGAGCACCTGCTTTTTGAGGATGATGTCTCTACGGTTTGCTGTGAGCTGGGTGACCAGTTCTAGTTTCCGTTTGTTTGATTGATCTCTGCTAGCCATTGTTTGTCTTTCTGAAATTCAGATTTTGTCAGTGAGAAGAGCTCTTCCTGTGGTTTCTTGCTGAGTTTTACCAGGAAGATGAGGAAGAGTAAGAGGTTGAAAATCATCATCAGCAGGATGACCGTATTCGATTCAGTCAAAGTGGTAATTTTAGAGGTTTGGCTGATGAATACGTCAGCATACTGGAGGATGACTCCGTAGGCTAGGACGAGGAAGAGCGCGTAGCTGAAGGTGGCAAAGAATGCGGCGATGATTGCCACGCTGATCTTCTGCTTGGCAAAGATGGCAGCTTCTTTGGCTTCAATAGCTGTCAGCTCGGTCTTAGCCTGCAAGTAGCCGAGACTAGAATCCTTCAGCGACATTGCCGCCTGATTGAGCCCTTCATGCTGGGCGGTGTCTCTGGAGGCAGAGTCTCTCGGACGCCTGACAGGAGGTCTAGGCTGTGGTTCTTGATGTTGTGTGGGCTCCATGAGATGTACTTATTTGTCCTATGAATTTCACGAGGAAACAAGCAGCTGAGCAATCTTGGCAGCTCTTGCTTCTTGCTTAAACCGTGGTTGAAACTAGAAATCCTGATTGATCTTCTGTTTTGAAAAGAAGCGAGAGTTATCGGCGCAGAATGAGGCCGATAATCACACCAATACCCACTGCACCGAGAACGGATTTGGTGGGGTTTTCCTTGATATAGTCTTCAGCAGTTACGTGAAATTCTTTGGCTTTTTCAGCACCTTGCTTGATCTTGGCGCCTGCTTCCTGTTTAATGGCAGCGGCTTTTTCTCCTGCGTAGCTACGGAAGTTATGAGCCTTTTCTACTGCATCAGCCTTTAGGGTCTGTGACTCTGGAGCGGAAAAGTCTGTCATGGCATCATTAGCGTCGAGATCTGCTGGAGAGAGAGGTTTAGGGTTTGTCTTTGTGTAGTCCATGTCTAATTTAGGTTGTTGAATGTGGTTTTATCTATCGACAAGTCGAGGTGTCAATCGATAAATATCTATGCGAAATGTACATCGAAAATCTCGCTAGGCAAGTTTAGTGTATGAAATAAAAGCCCGGAACACTAGAACTTTTAATAAGCCAAATTATTTCTATGAATTATTCGCCGAATTCTGCATTGAATTTCTCGATTTCATCAGAGACTTCAGTCCACCTTGTATAAGTCTTTTCTAATTGATCAGAAAGGCTGTTGTAAGCGATAGATGATTCCTGCATTTTGTCACCATCAGTGGATATCTCTGGAGAGGACATATGCTTGGTAAGTTTTGCTTGTCCCGCCTCAATCTCTGCTATTTCGCCTTCGAGAGTCTTTAGCTCTGATTCCAGAGGCTTCAAGATTGAACTACGCTTTTGCCTTGTGTCGGCATCCCGCTTGCGTTGATCTTTTCGCGACACTTTACTGCCGTCTTCATTACTAATCGAACTACTTGCTGGTTTGCTGCTAGCGCGTTGGTTTGCTTTAGCATGCTTAGCGGCTTGCTTGGCTATATCCTTTTCTTCAGCTTTCTTATCGATGAAGTAGGTGACGTTTCCGTGGTAGAGTCTAGGCTCTTCTTCTGGTCTGAATTCTAGCGTGCGGGTGACGATAGGGTCGAGGAATGAGCGGTTGTGGGATACGATGAGGTAAGAGCCTGGATATTCATTGAGAGCTCGCTGGAGCACTGCTTGGGACTGGACATCAAGGTGGTTAGTCGGCTCATCGAGGATCAGGAAGTTAGCCGGCTGGATGAGCATCCGCACCAGTGCCACGCGTGAGCGCTCGCCACCAGAAAGGACGCCTACTTTCTTGAAAACATCATCACCACGGAAGAGGAAACAACCGAGGATATTTCTAACCAGTGGTGCATTTTCACGTGAGGATACTTCTTGGCAAGTTTCTAGCACTGAGAGTTCTGGGTCTAGTTCGTCAGCGTGGTTTTGAGAGAAAAAGGAAATGGCTGATTTGCTGCCGAGCGTGTATTCACCTGAATCAGGATCTTCTTGACCAGTGATGAGGCGGCAGAAAGTGGATTTTCCAGCACCGTTAGGTCCAACGATTGCCATACGCGCACCCTTTTCAACTTCAAAGTTGAAGTCTTCGAAAATCTCAGTTTTGCCATAGGCTTTAGAGGCATTTTCTAGTTTCGCCACGGACTGCCCGCTTGCTGGCGGCTTAGGGAAGGTGAAGTCCATCACCGAATCTTCTTGATCGATTTCAATAAGTTCAATTTTGTCGAGTGCCTTGATTCTAGACTGTGCTTGAGTCGCCTTTGATGCTTTAGCTCTAAAGCGCTCAATGAACGCCTTTTGCTTCTGAATTTCTTTCTGCTGTGACTGGTACTGCTTGAGTTTGATCTCTTTTCTTAACTTTGATTCCCTGAGGTAGTAAGAATAGTTACCAGCGTATTCTTCTGCTTTTCCCTGATGGAAGGCGATGGTGCGTTTGGTGAGGATGTCGAGTAGTGCCAGATCGTGAGAAATGATGATGATTGCGCCAGAATAGTTGATGAGATACTGTTCCATCCACTGTTGCGAATCAATGTCTAGGTGGTTAGTAGGCTCATCCAGAAGTAGGACGGCGGGCTCTTGGAGGAAGAGTTTAGCCATCGCGATCCGCATCTGCCAACCACCGGAGAACTCTGAGCAGTCGCGCTGGAAGTCAGATCGTTTAAAACCGAGACCAGTGAGGACCGATTCGACCTTGGGTTTGATTCTACTGATGTCAAAGTGTTCTAGCAGGACTTCGAGGTCGCCGATTTTATCAAGCGTGTCCATGAATTCCTGCTCGCACGGGTCTTGAGTATCAAGCAAGTCACCGAGGACATCTATCTCGTTTTGGATCTTCTTGGCCTCAGCGAATGCTGATTCAGTTTCATCCCAGAGTGTGATACCGGAAATATGGATACCTTCCTGTGGCAGGTAGCCTATTTTACAATGCTTAGGCTTAGCTATTTTTCCCGCATTAGGCTCCAGCATACCGCCGATGCACTTCATAAGCGTGGACTTCCCCGCACCGTTATGGCCCGCGAAGGAGATACGTTCTTTTTCTAATACAGTAAACGAGAGATCTTCAAAGATCACCCGCGCTCCGAATTCGACTTTTAGTTGTTTAATAGCTAGCACAGCGGTGGTGTAGCGGA
>JBLHQF010000191.1:0-5478 GCA_047624885.1 Cryomorphaceae bacterium | reverse complement strand
GAAAGCTCAGCTCTAGGCCATCCTCTCCATTTTCACCCTCACATTCTGTAAAATCCACCAACTGGTGCCCCCACTGCAGCGCATCATGTCCGCCGAGCTGCTCCAGCAGAGCCATACGCAGCGACTGCCGTGCTATGTGCACATTGGTCCGTTTGGGTGGCGATTTCTCTTCCGACCGCAGCCACTTTCTGATCCCCCACTCACCGATCACTTTTCCATCGGTAGTATGAACGATATGCCTTGTTGAAATCACTCCCTCATCCAGCGAGAAAACGCCCAATCCCTCAATCGCTTTGCTCGCCTGTTGCAGCGTAAGCCCGTAACCTTGAGATCGCGCATCGAAGCCACTATCGCGTTCATAAAGAGTAAACGGAATCCCCCGGTGCAAACACGCGATAGCAAGAGCCACTCCACCTATACCACCTCCAATGATGGCAACATGCGGGTAATTTTCTTCATCCACTAATGGATAGCTAACAGAACGAGCCAGCCCCGCCCCGTCACAGCTCAAGCATGGATCCAGGTGGAGCAAAGGAGGGTTAGGAGCTTTCGCCCCCTCATTATCCTTAGTTTTTTCAAACTCATCTAATGACCTCTGATAGCGGAGCCTCACCTTCTTAGAAAGCCCCCGGCTCTTTCTACCTTGCCCCTGACATTCAGGACAAACAGTCCAGCTCTTCTCTTCAACTTCCATCTTTAGTACTTGGATTACTTTACACGATTAAACACCACATCTATTTATTAATAAAGGCCTTAGATAAAATCCATGACCAAAACAGAAACACTAACGCGAGCCATATAATTACTATTTCAGTGAAATTTTTTGATTCATGTAAGTAAGGAAAGCTATTGGCTGCTATAGATTCATCAGTTTGCGTCAACACCACATGCAGACAGTCGAGCCCAAACCACGCGGGAAGAACCCAACCAATAGACAAAATAATCAGAATAACTCTAATAGTAATTTTCATTTTTCACGTATCTCCGATAGCCCGCCTTGACTGGCCGAGAGCTTGGCTAAGAGCGATAAAAGCTGGTAGGCTCACTAGGAATCGAACCTAGATCTACGGTTCCGGAAACCGTCGTTCTATCCATTGAACTATGAGCCCGTTATTAGCGGTGCGTTGTGGTGGGGACTCTGTAGCACTAATGCTTAGATTTTGCTACCCTAGAAACAAATTTATTCATTTCCGGCTCTTTTTCTTCGATGCACGCGACGAGTTTCAGCTGGGTGCGGCTTCGGACCAGGTTGTGATCTTCATACTCAGTCTTGAAATATTCATCACCTTCTAGGTAATCTGTTAGGAACCGAATCCCTACTTCTAGAGTCATTAATTTGGCACCAGTGACGAGATTCTCTATCTCTAGCGGAGTCAGACAATCGCAGCCATCGATGTAGCCCTCAGCGAGCGCCTCGAACATTGACATCCGCATTTCAACCTTGCTCAGATCCTTCTCATCCTCTTCCGCTGGAGAAGTCGCGGTCCGGACCAGATCACCGAAGTCATAGAGCGAGAGCCCAGGCATCACGGTATCGAGATCGATCACGCAGACCGCCTCATCGGTCTCTGCATCCATCATCACGTTGTTAAGTTTGGTGTCATTGTGGGTCACTCTCACCGGCAGTCTTCCTTGCTCAGCCAGCTCCACGAGATGCTTGCACAGCCCTTCGCGTTGCTTGATGAAATCAACCTCAGCTGTGACATTCTTGAGTCTGCCCTCTGGATCCGCTGCTACGACTTCCATCAGTCTAGCGTAGCGCTTGGGTGTGTTATGGAAATCTGGAATGGTGTCCGTGACCTCTTCCACAGGTAAATCACTCACCAAATCTTGAAATGAGCCGAATGCCTTAGCCGCCTGATAGGCCTGTCTGGTATTCTCGACCACATCGTAAGTTTTGCAATTTTCGATGTAGTTATAGCACCGCCAAACTCCTCCATTATCCCCATAAGCAAATGATCGACCGCCTCTTGCGGGATAAATATTCAGAGTCTGTCCGCCAAGCCCCTTTTTCACACGTAGCACCTTCCAGTTAATATGGCGGGTCACAGTTTCTACATTTTTTATCACCTGGAGCGGGTCTTTAAATACAAATTCATTGATACGCTGAAGAATGTATCTGGCGCGCTTGCCATTAGGTTCTTCATAAACTGCCAGGTAAGTATTATTAATGTGACCACTATCGATCTCTACCCCCTCTACAAATTCTCCAGCGATAGCAAATTCATGGCTGATCGCCTTGATCATTTCTTGGTTCTGCTCAGTAGGATGACTCATAGGTATCTGTATTAAAATGGATCTTTGATGTGGGCTAAAATTTATTAGGGCATATTAAATAACACATAAATCCTAATCGGCAAACTCGAAACTACGGCATCATAAGTATCACAAAAACTTCAGGCTCAACCATGACTTTAGTGATCAGTCTCAATGAATAGTGAGACATTTTAAATTAACTCTTCGCTAGACACAAACTTAGAAACTATCAGTTGCTGTTTTTTATCATCCTTACCTTGCACGATGCAGTTAACCCAACGCAAAACTGATCGCACCACTGCCTCCGAGTCCCAATAGAAATGTGAGATTCTAGGACGACACCAATGAAAAATGGGATGAAAGTCAGTACAGACACAAACTAATTGGCGAAAAGCTATCCCACGCTTGTGCATAAGATAATTATGAATGGCAAGTACAAGCAACCAGTCGTCCACAAAAATCACCGATGGCGGAGTGACCTTAAATAATGATTCTAGACACTGTTCTAGTCCTTCTGGCGAATCCTCCCAAACGGGTAAATTATAACTACTGTGTGATAAACCTAGCTTCTCCAATTCCTCAAAAAATACCCGCTCTAGAAAACCATGATTTTCACTTTTTGCTTCACGCGATAAAAACACAATCCTCTTGTGACCAAGCTGGTGCAGTTCATAAATAGCTTCTTTTAATGCAGGAGCTTTGTCAGGAGCAGTGCCTGCGATTGGCAGTCCAGTCATCCTCCCAAAAAGGGCAAATACTGGCAAAGATGTCTTCGAAAAATACTCTAATACTGGCCTAGCAGCAGCCATTAGAATGTAAGCATCCGCGGGATTTCTCGAAAGTATTCCCGCTACCTTCTTGGGGTCATGCTTCAGTTCATTGAGTGTTTTTGTTGCTACAATTACAGAGTATCCTGCATGCTGTAATTGTAGTCGTAGCTCTATGATATACTTATCAAATGCATCTTCAGGCTCAAAGAGAAGGATACAAACTTGATTAACTTTTAAAGGCTGATTCTCCACCAATATACGTCGCCGACGGCCAGCACCACCTGATTTCAACAAATTTTCTCTCTCTAATTGCAGCAAGGCCCGCTCAATGGTGCTGCCATTCACCCCCAATTCTCGCGCTAAAAAGTCGCGGCCCGGCATATACTCAGACCAGCGCCCGCTCTTCAGCTCCTGACGCAAGTGAGCTGCAACTTGCTCAGGAATAGTTAAGCCTTTAAACATTAGATAAAACCTGTTCTAAAACATACTAGATGTAAAGATAGAATAATATTTCCCTCTGAGCGATAATTAAATAAATGAAGCACTAGGCAGATAGTTTCTTTAAACTACCCTGCAAATTATTAACTGAATTGATAAATCCTATGAAAACTAAACATATTACCTCCCTTACATTAGCAATCTTGACTTTCTTTTGCACTCTAGCACATGGAGAAGATTTATTGACCACGGGTTTTGAGGGCTCGACCAATCTCCCAATTGGCTGGACACAGAGTCAAATCTTAGGAAACGCGACATGGAACATCCAAGGGGGAGGAAATTCAGGAAAGCCTTCCGCTGCGCATAACAGCACCAACAACGCGACCCTCTATTACGCAAATACGACCGAAAACAACACACGACTCATCTCTCCAACATTCAACACGGATGGTTACACGAACCGCTCTTTGAGCTTTTGGCATACTCAGGCGGTTTGGTCCCCGGACCAAGACGAGCTGAAGGTCTTTTACAGCAGTGACGGTGGCACTACCTGGATAGAGTTGGCGTACTATACGGAAAATGTATCATCTTGGACACAACGCACCTTGGCGATTCCGACCGCTAGCGCCAACAGCCGTATCGCATTTGAAGGAAACGCCAAGTATGGCTATGGCGTCTGTTTGGATGACATCCTTGTGACAGGGATTCTGGCATCTTTCTCCCAGATATCTGTCAGCGCAACGGATGCGACCGCATCCGAAATCGGTCCAGATCCGGGCACATGGACTATCACGCGTAGCGGTAACACCACTGGAGCATTGACTGTCAATTATGCGCTAAGTGGAAACGCCACACAGGGTAGCGACTACACCGTAAACGCCTCCAGCCCAATCAACTTTGCCGCAGGTGAGACATCGAAGGTGGTTACGCTGACACCAGTGGATGATGCTGTGGGAGCCGAGGGTGAGGAAATTGCTACGTTGACCGTGACTGCCGGCACCGGCTATGAAATCAATGTAGCCTCAGATGACATTTCCATCTACGACGATGAAGGTTTCGATCTAAATATTTTGGTCATTGGGTCTACTCACAGCTTCTCAGATGGCGGAGAGCATGATGTGGTTCACGAAAAACCGTTTAACCCGACAACTATTTCTACCCATCTCAAGGACATACTCTCCCAAGATCCACTCCTCACCGATACGGTGAACGTGGTGTTTGAGGATGTCTTCAAAGCAAAGACCAACACAGTTCGCACCAGCAAGACCGGCATCGCCAACATCACGGCACATTGTTATAGCTTGGCGCAGCACTTCATGTGGCCAGATGGAAAGACTATTCGCCTCTCAAATCTGCGAGGCGAAGCAGGCACTCAATGGGACTATATCATACTCTGCAGCGATCCATACATCATGGCGAATTTTCCCGGCATGTATGCCGAAGGAGTGAAGTTGATTCAAAAAGAAGTCGCTCAGGGCCCCGATCCTGCGCAAGTCATCCTGATGGCTCAGTGGCCAGAAAACAGCTCACCCTTCACCGCTGACAACTTCGATGAAGTTGTGCACCGTGTAGGTAGATCTGGCGGTCTCACAGTAGTACCTGCTGGAAAGGCTTGGGACGGTTACACCTCTCAGGACACAAACACAACTCACCCCACCTCAAAAGGTGAATACCTAGCTGCAGCGTCTATCTATAGTAAACTCTACAACCGTAGTGCAAAAGTCTCTAGCTTCGACTTTCCATCTGACGGAGACAACATTGCTGACCACGCCCTCTCAGTCGTCCAGGCTAATGTCAGTGGAGGACTATACACAGATACCTATACCTCGCTCAACCCATTCCAGATGAAATACGTCCAAAAACGTGACTACAATTTCAGGGAGACGGGAACCAGTACAGAAGAAGGCTTGGCTCAGGGCCTCCTCCGGCTGGATGATGTTACTCACATTAATCTCATTCGAAATCTGGGATCGTTTTGGGATTTCAACTATGGACGTGGCAACGACGGATGGGA
>JBLHQF010000190.1:0-5504 GCA_047624885.1 Cryomorphaceae bacterium | reverse complement strand
GATAGCCCACAAGGCGTGTTTGCTCAGTGTTGCTTATTTTGCGTCACTGGATGACTCGATCAGATTCTCTTTCCGATACAGATCCTTATTAGATGCCTGAAACTCTGCTTTCAGACGGACTTTGAATTTTGATAAATCCACCAGCTCCCAGCTCGTGAATGACCAGTCACCATCCACACCATCGTGGCTGATTCCTAGTAGCAGATGCACCGCATCATCCAGGATTTTCAATGTCCGTGTCTTTGGTTCATAGTAAAATGTCCGCAGACTGGATGCTCTAGATTTCTTCTCATAGAGTTTAGGATCTAAATAAAAAACGGTCTTGCTCGCTGTGTGCTCGATCCGCATGTCGGGATAGCCAGACCGCTGGGCCTTACCTTTTCTATTCAGCGGGATCGCGCATGTCAGCTCGGGATGCTTATCTATTTCGATCAAAAGAATGTCCTCAAAATACCGGGAAGCTTCATTGATTCTACGGAGCTTCTTGATAGGCGAGTCCGCTTTATTGAGCATGATGATAGCCTTATCAATGGCTACCTTTATCTGAGCTAGGACGGCGGCATGGCTGGGGATTTCTTTATCAAATGGTAATACCTTCTTACCGCTAGAACTTTCTACTACTTGGGAGAAAAGGAATGATCGAGCTCCTAGGTCTTCTGCTAGTAGTTGCTTAATCAGTGCATCGTCATCAGTCTTTTCCTGAGCATTACAGCAGAGTAGAGTGGCAGCGGTAATGAGCAACAAGCATCTGATCATACCTCTTGCTTCATTGATTCAATCCTGCTTCGGCGAACATCGCCCTTATTATTAGCCTGCCAGTATTCGCCCGAGTCTACATCCAGGCAAGTAAGATACCCCTTATAATTAAAGGCATAGGTATCTATACAAATGGCATGCGGGAGGATGCCAGGCATATTACCTCTCTGCGGAGTGTGACCGCAAATGATCGTTTTGTTAGATATATGTGGCTTTAAATCTCTAAACCTCAGCCAACACATAACATCTGATTCCTGTTCCTCTGGTGCTAGTAGAGGATCCAGTCCAGCATGAACGAAAATATAGTCATCGGTCTCATGAAATAGTTTACAGCTTTCGATGAATTCCCAGTATTTATCATGAATCGCTCCAATGGAGGATTCAAAGGAATTCAATGTTTGATCACCGCCATTCATTGTCCAGAAATAATACGCTTCAGCACATGATCTTGATTCCGCCATCATTTCCTCATGGTTCCCGAGCAAGGTGATGAGGTTGTATTTTTCACGAGCAGCTATCATCCAGTCAATCACTCCCTTAGAATCTGTACCGCGATCAATATAGTCGCCAAGTGCGATGATCGTATCAGACTCACGAAAACCGGCGAACTCTTCTAAGGTTTTCAGTGCATCCAAGCATCCGTGGACATCGCCAATCGCTATTGTTCTTCCTACAGTTTCTTTAATCATCGTCGAGGAGACTATAAGTAAAAATTCTATTTGGTCGATTTAAATTTGAAGATAAAAAATTCTGGAAATCATCATTGATAGTGATGCTGGTTTCCTGTTAGATACTTTTCATGAATGTTCACCACTTAGAACTCTTTTATTATGTTGCGAAATTTGAAGGCATCACTGCTGCCGTAAGGAAAATGCCTTATGGGATACAGCAGCCTGCGGTGAGTGGGCAGATCTTGCAGCTAGAAAGCGAGCTCGGGGTGAAGTTATTTAATAGGCGGCCATTTGCGCTGACCCCTGAGGGGGATGAGCTTTATGATTATGTGTATCCGTTTTTCTCGCGAATGGGACAAGTGGAAGAGAGTTTGAAAGGGGAACTTGGTAAACATCTACGGATCTGCGCCTCGGCATCGGTGCTGAGGACACATTTACCGAATGTGCTGGAGAGGATGAAGCTGAGGATACCTGATTTAAAATTAAGCCTTAGAGAGGTTGAACCTGCTGCTATTTACTCGAGCCTACTGAACCAACAGGCAGACATCGCGATCAGTATTATTTATGGGAAACTTACCGATGGGCTAAAGGCGGAGGAGTTACTCAGGTTACCAATAGTTTTATTAGTTCCTGACACTTGTAAGGTGGACACACTTGATGATCTCATTGAGGAAAGTGATGATGGCACAGGCATGAAAGCGAAGATTCCACTAGTAGGATTACCGCCACATGAGGCCTTGCAGCAGATCTTCCAGAAGGGCTTACAGGAGAGAAAAATAGAGTGGGATGTGAGCGTGGAGGTGAACTCGTTGGATGTGATCCAGAGCTATGTGAGGCGAGGGTTTGGTGCTGGGATAGCGGTGGGAGTGCCGGGAGAATCTGGTGAGCAATTCAGGGCAGAAGGCTGTCATGTGATCCCTCTAGATGAATTTTCGCCATTAATCATAGGGATTTTATACCAGGGCCTAATAAAACCCATCGCCCAAGAGTTTATAGATGAAACTAAGGTATACGCGAAAAAATTAGTTTGAACCAAAATGAATAAAATGAATAGGAATGTAATATTGCATACGATTGTTGGGCTGTCTTTAATAAGCAGTATCCATGGACAAGAAGCAGATAGCCAGTTAGAAAGTCTTGCTGATTCAGTTATCACGGCATCTAGAATTCAGGAATCCTTGTTAGATTCTAGCTACTCGGTGACTCTGCTCACTGCAGATGATGTGCTGGAGAAATCTCTCCGTACTATCCCAGAGGCGCTCCGCTACTCGCCAGGCGTTCTTATCCAGAAGACAACACACGGTCATGGATCGCCCTATATTCGTGGATTCACAGGACGGCAAAACTTGCTCCTCGTGGATGGTATCCGGATGAATAACTCAAGCTACCGCTCAGGACCTATCCAGTATTGGAACACGCTAGATGTTAATGCAATCTCTCGTATGGAGTTAGTGCGTGGTCCTAGCTCAGTGCTGTATGGATCAGACTCTCTCGGAGGGACGCTGAACGTTTTGAGTAAATCATCGGGATTTGAAAATGAGGCTGGGTGGTTCGATAGAGGTAATCTTTTCTATAAATATGACACGAACAGTAGAAGCCACACAGGAAGACTGGAAGAACAGTTCGGTGTGGGGGGGAAGTGGGGGGCAACGCTCGGACTCTCACTCAAGAATTTCGGAGATATCCGTGATTCAAACCTAGGGAGAATGAAGAATACTGGCTATCAGGAGCAGAGTTTTGATATGAAATTTGAGTATGCTCTGAGTTCTTCTTCTAAGCTCACACTGGCTCATCAGTATTTAAATCAAGACGATGTCTGGCGCTGGCATAGCACAAAATTCAATCCTGGCTGGATCCATGATGATCATGTGACTCAGCCCGGAACATTGGATGAACGTATCTATGATCAGGAGAGGTCGCTTACTTACATTAGATTAGATGGTGAGGGTTCACACCAGCTGATGAAGCAGTGGGAGACCACGCTTTCCTATCAAAGATCTCAAGACTCTGAGCGCAGAGATGGTAGGTTTTCTAATCTCGATGTCGATACCATTGGGCTGGCTTTCCAGAGTCGCGGTGAGCTAGGGAATGGAGATATTGTATGGGGATTTGACTACTACCATGATGAAGTGGATTCACAAGCGAACGAGCCCAGGCGCCGTCCTGTGGCAGATGACTCCAGCTACGACACCCTCGGTGCTTTTGGCCAGTACAAGTGGCATGTAAGTGATAACCTGGAACTCTCAACAGGACTCAGAGCAAGTCATTTTAAAGCCGACTGGGGTAAGGTTTTCAACCGCACCACTGGACTTGATGAAAGCGGTGATGGCGACTGGAGTAACGTGGCACTGAGTGTGAGAGCTAACTATAAAATCAATGAACAAAACCATCTATTCGGAGGGGTTTCACAGGGCTTCAGAGCTCCTAACCTAGAAGATCTAACAGGATCCAATGTCTCTAATTCATCAGATGAGGTAGTGGGTTCAGCAGGGGTGGACTCTGAGGATGTGCTAAGCTTTGAAGCGGGAGTTAAGCATGAGAGCAGTGCTCTACGTCTCACGTCATCAGTCTTTTACACAGCGATAAACAACCCAATCACCCGTGTGGTGGATAATACTGGCCCTGACAGCCTCCTGCGCATCACGAATGGCGAAGAAGGATATCTCTACGGTGCCGAACTGGAGGGGGAATACCACATCAATGATCAATGGAGAATCTCAGCAAATCTCACATGGCAAGATGGCAAGCAAGACACTCTCGACGAGATAGGCGGAGTGGTCACAAGCGACACTATTCGTCGCCTATCACCATTAGCGGGATCAGCCTCCCTTAGGTGGACACACCCTAATGACAAAGTCTGGGTAGAAGGTACAGTTCTCGCGTCAGCCACGCAGAATAACCTTGGAGCCGGTGACCTACGTGATGATCAGCGAATCCCTACCAATGGAACTCCAGGATACCTTGTCGGTATGATGCGAGCAGGTTGGCAGGCAAGGGAAAACGTGCTACTCACTCTGGGGTTAGAAAACCTAACAGATGAAGATTACCGAGTGCACGGATCTGGCGTGAATGAGACTGGATTTAATGCTATATTTGGAGTGAGATTAAGCTGGTGAAATCAATCTAAGCCTTCAGCAATATTTAAAACCTCGTCAAGTTTCTTGATGAGGTTTTTTCTGATCGGCTCCGCCCTAACTGATAGCTCACGCTGGATCTTTTCATACTCTTCTCTACCCTGTTTCGTTTCTATCTTTACTGGAACGAGGTTGTATTTTGTTAGATCATAGGGTGAGGCTCGCATGTCTAACTCACGGACATCCTTGGCTAGTAAAAAGCACTGCCAGAGGAGTTCACTAGAGATCCAGGGCATCGCCTTGTAACACCATTTATAGAGGTCCATATTGGTGTGGAGACAACCGGGCTGTTCATATTCATAACGGTTATCATTATCAGGGCTAAGTTTGTTCATGTTGTGCGCTGACGATGAGAAAAACCGATACGCATCATAGTGACTGCAGCGCACTGTTCTGGACTCTAAGACTTTATTCGTTTCTTCCTGACTGAGCCGGAGTGGTGCGGACTCACGGTGACGGACGTCTCCCTCCTGATAAACCATCGCCCACTCATGCAGCCCGAAACATGAAAAGTTGGCGGTGCGGTCTTGGGTAGCTTCTAACAGTTTCTGAATCCAGCGAAGCCTAGGGATGCGCTTCTTTGGCATAAGCGTGGGATCTAAGAAAACACTACTATTCATTTCTCGATAGTATTTACTACTGAAATGATCCGCGGATGGGGACTCTAAAACAGAACCAAATCCAGGATGCCAAGTTTCCAGCCTACCCATAGAATAGGAGTAGTAAGAGAAAAGGAAATCATGCACTGGATGCTTAGCGCCGGCACCCTTTCTCTCGCGGTAAGGATCTGTCCAGCACTTCACCTGATGGGTGAAGCGCTCAGCAGCGTCTCGCCATTGCTGGTGTGAAATCAAATTCTGGTCACTGGTTTTCATCTAGATTTAACCACGTGAGCGCTCTAATAAAAGGAGCATGATAAACGAGAAGATGAGATTTAATTCTT
>JBLHQF010000189.1:0-5523 GCA_047624885.1 Cryomorphaceae bacterium | reverse complement strand
TAGCCACCGAAGCCCCCCAATCCCTAACCGGACAATTCATCCGCGACCGAAAACAAATCGAATGGTAATTTTGCCCCCTCTCAAGCGCGTTGGGTACAAGCCAATTTCAAATCAGCATAGCGTATGGCGCAGCTCAACAGAATGGCACGGACTTAAGAGCACTTATCGGTAAATATGCTGTTAGAAAAAGCCTGTCTATGCTTGGTTAATATGTGAACAAAAAAACAACCAATACATCATGCTCTCCCAGACAAGATTCCCGAGACTAACATCCAGTAACCCAATAAAAAAACTCGCCGAAGCAACAGAGATGTTACGCGGTATTTAGGTAATCACCCCTGATACTTCTTAAAGTTCTCCGCCTGCTCGAAGATCTCCTTACACACCTCATCGCGATCGACCGGGGGATATCCGTTCTCCCCTAACAGAATGATTAAGTCTACCTTCAGCTCGGCCTTGATGTCGGCGCGCTGGCTCTAGTCGGTGTATTTCGCTTTATAGTCGACCACCGTCTTCACCTCCTTGGCGAGCTTGATCAGTTTGTCTTCTGGGTAGTCGAAGTCGTATTTTTCAGCGAGGGTTTTGAGGATGTCGTAGTAGGCCTTTTCTTCGAGCTCGATGCCTAGGTCGCTGAAAGATTCGCGTTCCTTCTTAAGGGCTCCGACGAGGTCGAAAAATTCATTCGTGAGTTTAGTGACGCCTTCGGTGGACCATTGGTCGATTTCTTCGCGCTCGTTGTAGGTATTGACGAGGGATTGAAACTTCTGTGTGAAGTCGAGGCTTTTGATCTTGTTTATCTTCTTGCAGTCTTCGATCGCCTTCTTAAGCATTTGCTGCAGAAGTTTGATCTTGGTGATGGGGAGTTTGATCTTGTCGATCTTGTCAAGGTAGTCGTCGTCGAAGAGGTCGATCTCTGTAGCTGCTTCGTCGCCGAGTTTGAAGATCTCTTCCACGCCGTCGCTCTTAAGTGCTTCCTGGATCATTTTACGAACCTTGGCGTTCATTTGCGTGCTGTCGGGAGCATCGCCCTTCGTGAGTTTGAATACGATGGATCTCACCGCGAGGTAGAAGTGGATCTGATCACGTTCGTCAGAAATGATCTCCTCACTGCCACAGCAGATGTCGTAAGCCGCTTTTAGTCGCTTCACAAGTGCCATGAAGCGCACCTCGATTTTCTCAGTGAGCTGAGCGAACTCGGCCACCTTGTTGAGGCACTCGAGTTGGTCCATCGGCTGGCCCGTGAAGTAGGGGGTTTTGTCGAACTGGTGGAAGAGGCGATTGAGGAGGTCGAGGTGATCACGGACGACGGTGTTCGATTGGGCAATCTCCTCGATGTTTGAAGCATCAGCTTTGGAGTATTTTGCCAGAGCCTGATTCATCTGAGTCTTGATCCCGAAGTAATCAACGACGAGGCCTTTGTTTTTCCCGGCAAACTTGCGATTCACGCGGGAAATCGTCTGGACGAGGTTGTGTTTCTCGATCGGTTTATCGATGTAGATGGTATCGAGGAAGGGAACATCAAACCCGGTGAGCCACATGTCGACAACGATGGCGATTTTGAAGTTCGATTTCTCGTTCTTGAATTGCTTATCGGCTTCCTGGCGATCGTGCCTGGTCCCGACGAGATCCCAGAGTTTTTTTTCATCATCCTTGCCACGAGTCATTACCATCTTGAGATGAGGCATGGGCTTGATCTCCTTCATTTCACTCTCGGTGAGCGTCGAGCCTTCATCGCAGGCCGTGGCCTCGGCCCATTCGGGGCGCAGATCGATGCATTGCTTGTAGAAGTCGTAGCCGATCTCGCGGCTGGTGCAGACGAAAATCGCTTTACCGATAACGGTTGAGCCCTCGTTGACACGGGTTTCGTAGTGGGTCACGAAATCGGCCGCGAGCGCTTTGAGTCGATCAGGGTCGCCGAGGATGCTCTTCATCTGAGTCATCGCTTTTTTGCTTTCTTCGATGGAGTAGCCCGTTGCTCCCTGCTCCGCGCAGCGAGCGTAGTATTCTTCAATCTCCTGCAACTTGGAATTTTCTAGCAGAATCTTGGCGGCGCGACCAAACATGGTTGCTCTCGCTTGGATTCTAGGACTCGATATTTGCCCAGACATCACCGATATTCAAGCTGGTGATGTAGTTGTCACCGCGATGATTCCCTTCATCACTAAAGAAATGGCGGCAATCAGAGAAAAAAGCCTCTAACAGAAATGAAATCTCTCCGTCAAGTGGCTCAGCTAGATGACCTCTTCTACTGTGCTCACAATGCCGTTCGCTCAGCTAAGACAGGGGTGAAGTATGCCCATCCAAAGGGCTTCCACCCAATCCTGAATGGTGGATTCATCAGTGAAAAACGCCACGCGCTCACCTGGGCTTTATCCCCAAGTGTAGCATGGGATGATACGGATTTAGACACTTAATCGCCATAAATAACTGCTCATCAATAGTTTTCAGGTTCGTGATACGAGTGAAGTCGATGCGCATGTTGTTATTGTCTAAGGCTGCAATTGCCTAGCCGGCTCCCGCCACGATAATATTAGCCTCTTTACACCTAACAATATGGTAGGTATCACAAGGGCATGAATCAGATAACGAGAGTAGCAATCATTGGCTCTGGATTTGCAGAAAAGCACGTCCAGGCGCTCAATCATATCCAAGACGTAGAACTAGTGGCTGTCTGTTCCAGAAATGAAGACACTGCCAGAAATATCATCAATCAGAGCTCCAGTGAAAGCACTACTTACTATAAATTTGATCAGTATTTAGAAATGCTGCGCTCTGAGAAATTAGATGCCGTTTATATTTCTCTCCCACCATTCCTTCACGGGGAAATAGAGATTGCCTGTTCTGAACATGTGAAAGGTCTATTCATCGAGAAGCCTGTGGCTCTTGATTTAGACACCGCAGGAAATATGTTAGACTCATTCCAACGCGCCGAATCCATTGTCAGCACCGGCTATATGAATCGCTACCGAACTAATATCCAGTCCGCTAGATCCTATTTCCGCAATGATCCAGCCCTCCTCTATAATGGTGCTTGGTGCGAAGACATGCCACCACCTTACTGGTGGAGAAGACGCGAACTCTCAGGTGGGCAGCTCACAGAACAATGCACCCACATCATCGATGCTATTCGTTTTCTCAGCGGAGAAATCCAGCAAGTGCAGGCTTTTTCTACCCGTGGATTTATCAACGATGTAGAGGACTACAACGTCGATGACGCCATGGTCATGAACTTCATGTTAGAGAATGGTGCCACTGGCAGCCTCCAGACCTCATGCTTCACCAAGTCCGCAAGCCATGCCGCTATGGGGATCTACCTAACAGCCGCATCCAGAGAAAAGGTCTATCGCTTTGAATCCCACGCCTGTGACCTCACCATCCAGCATGATTCCTCTAGATCAGAGCAAATAGTATCAACTGATGATCCTATCTTACTTGAGAATCAAGTCTTCATCAACGCACTCAGGACAGGCGACTCTAGTAACATCCTCTCACCCTTCGAGGACGCTATAGAAACTCTTAAAGTCAGCCTAGCCGCCGACCTCTCTATCCAAGAAAAGCGCAACGTAAAGATCACTGAACTTTAAGTAGGTTCACTACACTAGATATTTTTAGCCAGAATTAACAAAATCCCGCAGAATTCTACAGAATCCCTCAAAATATTTAGCTCCGAAAAGGACGAACGAGTGTGTTTTCATCTGACGGTTTCCCGCGCTTAGCAGCGACACTCTGTCGCTGTAAATGCTTGGTGATACGACAGAGTGTCGTTTCTACTTTATGAAGTAACCCTCAGATAAAAACACACCCAAGACGAACCCTTTCATTCTAGCCGGAATCGCAAGTGTATTGTCCTTGATTGAAAAATTCTGTTAAACGCCGCAGGCATCAGCCTAGCTTCCCTCCCTAACAACCCAAACCCATTTAGTCGGTAACAGCCGTCAGGGCATCCAGAAATACTGTGCAATATTCTACTTTGAATGGCACAGCGCGGTTTGCTCGGAGATCAAACCCTACCGTAGAAACCTACCGTAGAACCCACCATAAACAACCGCTTCTAGCTCAGAAACGGTTGTTTGATGAGAGTTGTTTATATTACCAGAAGACTGCGTAGAGAGCGATCGTTGCGAACACCACTGCGAAGCCGAGGATCTTGGCTCCCTTTGATGTTTCTAGATTCATCTCTTCGTTGACTGGCATCGTCACTGGCTTTGCCATCGGCTTCACGATGGTGAGGATGATACCTGCAAGTAGCACGATGAAGAAACAGATCGCCATACGATCAAGGAACGCAATCTGATCTGCATACCACCAGCCATTCTCAATAATGATGTCACCGAGAATCCATTTGAACGCTCCGTAGGAAACGATATTGAGACCAATACCGATAGCACCGAAGTAACGCGGAGTGCGGGGTGAGAAGAAGCCAAAGATAAAGACCGCCAAGATACCAGGTGAAATGAACCCTTGGAATTCTTGGATATAAGCAAAGATGCTTCCAAAATTACTTAGCTTCGGAGCTACCAGAGCTGCCATCACGACGAAGATGACTACAAAGGATTTACCCACTTTAACAAGCTTTGCTGAGTCAGTCACTCCTGTGAACTTCGCATATAGATCCATCGTAGCGATGGTAGAGGCTGAGTTTAGCATCGAAGCTAGTGAACTAATCACTGCCCCACAAAGAGCGGCTAGAATAAACCATGATATATAGGGCTTATCTTTGATCAGATTTCTCACCAACACTGGAAAGGCTGAGTCATAATCGTAACCTGCTAATGTTGCGCCCACTGTAAGCTCTCCATTGTTTTTAATAGCGTGATTAGATAGATAGTTAATTCTGTCCATGTCAGTAACAGCAAGCTCATTCACACCAGTCACTCCTTTTTCTTTTCGCTCAGCAGTGATAGCCGATGTCGCCTCCTCAGGAGTTATTCCTGCAAGCTTACTATTCCCTGCTACAATACCAGCAATGAGTTCTGGCTGACGCTCAGTAAATGCAGCATCAACGACCACTGTCTGCTTGGCACCAAGCTCTTTTAGGGCTTCGCCATTCTTCCCAGCTGCCGAATCATGCAGATCAGCAGAGAATAAGTTAAAGGCTAAGATACCAGGAATCACCACGATAAACGGAATAATCAGCTTCAGCGTCGCGGCAAAGACAATACCTTTTTGGCCCTCCGCTAATGACTTAGAACCCAAGGTTCGCTGAACAATGTATTGATTTAATCCCCAGTAAAAGAAGTTAGGAATCCAAAGTCCGATGAGGAGCGCACTCCATGGAATCTCTGAATCTTCGATCGGTCTTACCATATGCATCTTTCCTCCAGATCCATTGGGTCCGTTGACCGCGAAAGCTTCGCCATCTACCCCATCATTGAGTAATTTGATTCGCTCCCAAGCTCCGGCCCCTTCTAAGTCCTGCACTGTAGCAGTCGAATTTTCAACTTTAGTCAGAATAAGCTCATCTGCTGGTTTTTCTGCGATGGCATCAAATGCAAACCACATCACGATCACACCACCAAGAAT
>JBLHQF010000188.1:0-5529 GCA_047624885.1 Cryomorphaceae bacterium | reverse complement strand
AAAGCCTATTTTTAAATTATCAAACAGGCTAAAACAATAGATCACTTTCAGGCCTCGAGAAAATGGCGATGTGCCGGTCTACGGATTTATTAGGTGCATCGCGGACGGGGCGTGATTGAGGATTCTGGATAGTGGTGATGAGGGTGGCACCGAGTTGCTGGATGGCTTGGAGCGCTTGCAGATGCTCTTTATCAAAGTAGCTGGTAATCACTAGTATGCCCTCTAAACTGAGTCTGTGTAACGCGGAGTCGTAGATGCTTTGCCAGGTGACGGCACCGTTCCAGTAGTTCTGGTGTCGCATGAGGATGATGTCGCACGGTTGCGCTAGCTCAGCGATTAGGTGGAGCTTTGTAGCATCGTGATAAAGAAAGGAGTAGCTAGTATGAGGGTCTGAGCGCCAGCGACTCCTTGCTATGTCTAGCTCTCGCTCTCGGATATCCACTCCTAGTATCTGTAAGTCTGCAGCTAGCGGAGCAAGAATTTCACGAAGAATACCAGACTCATCGGCCCGACCGCAGGCGAGGTTGAGGCAGCGGAGGGAGTCATTTTTTACCGTGATCGTTTCTGCAATGAGGGGGGTGAGCAAGAGCTTGAGCTTGCAGAGGTCTTCGTTGAGAATTTTGATGTAATTAGAATCCATCGATAAAGGGAAAATAGTTTAGCGGGCGGGGCCAATTCAAATTGATCCATCAATGCAAATAAACTCAATGAGGAAGAGCTAGTTAGCCAACTCTTAAAATTGTGGAGAATTTAGAATGGCTTGATTTAGCTGTGCGGCGTGCCACTGACCTGGAGCGTTTGGCTTACTACCAAGGTAACCGTAATTCAACACAGATCCCAGCTGAGCGTAGAGTAGTCTGGATGAGGGCGCTAGTGGGCCCATCCCCATTAATGAAATAGCGATAGAGGAGTTATTCTGGATGAGCTCTGCACAACGGAAAATATCTGATACTGATTCATGATAAAGCGCTAATTTAGCAATTCCTGCACCGCTATCGATGGCACGTGTAATGATACCTTGCAGCTCATCTGACGATGGCGTCTTCTTGAAATTATGATGTGAAGCTACTAGTAGGCATCCCATGTCTTGAGCGTAGTTAGCGGCTTCTCGCATTTCAGCTAGGTTCGCTAGCTCAATATCCACGAAATTTGCCATTGGTGAGAGGCCCATGATAAGCTGAGATCTTTGGGTGTTATTCAGCTGGCTTTTACCTCCTTCAGACGCGCATCTTGCGGTGATTAGCGTCTGAACTTGGCTGTTTTTGAGTTTAAGGAGGACTTTTTTTACAATTGGCAGCTGGCTTAATAGGCTATCTAGCCTAAACTCAACGATATCAGATTCAGTGGTAGAAAAGGGATGCTCTAAAAGTGCAGGGTCAGCCACAGATCCCACAGTTTTAGGGGATGAGGGCATACTCGGATGGGATGATCTGTAACTCATAACTGGCTGTAATGTGCTGGAAATCGCGGGGCTTGTCAATGCACCGAAAAGCCATTTAGTTAAAAAATGTTAAAAAGATGGTTTGGAGGTTTGACATAGCACGGCAAAAAAGGGTTATATAGATGAAAGATAAATTCAGTCTATCACACACACACCTACTTTACCAACCACACGCAACTAAACGGAACTCATGAGCGAAGAGAAAAATAACCAACCAAATACTGGCCCGGCAGCAACTCAGCCGATCAAGAAAACCTCAGCAGTGCCTCTCAGAAAAGAGACAGTGCGCGTTACACTCAAGGCGCCAGGCGCTAGGCCAGGTGTTGCTCCAGCAGGCGTAGAGCCCGCAGCAGCACCTACCATGAATCTAGGTGGTGCAGCAGGAAAAGCACCTAAGTCACTAACAGCTACACCAACAGCAGCGCTGACTCCACCACAAACAGCTGCGATGTCAGCACCATTAGCACCTGCAACTTCTAACTTAGATCTTCCAGATGTAACATCCGCGGTGCCTCTGAAACAAGAGACAATGCGTGTGACACTCAAGGCTGATAATCGCGGAGCTCCAGTCGCCCCAGCACCTACTATACCTCTCGGTGGAGGATCTAGACCACCAGCAGCCGCTTCTCCGGCACCTACGATGAGACTAGGTGGAGCGCCAACAGTGCCTCTCGCTACGCAGTCGCTAGGTATGCCTACCGTTGCATTAGGTGGCGCCGTCGCTAGCCAGCCTCTTCCTAAAGCTACCGTAGAACTACAAAATACTCAGCAACTCACACAAGGATTAGGAGGACCAGCTCAGGCAGCTGCGATTCAGGTCTCAGCTGGAGATGATGGCCAGCGTGGCGGTTCTGGATCGACTCTGCCTCTCTCAATCGTCGCATTTGTGCTTTCACTCGTAGTGCTCTACTTCCAGTTCACACATGCCCAGATCTGGGTAGATGAGCACAAGGATAGCGACACAATGTCCATTTTTGAAGCTCCAGAAGAATAATCAAGTTAACCACACCTACTACTATTACTAAATAAAATTATGTTTATTCCTATTTTACTCATTCTTCTCGCTGCTGGAGTCATCACCATCGCTTATCTTACAAGTATGTCTAAGCTGTGATTAGTTAGATCAATGATTTAGTTCATTTTAAATACTCTCCCCCCGTATTTCAATAAGAGCCGCATACTAATTTTTTAGTCTGCGGCTCTTGACGTTTTAACAAATAGAGGCATAGTTACAGCATGGCATTACAATTAAATGAAGATAATTTCGAGGCTGAAGTTCTAAATTCAAGCAAACCAGTGCTCGTCGATTTCTGGGCAGAATGGTGTGGACCATGTAAAATGATCTCACCCCTCATCGACCAGCTTGCTGAGGAAATGGGAGATACTGCAGTGATCGGTAAGGTTGAGCTAGATGACACTACTCAGGCACTCGCTGCTAAATACGGAGTTCGCTCTATCCCGTTCCTGCTTTTTATGAAAGACGGTGAAGTGAAAGACCAGATCGTAGGCGCAAAAGTGACTAAGGAGTCACTCAAGGCAAAGCTAGAGTCACTCTAGCTTCCTACGAGTAGCTAACTATAGATTAATCAATATAGCCTTGTTAGAACGTTTTTTCTAGCAGGGCTATTTTTTCTTTATTGATCACTCTAGATCCTGCGGGTAGGTGATCTTGAAGTTAGGGGTAAGATTTTCTACGAGGTAGGTGTGGATACCTATGCGTTCGAGTGCTGAGACTTCATCGGTAACGAGTGCTCCAGATTCCTCGATATTAAGGTAAGCTTTCTTAAGCAGTTCTGAACTGAAAACCTGCGGAGTCTCCATTGCCCAGAGGTTTTCGCGGCAGACGGAATCGATGGTGAAATTTTCGGCATTGGAGCGTTTGACGGTATCGGTGATCCTCGTCGCCGATGCGGCCGCTCCGTGTTTTTGGGCGGCTTCCAGAGTGCGATGAATTTGATCCTGGCTGATAAATGGACGTGCGCCATCGTGAACAGCGATAAATTTAGCGTCATCAGAGACTGCGGCGATGCCTCTGGAGACGGAGTCATGTCTGTTCTTTCCGCCAGAGGTAAGTTTTAGTTTGCAGTCACTGATGGCTAGTTCATTGAATCTTTGCTGGGTAGAAACGAGGATGACCTCGGCCACATCAGGTGACAGGAGAAAGGCATTCACCGAGTGGGCTAACACAGGTTTACCTTGCAGCGGAGCCATGAGTTTGTCAAAGCCCATGCGTTGACTGGTGCCGGCGGCGACGATGATTACGGAGAACATTTTCTATTTTGTTACTTTTCAGTTAGAGTGCTTGGATTGATATCTCGATGCTTTTGCTGGTGGGAGTGTTAGAAATGTCAGCGGTGCTATCGATAGGGACGAGGACGTTTGCTTCTGGGAAATAAGCTGCCGCTGATCCTGGTGGCATGTCATAAGGGATGGCTTTAAATCCTTCTGCGCTGCGTTCACCGTCCTTCCAGTAGCTAGTAATGAGTAGCTCCTGGAGTGGTTTAATACCGCGTTCTTTCATGTCTTCTGGATTCAGAAATACAATCATGCGGTTATTGCCAATCCCGCGGTAGCGATCATCAAGCCCGTAGATGGTTGTGTTATATTGATCATGGCTTCTCAGGGTTTGAAGTGTGAGTCTGCCCGCTGCAGGTTGGAACATGCTGAGTTGTGGTGAGCTGAAGTTTGCTTTTTTATTGTCTGTTTCCCAGATACGCTGCTTAGCGGTATTTGGCAGATAGAATCCACCGGGCTGGCTGACGCGCTCGTTGTAGTCAGCGAACCCTGGGACAACATTTTCGATGTGGTTGCGGATACGATTGTAGTCTTCTGCCATCCACAGCCATTTGACGGTTTCGGTATCGCCAATCGTGGCGTCTGCCATGCGCGCTACAATCATCGGCTCAGAGAGCATGAGTTTAGAATTAGGGGTAAGCTTTCCTTTAGAGCTATGAACGATGCCCATGGAGTTCTCACAGGTGACGAACTGATCGCCAGATTCCTGAGTGTCACGGTCTGAGCGACCGAGACAGGGGAGGATCAGGCCGGTTTTTCCTGTGACTAGATGTGAACGATTTAGCTTGGTAGCGATGTGGCAGGTGAGGTTGGTCTTTCTTAGAGCTTGCTCGGTGTAGTTGGTGTCAGGTGCGGCTTGGAGGAAGTTTCCGCCGAGGGCGATGAATACCTTTAGTTTTTCCTGATGCATGGCGTGGATTGCCTCTACCACATCGTATCCGTGCTTGCGCGGGGACTTGAATTTAAAGTGACTTTCTAGTGAGAGATGGAACCATTCAGGGAGTTTTTCGAAGATTCCCATAGTGCGGTCTCCCTGTACATTGGAGTGACCACGTACTGGGCAAAGCCCTGCGCCTGGACGGCCGATGGCTCCGATCAGGAGGTGGACGTTGACAATTTCACGGATGATATCCACCGCATTTTTGTGCTGGGTGATACCCATGGCCCAGCAGGTGATGAGCTTCTTATCTTTATCTAAGATGGTGTCTGTTAGAGTTTCAATGTCCTCGCGTGTGAGACCAGAGTCAGTGAGGATACGCTCCCATGATGTGGCTCTCACAGCAGATTCATAATCTTCGATGCTAGCAGTATGCTCGGAGATGAATTTCTTATCTATAGTACTGCCTGGCTTCGCTTTTTCGCGTGCGAAGATAGATTTCGCAATACCACGAAAAATAGCCATGTCACCGTTGACTTTGACTTGTAGATATTGAGAGGCGAGGGGTGTGGCGCGATTCATCATGCCAGAAATTTTCTGCGGATGTGCGAAGGCTAATAACCCAGCTTCGATGAGCGGGTTGATGGCGACTATTTTACCGCCATTTTCCACACATTTCTCTAGCGATGCGAGCATCCGTGGATGGTTAGTGCCGGGGTTCTGACCAGCGATGATGATGGTGTCTGCCTCATGCATATCATCGAGCGAGACAGTGCCTTTACCGATGCCTATGGATACGCCTAGACCTGCTCCACTGGACTCATGGCACATGTTAGAGCAGTCTGGGAGATTATTTGTTCCGTAGAGACGAACGAAGAGCTGATACATGAAGGCAGCTTCATTACTAGCTCGGCCA
>JBLHQF010000187.1:0-5531 GCA_047624885.1 Cryomorphaceae bacterium | reverse complement strand
CGATTGGTGATTTCAGCCACAATCTACTCACCGTTGACAGTCTGTATTTCTTTAATGAAGGCAAGGAAGCCCATGTCGAAATGGACTATGACTTCACTATCAGAGACGGTAGGTTCCACGTGGGGATTGATATCCAAGTGCAGCAATTTATGATGACGTTCTTTAACCGCGAACTCTTCAAAGGCTTCAATATTAATGGCGGATCGGAGATCAACGTGAAGGGTTACTTCAAGCTCCCTGCGAAGAAAGAAGATACGGCATTTGCTTCTATCCTCCCCTCGTTCATCAATCCATTCACTGGGCTGGAGATCAAAGCTATCGGAAATGCCAAGTTATCATCCTACGAGTATCTGGGATCAAAGTTTGATACTTTTAGCTCTGACTTCTCATGGAACAATGGCGACGTCTATCTCGATAAAATCGTCATGAAAAGCCCCGATGGCTACCTACGCGGCAGACTTCTGAGAAAAAACAACATCATCACCTATGACACTGAGACCACTCTGCCAAAGCGCGCCTTCATGCCATTCATCAAGAAAGGAGGTAAAGCGGAAGCAGCGATCAAGCAGATAGAGCTAGATCCAGACTCCAAGGTATTCTGTAAATCCAAGGGAAACATCAACCCTAATGATCTAACAGACTGGGTTTCTGATGTTGAACTTCACATCACCAAACTCATGTATAATGGGCTGTATTCTGAGTCTTTTAGCACTAAGTTCCGATGGCTAGATAGCACACTCACTGGCAGCGCTACTCTTAAAAACTCTCGCTTTAAGGAAATCACATTCCAACAACTAGACTCCTCAATTCTATGGAAAGATGAAGTTCTCACTGCCAAGATAGATCTTACCAAACCCATGCTAAGAGCTTCGCCATTAGATTCATTTAAAGCCACTATAAGTATCAAAGATAAGCAACTCAAGTTAACAGAAATCTCTGGTAGCCATCCATCCGGCAATCTAACTGGCAGCTTCTACACCAGCGATGATTACTACCATTTCGACATCATCTCTAGGATGAATCCCTATGTATTGATGCCTTTTATCAAGAATAAAAAAACGGTAGAGTTTCTATCGCGTGCAGCGATTGATGCTGAATCTAACAGCTATATTTCAGCACGCGGCAAGCTTAACCGCACAGACAAAACGGACTGGGAATCTGAAGGTCAGGCAACATTCACTGAGTTAAAATTTAGCGGTGTGGATCTCCACTCGATCAAATCTGACTATAAAATGGACAGCAAAGGATTACTCGCCACTGACAGCCGTCTCGTGTTCAACTACGAGAACTACGCTCTCTCTAAACTATTCAAAGGCTCACCCAAAGGCGAAGTCACCGTGGCGAAAACCTACATCGATAACGCGGCAAAAACGGCGACTCTCGAAGGAGTGAAAGGTAGAGCTTACCCAGCTCAGATAGCTCGGTTATTCCATAAAGGCGTGGCTGACCACCTTGAGGAATATCAATTCTACAACGCGCCCAAGCTCATCGCCTCCGGAGTCTTTGATACAACAGACAGGAAAATCAAGGACCAGAAGCTGGACTTCAACTGTGAAATCTCCTGCCCTAGTTCCAATACCAGATACAAGTTTCTCGGTGGCAATCTACTACTTCAGAACTTCTCCGCTAACATCCAGGTAGTAAAAAATGAGGTAAAGGTCAGAAAATTACGATCTCAGCTATTTGACAAAGGACTCGCTCAGGGAAACCTTTTCTTCACCATTCCACAAAAAGGACCAGCCAGGTACCAAGGTGATATTAATTGGCAAAATATTGATTTCAGAAAATTAGGCATCACATATAATTTTGATGAAGTGCAGCGTGGCCGCCTACGTGGAAATATTCAGTTCACAGGAATTGGCGATAGTATCGCCTCCTTTAATACAAAAAAAGACACCATGGGCACCTTCGCCCTCGAAAACGGCAACCTCTACTCGGTGCCCGTCCTCGGTCCAGTGAGTATCATTATTAATCCATTTATCTCTCCACTCGCAGGAGGAAAAGCACTCAATGAACGGCTAAAAAATATGTCTGCTAGATTCAAAGTAATCAACGGAGTCATCATCACTGATGACATCCAGTCCCTCACTCCCAGCCTCACCTTCTTCGGTGAAGGATCAGTAAATCTTAACAATGACATGATCGACATCACCATCCGAGTGAACTATCGTGGTCTCCTCGGAAAGGCGATGGAGCTTGGCGTTGAGATTATTAAGCTCCCCTTCCACCTTCTAAGAGCCGTATTTCTGAATAAAAAGCCGGCAGAGACAGGACTCATCCAGGTACGTGGTAGAGGGCTATATAAGAACCCAGCATGGAAGCTAGTGCCCTTTGATCCACCGCGCGACTTCAATGTACCACTATTCAACCCTGGCAAAGCGCAAGCAGTCCCCAAGGCTAAGCCGATACAATAGTAACTTAATCGTCCATCCCTATGGCATGAGCTTCATGCGCTGAAACGATCACCCGCATTGGCCGACAGCAAACTTCACAATCGTAGTCCATTTCCACGCTACCTGAAGAAGTACCTACCTCAGCTAACGCAAAAGAGAACCACTCGAAGCAACTCGGACATTGAATATCTGTTAGATTTTCTGACATGATTTTAATTTATTCTCACAGCTAATCCAAAAGCACATTATCTCGCTCGTCAAATGGCACCCAGAGCAGTGAGACACTTTGAACATCGATATCCTTTTTATAGGGTTTGATTTGAACAGTCTCTAACTCTAACAACATCGGATCAAACCTGTTTGCCAAATCATCCAGCTCATCGCGCATATCGGCTTCCAGATCAGATAACTCGTCACGCAGGCCGTCCACCTTGACCTCTGCACGGCGCACATCTTGGCTTTGCTTGCGGGATCGACCATAAGAATTTGCAGCTGACCTCCCTCTATTGATCGTTGAGGCACTCATCTTTCGCTTACCGAAGATCATTCCTATCACGGCACCCACCACATTACCTGTCACTTGCATTTTGGCACTTGATGCCTCGGACTCTTCTCTATCGAGAGTTGCCTCTGCGCGATCTAACTGACTCTCCTTAGTAGCCATCTTTTTCTGAAGTTTATCCCTCAGAGCATCCACTGCTTCATCGCGCATCTCGCGGGCTTCAAGTGAAAGTCTACCTCGGAAATCTCCCTCACTCTCGCCCATCTTAGAATACTCCTTCACCAGCGCAGCATAGAAAACATCCACGCGTTCATTACGATAAATCCAGTCTTCAAAGTCATCTTCCACCCCTTTATAATTATCCGCATTCATCGCGAATCCTGGTAGTTCATCATAACCCACCTGCTTGCGTGGTTCATTATCAAATTTCTTCAACAGTAAATGACACTCCACATTTTGTTTCCAGTCCACACCTGCTGCGCTCATGGCATTGATAAATCTCACCCTCCTGGAGCCTTCCACCCCAGTCTTAGTAGAGCTAAAATGAACCTTAGCCTCACGGAGTAGATGCGGCTTGTAAGTCACCCCATCTACATCTCCTGAGAAGGGTAAAAAGCTCTCTTCCACCCCAGTGCCTATAGCAGGCCTCTCTCCTCCTTTTTCCTCAGTCTCTGGCGAAGAAGATGACATCCCCATCGGATTTGATTTACCAGCAGTCTTTGCGACTACCTTACCACCCACCTCAAAAGCATCACGTTTAGGGTCCATTAGAGTTTTGATCTGCCTACGCGTCATCGGTCCACGTAGATAGCTCATCACCCAGCGCACGTGAAACACCACAGGCGCATCCTCATGGACATTATTCATCAAAAATACTCTACTCCCCAGACCAGCCAGCAATTCCTCCATCGCACGTCGATTAAAGTTACCATCCTGACTAGCCGCTGCACCTTCCAGTCCATCCAGCACCCGCGCCTTATCACGTTCAGTCTGGAGTCTCCCCAGCCACCACGTTCCTATATTTGAAAGCGCTTTATAATCCAGATCCACTGGATTCTGCGTGGCCAGTAACACCCCGAGACCATAAGCCCGCGCTTGCTTCAGCATCGTCAGCATTGGCTTCTTACTCGGTGGGTTTGCTGACGGTGGCAAATAGCCATAAATTTCATCCATGTAGAGCAGCGCACGCAGACTTGTGGTCCCACTCTGAGCACGCATCCAGCCGAGCATTTGGTTCAGCAGGATACTGACGAAGAACATTCTCTCACTGTCATTCAGATGCGAGATAGAGAAAATAGAAACCCGCGCCCTGCCATCATCATGATAGAGCATTTTCTGGATGTCTAATGGCGGTCCCTCCATCCAGGTAGAAAAACCAGGACTCGCTAACAGATTATTAAACTTCAGCGCCAACAGCTGACGTTTCTTACCTGGATAAAAGCTCTCCAAGTCAATGATACCCACTTTACTAAACTTAGGTTTCTGGATATTCCGTATCAGCCCCTCGATGCTCAGACTCTCACCCCCCATCCAAGCATGCTGGAAAATAGCACTCAGCAACACCGCCTCATGGCTCTGAATAGGATCAGCATCCACGCCCACGAGCGATAGAAGTGAACTCACCGTGCTCTCAATTCTCTCACCTAAAAGCTCCCCATCATCCAGCACCTCAAATGGCGGCACATCCAGCGAACTCAGGATGCTCACTGGTATCCCCGCCTTGCTTCCTGGTGTGAACACATTCACATCCACCTTATCTCTGAATTCTCTCACCCGCTCCTTACTCTGCCCCCACTGCCCGATCCCATCTTCCCACATCCGCGCCGTTTTCTCCGCATGCTCATCAGGAGTCCTCCCCTTCTTGCGCGCGTCATCCTCATTGATCCACGGACGGAAATCACTTCCCTTAAAGTCAGGAAACGCCAGCATCATATTTGCAATATCCCCCTTTGGATCGATCACGATAGCCGGAATATTATCCATCACCGCCTCTTCCAGTAGACCAATACACAGCCCCGTCTTACCCGATCCCGTCATTCCCAGCACCACACCATGGGTCACCAGATCCTTAGAGTCGTACATCACCAGCTCGTCCTCTATCTCGGACGTCCTGAGATCATACTCACGGCCTAGATAAAACTGACCTAACTTCTCGTAATCTGACTTTTCAATCTGCATGCCCTATTCAAAACCAAATTCATCTAGATGAAAAGTGATTTTGTCCAAAAAATATCTTCATCTATCCTACTTCTTAGTCTCATCAAGAGGATGAACACAAAGGCTCATGTGGATGTGACCACGGCTCCCCTCAAAATCCCAGACCATGCCGGGTAGTCCACATTTAAAATCCCACTTACCGCCGTCTTTACAGCGTTTATCCGCTGCGTTTTTATAAAAAGCCACGCGTGACTTCGCCCAGCCTCCTCGGGCTTGCTGGTGAGCATTGATCCGCGCCTGGACGATAGGTGTGAAAATCTTGAGGCGATACCCCCAAGCCTCTTTCAGCGTAACTTGAGTCTCTGCAGTAAGAGCAGAGAATAGCATCCCATGATCCGCCGGCATCAGTTTACTAGAAATTCCCGTCTTCTTCTCTAACAGTCCCTTGTCACCATTCTTTTCAGTTTGCTGCTTCCACG
>JBLHQF010000186.1:0-5578 GCA_047624885.1 Cryomorphaceae bacterium | reverse complement strand
ACAGAAGATAAAATGAGTAGTAAAGCCAGATACTAGGGAAAAAAACAGCTACCGCTTTATCGATAGCGAGCGCAGGCATCCACAACACGGGGGAAATCTCTACGTGTTGTAAAATAGCATAGGGTGCTAGAATCCAGATGACTACGAGGATCCCGCTGTACACACGGCACGTTATTTGTTTGGTGCTCAGCATGGATTGAATTTAAATTTTAATCCTCTCAGCGCGCTCACCGTGATCCCTAGCCCACCTACCACGAAAAGCATGGGGAACCAAATGCTGTAGCCAGCTCCCTTGCTATCGTGCTTGAGGATAGCTTGGGATGGAGTGGCGGGATTCACGAAGCACAGCGCTTTCTTATCCTCTGGGTATTGGTTGATTAGTGCTTCTATCTTCTTCTTATCAGAACTCCATTTCGCTGCGCGCGGGGTGTGAAATTTACTCGAATACGACTCACCACCGAAATCATAATTGTATTCCACATTCCAGCTGTATTCCTTCGTGATATTCTTCGCTGAGCGTTCCTTCACCGCAGACCTGATCACTAAGCAAGGAGTCTCCTGCCATTCTCTGGTCGCGCTGGCTTGGAAAAAACTACTCCCCAACAAATAGACAAACACGGCGCCCACAAGCGCAACCGCTAGTCCGATGCCAGCGAGATAGTATGATCCTGCATTGCTCTTATCTAGTTTTTTTTTTCCTGTACTTTCTGCTTCCATAATTCACCACTAAAGTGGTGCTTCTTCAGGTAAATGCAAAGCTAAACTTGCAATTTTCTATGCACCGCACAGAGTATCTTAATCATGCACGGACAGTTATTATTACTCGGAGTCAAGGGACTAAAACTTACCTCTGATGAGATCTCACTTTTCAAGAAAGTCCAACCCGGTGGCTTTGTCATCTTTGGGAGAAATGTGGAGTCTGCGGAGCAGCTCCGTGCGCTCACGGACTCACTTAAGGAAGTCTGCGAGATCGAGCCGCTGATCACCATAGACCAAGAAGGAGGCAGAGTCACCCGCACTCGTACAATAGCCAACGAACCTCCATCTGCCCAGCAGCTCAGGAAAGCGGGTAACATGAAAAAAGTAGGCGGCCTGATAGCTAGACACGGCATGATCACCGCAGATATTTTACGCCAGATAGGAGTGAATATGGATCTCTGCCCAGTGCTCGACATCTCGTACGATGATCATTCTGATAATGCGATGCAAGGCCGATGCTACGGAACTGATGCGCAACAAGTCATCACCAATGCTGGCATCTTCAATAGCAATCTCCGCCATGGTAAAGTCCTCTCATGCGCCAAGCATTTCCCATCCTGCGGACTAGCGGATGTGGACCCGCACCACGAGCTCCCCTTTGTCACTAAAAGCAAGGAAGAGCTAATGAAATCTGATCTACTCCCTTACACCGCGCTCATGCCTGTGCTCGATAGCATCATGAGCTGTCACGCACACTTCTCCTCATTAGACCCAGACACGCCAGGGCTTCCGGGATCATTTTCTAAGAACTTGCTGACTAATTTACTACGAAATCAACTAGGTTTTGAAGGCGTGATCATGACAGATGACTTGGACATGGGAGCCATCGTAAATACTTATGGAAGAGGTCCAGATGTCCAGATGTCGATAGAGGCGGGAAATGATATGGCGATGATCTGTCACCAGACTGACTCAGCCGAGATCGCGCTCGATGCAATTAAAAAAATCTCAAATCACATCATCGATGACTCATTAACACGCATCGAGAAGCTCAAGAAAAAAATAGTCCAGTCCCCTGCCTTCGAGCGTAAGCTGTGGGATAAGTATGACGAAGAAGTCATGCAGCTACGGATCGATACTCTCGGTGAAGAAGCGGCGAGAAGGACAGATGATGACAGCGGGGAAAAGTTCAGCCCTGTTCAAAATTACTAATCTAAAGACATGCCAAAGAAACACCAAGAACAAGTGGCTCCGTCGCCATGGACGATTACTTAGAGCAGTCTTCCCGTCACGTATTCATTCGCCAAAGGTGAAATTTATATCAGCCCAGCGGTAAGCGAAATGCAATGTAGCGCAACCCTAGGTAATCAATCAACCATGTTATCGTTCTCTGAAGGAGAACTGTATGCGGATCGAGGGTCGAAACGTCATAAACTTCCCTTTCAGGGAAGGGTTAATTAGTATCCATAAACCTAGGGATGCGGCTGACGCTTTTCCCTAGGCTGATATAAATTTGGCCTTCAGCCAAAACTCACCCTCTAGGATGGAATTTCTTGTGGATTTGTTTGAGGTGTTTTTGGTCCACGTGGGTGTAAATCTGGGTGGTTGAGATGTCGGCGTGGCCTAGCATTTCCTGAATCACGCGGAGATCCGCACCGTTCTGTAGGAGGTGGGTGGCGAAGGAGTGCCGGAGTAGGTGTGGGTAGATTTTAGAGTGAATCCCAGCCGCTATTGCGCGCTGTTTCACAATAGAACGCATCCGCTCTGGGCTAAGTGCCCCCCCTCTAACAGAGAGGAATATCTCGGATGATGACTTAGGTTTCACTAGCCCTGGTCGTTCGAGTTTCACATAACGCTCTATGCATTTTCTAGCCTGATCTCCCACGGGAACAATGCGGGTTTTATTACCCTTTCCCGTCACGCGGATGAAACCGTCTTCTGTGTCTAGATTTTCCAATCTGGCTCCACAGACCTCGGACAGGCGAAGGCCGGATGCGTAGAAGAGCTCTAGGATGGCGCGGTCCCGCTTACCTAAGAATTTCATGGTATCGATACCGTCTAACAGACTTTCAATCGATGACTGATGCACTGAGTCCGGGAGTGTGGCATTTGGCTTAGGAGCGAGGAGTGGCTCGGCTACATCGATCATGACATAGTTTCTGCCAGAGATAAATCTCCAGAAGACCTTGAGATGCACAACGGTAATACGGAGTGATGATGCGGCCAGGCCGTCTTTCTTCCTAGTGGCTAGAAAATCTGCCAACTCCTCGGTGCCGACATCATTAGGGCTAAGTTTTTTCTGCTCCATCCATGAAGAGAGCTTTTCTAGAGTCTGTCTAACTGAAAGCTGATACGACGCAGATAGCCCCTTCTCCGTGGCGAGGTAGAGGATAAAGGAATCGATCAATCGTTCAATGCTCATGGGTGGTTTCTATTTAGGCTGGAGAATTCTGTTCTTCTTCCATGTGGCGAGAATGCACTAGTTACTCACATTTAGCAACTATCGGCCATAAAAGATAAAAAAGTGCATTGCGCCCTTTAATAATGAGAATTTTCCCTTTACTGTGATCACCTAAACCAATCAAAAATAATGCGCTGGAAAGATAGAGAAAAAAGTAAGCACGTTGAAGACAGACGTGGAGAAGCAGTCCCTAGCAGGGCTAGTAGAAGAATGGGTGTGGCTGGAGGGCTAGGTATCGGCAAGATTCTTTTCTCGCTGTTCTCGCGCAGTAGTGGCAAAACGAAGCTGATCATGATTGCTGGTGCAGTCATTGCTATGGTAGTGTTTCAATTAAATCCTCTATCGCTACTCACTGGGGGATCATCCACCATGGGATCTAGTTCAGGTGGGACCGAGCAAACCACTCCGAGAAAGCCAGCGAAGAATGATGAATACGGAAATTTCCTGAGTACCGTCCATGGGATGAATGAAACATTCTGGGCTAAGAAGTTACCGGAGGTATATGACATCCGATTCAGACCAGCTAAGATGAGAATCTACAGCGTAGGCACGAAAATGGATGACGGCAGCGTGGCTGATGCGCGCATGGGGCCCTTCTATCTTCCCGCTGAGCAGCGTATCTACATTGATCCTACTTTCTTCGAGCAGATGAGGGATGACTTTGGTGTGGAAGGCGAGTTCGCCAGAGCCTACGTGGTGGCTCATGAATATGGCCATCACATTCAGAACCTCATGGGAAGAACTACCGCCCTACATAGTAAACATGGTAAATTTTCTAAGATAGAATACAATCGTGAATCTGTTAGGCTAGAGCTGCATGCCGACTTCCTCGCGGGAGTCTTCGCCCACTTCGATGATAAAAAATTCAACTCGCTCGACCGAGCGGATATCCTGAGCGCGATGAAATGTGCCAAAGCGATTGGTGATGACATCCTACAGAAACGCGCAGGACAACGCGTGAATAGCGACCACTTCACTCATGGAACCTCTGAGCAGAGAGCGCGTTGGTTCATGCAAGGATATAGCAAGGGCAACCTCAGAGAGGGTGATCAGATCTACACCATGGATTATGAACGCTTGTAAGCGTCTGTAGATAACAGATGACTAGCAACCACACAAAGCCCTATTTCAAGCTACATCTCATTGTAGTCATTGCTGCGTTCACCGCTGTGCTGGGTGAGTTTATAAGTCTTCCTGCTTATTCTCTAGTCATCTGGCGGACTGGGATTTCTGCGGTAATTTTAGGGCTCTGGCTTAGAGGTAAGGTGGTTAAATTTAAGTTCAAATGGGTCGCCCTTTTCACTGGGCTCATTCTTGGGGCACACTGGATGACATTTTTCGGAGCAGTGAACTTGGCGAATATTTCAATCTGCCTCACAGGCATGGCCACTGCCTCACTCTTCACCGCAGCGACGGAAGCGATACAAGAAAAGCGACTCCCGTATAAGCATGAGATCTGGCTCGGCCTGCTGATCATCCCAGGAATCATACTCATTGCGGGAGTTGAGAGCGGCCATCTATCAGGATTACTCTGCGGGATACTTTCGGCATTATTTGCTGCCATTTTCCCTGTGATCAATAAGTCGCTGGTCAGAAAAGGTGCCGCTGCTGAGAGTATCACATTTTATGAAATGATCGGTGCCATGATCGCCTGTGCGCTGTTTAGCATCATTATGAATGCGGAATATTCGCACTTCGTACCGATCGGCCTGGACTGGCTATGGCTCGTCACTCTCGCGGCAGTATGCACGGTGTATGCATTCTCGCTTTATGTTGATTTACTCAAATACTTCAGCGCCTATGAGTCCACGCTAGCAATGAATTTTGAACCAGTCTATGGCATCATCTTAGCCGCAGTATTTTTCGCCGAGCATGAGAACCTACACCCACTATTCTTCTTAGGGGCAGGCACCATCATCCTCGCAAACTTGCTTAATCCTATCTTCGCTAGACGAAGGCGAGCAAGTATCACCCAATCAATGAATTAATGATGGGCAGCACGCCTCAGATTACCTTTATACACACTAGATCTAGTCGGGCGGTTAGAGTTGCCCCTGTGGCTTGAATGATTGTTGTGAGTAGACCTAGACTGGCGCGAATATGATGAATGATGATGGTTACTATGATTATTATGACGCGCGTAATTACCAGAATTATAGCCATATCGTCTTACAGGATAACGGTTATAATACCCTCTCGGAGCTGAACATTGGTGGTAACGCCCACCATTTCTATTGTACCAACTACTACCATTATTATAGAAAACCTGTCCTCCATAGGAGACCGTGCGATATCCGCTAGGAAGTATAGTCAGACCATAATTATGGCCGTATCTTCCACCATAGCCAGCCCCTATACTGCCACTATATCCATGCGGACGGTTGCAGCCAATGTACCTGTCGTTGCTCCGTCTATACC
>JBLHQF010000185.1:0-5665 GCA_047624885.1 Cryomorphaceae bacterium | reverse complement strand
TTGAGTATTCTGCTACAGCAAGCCATGCGTTAAGACTAGAGGTAGCCTTGGGATGTTTCTTGGCGTATGATAGAATACGCTGTTTAGTGATGATTCTCATCCGTTGTCAATTTGGCATCATTTATATTTTGTGTCAAGTAGGTAGTTACAACTAAATCATACGGTCACTGATTTCTGCGAAGTGTCTTAGTGTAGGCTACTTATCTAAGCTTCTGCTTGCGTAACTCATTAGGTATATGATTCCTCTACGGATTGCTACTTTTGGACTTCTAGAAGGTAGCCTTCTTTGCTTTGGATGTTTTCTTTGTAAAACTTACCTTTGCTCGCGGCGTTTTTGAAATCATTCCATAGTTCTCGGGTGATGTTTTGGTAGAGGATGGTGGTGATTTTTCCTCTGTGGAGGTAACAGATCAGATAGCCGGTATTTTCTGCTGGGTAGTATTCTAGTTTTTCGAAGAGACTGGAATCAGGTGTGATGGTTTCGGCTTGGTGATTCTGTTTGATCCAAGTTTCGGCTGACTGGTAGTCACTGAATGTATTGGTGTTGGGCTCTTCTGTTGTTTCAGCTGATTTACATGCATTAAGGAATACAGCGACAAAGAGTAAAATGATGAAGGATTCTAAAGATCTGTTCATGATATTTAAGGTGCTAAATGTTTGACCCTGTGTCAATAGGGGGGTTTGATGTGTGGATAATGATAGCGCGCGAAATAATAGAAGTCCTCAAACAAAACGGAGTGATGCCGAGTAAGAAGCTAGGGCAGAATTTTCTCTGTGATGCTAATGTCGCGCGCTGGATTGTGGATCAGCTAGATCCTCAGCCAGAAGATACTGTGGTGGAAGTGGGGCCAGGCACGGGGGCGCTTACCGAGCATCTTGTGGGTAGGGTGAAACGAGTGATTCTGGTAGAGTTCGATGCGCGCTTAGCGGAATACCTCACCGAGAAATTTAGCGATCGTGATGATGTTGAGGTGCACCAGTTCGATGGTGCGCGCTTTGATGTGAGGAATCTATACAAACACGCACCGATCAAGTTTCTAGGAAATTTACCCTACAGTGCCGGCGGAGCGATCATGCGGAACTTTATGAAGGGCCCGACTCCGGTGGTGCGCGCTGTGCTAATGCTACAGAAGGAATTTATTGATAGAATAGTGGCTAAGCACAGGACTAAGACCTATGGAGTGCTCTCGCTTCGGATGCAGAGTGAGTGGGAAAGTAAGCCGATCAAGACGGTGCCGCCGGAAGCCTTCCATCCAAGACCATTGATCGACTCAACGGTGATGACCTGCGTGCCTACGGAGAACACTGAGGTCTATGATAAGCGGCTCTTTGATGAGTTAGTGAGACGTGGATTTTCCCAACGCAGAAAACAGGTGAAGAAGCAATTTCCTGATACCGCTAACTGGGAGGAGGTGTCTGCCTCGCTCGGGTTACCTGTGACGGCGAGGGCGGAGGAAATTAGCCTCGATCAGTGGATCAAAATCACTCAGATATTTGATGATCACCCTTTGAAAAATATCCCGCAAAGTGCCGAGGAGTTGCTCGATGTAGTGGATGAAAATGATGAGGTGGTGCGGCAAGAGAAACGTAGCATTGTTCATGATGAGAAACTGCTACACAGGGCGGTGCATATTTTGGTTTTTAATAAGAAAAAGGAAGTGCTGCTGCAAAAGCGAAGCGTCCTCAAAGATAACTTCCCAGGACACTGGGACACTAGCGCTGCAGGGCATATGGGAGCAGGTGAGAGCTATGATTCTTGTGCTGTGAGGGAGCTAAAGGAAGAGCTCTCTATTGATGCTGAGCTACAGCATATCGCTACGCTTGAGCCTTGTAGTAATACTGGCTGGGAATTTATTGGGCTCTATGTAGCGCGGTATGACGGCGCCTTGAGGTTTCCCTGCAGTGAGGTGGAGCATACGTTATGGTTCGGTATGGATCAGCTGAATGATTGGATTGCTGCTCGGCCACAAGATTTCGCAACTGGCTTCCTAGATTGCTGGAAGGTGTTTTATGAGAAATTTAGCAACTACGGTGAGTGATGATGGAAATCTAGCTCAATTTAACCTATTAGCACAAATTGTAACTCTATGAGTAAGGGGGCCTCAAAATTTCAAAACACCATTCTCTTTGTGGGTATTTTGTTGATCGGTCTTAATCTTCGGCCATCCATTTCAGCGATGTCTGCCCTGGCAGAAAGAATGAGTGAGGATGGGCTTTCACGGGAAAGTATCGGCACGATGACGACTATCCCTCTTATTCTTTTTGGATTAGTGGGGCTCTGGGCGGGATGGTTTGGTCGGCTGATGGGTTTCGCGCGAGCATTGGGGGTAGGGCTCATGCTTATTGGTCTAGGTAGCTTGCTGCGCTCCGTGCCGGGAGGGGCAGATTTACTATGGAGAGTCAGTGGGTCGGTGTTAATCGGTGCAGGTATTGCATTGGGGAATGTGCTGCTCCCCAGCCTAGTTAAAAGCCGCTTTCCTAATCACGTAGGTCTGATGACTAGTTTCTACGCAACCTCGATGAATCTGGGGGCGGCTCTGGGCATCGCTGTCGCTGTGCCGCTGGCGACCAATTTTTCGGGGGGTTGGAGAACGTCACTGGCATTTATCGGTGTGTTTTCCTTTTTCGCGTTCATGATCTGGTTACCTCAGATGCTATCCTCGCCCGCAGTCAGGACGAAAGAACATCCGCTAGCTGGTGTTCTCGTCCTCGCTCGGAAGAAGCGAGCTTGGCAAGTCGCCATCTTCATGGGGCTCCAGTCTATCATTTTTTACTCCACGGTGGCTTGGCTTCCCACGTTGCTCCAGTCACAGGGGATGCATGAAATAGAGGCTGCTGGTTGGGTCGTTACCATGCAGTTGATTGGATGCGTGGCTAGTCTATTCATTCCTACTCTAGCAGGGAAATCTAAGTCACAGAGTGGATGGATAGTGATTTGCTCCAGTATGACTGTCCTCGGTCTAACTGGAATCCTCATGTATGGAGGCATGCTTCAGATTATCTCTATTATTGTCCTGGGCTTGGGGCTCAATGCAGGATTTGGTATGGTGTTGCTAGTGATTGCGCTGCGGAGCGATACCGCGGAGACTGCTGCCAGTCTATCTTCACTAGCTCAAGCCAGTGGCTACCTTCTATCATCACCGGGTCCATGGTTAGTTGGGCTGATTAGTGCCACTGCTGGTGGGTGGTCGCTCGCCTTCTCAGTGATTGTTATCTGTGCCATTCTAGCTACTTATGTGGGCTATTTATCAGGCAGGGAAGGGGAGCTAAGCGCCTCAGGGTAGTCAAAAAAATTGACGATCTTAGAGTTTTTTTAACTTAACTTATCACAGCTAGTCTCTCGCGTCCTCCGTCTTCAGTAAGTCGGTCAATGAGTGACCAAGTGCTGGTTTGCCCTTCCTTGGTAAGGCGGTACATCTTGTGTGAGTGGAGCCCATCGCTATTGATTTTAATGAGGGCTTTCTTCTCTAAAGTATCTACGATCTTGGTGGTGTTTGCTGGCTTGCGGTCGTAACTATGGAGATAAATGTTGATACGTTTGGTTTCCACATACTCTTCGCCTTCTAGCTCTTTATAGAGGCAGGCTAGTAATACGCTCTCGCTTCCGGAGAGGCGGTAGCTCGGATCATCGAGAACTCTGCGGATTGTTCTCAGAGTTTCAGAAGTCTTCTGATCGCCGCCATCTTCGCTATCCATCGCAGAGAGAAGAGCCTCTTCGGCCTTCTTGAATTCTAAGGATTTTGTGATGAATGCCTGGTAGAGTTCTAGCTGTTCCACGCTCAGGTCTTCATGCGCATTCGTTAGCGAATGAGTGAGGTTCCGGATGTTGTGTGTATCGGACATGTTATGAAATTAGCGATTTTTTTAAAAATTAGCAAGTTTTTCTTTGGGTGTTCGGATTAGGTGCTCTGTGATGCTTATGGAATCGTTAAATAGATAGATTAGTTAGTTTTTTATGATAATCAATTTTAATTAAATTAGCCTGTTTTTGTCATATTCTGTAATGTTTTAAAAATTATTTCACAGAATAGTTTGCGTAAATTAGCGGATATAAGTAATTTTTGTTCACTCGAACGAACTAACACAACTTATCTATGAAAAAACGTTACCATACTAATCAGAAAAACAATAGGTTCAGCCTAAATAGCTCATATTCAAACCGAGTAAAGAGTGGGTATCTAGGTGGGATCTCACGTGGGATTAGCCGGAAATTAGCGAATGAAGCTAAATCAGAAGGGGGATTAGCACAAAATGCCATCGTGCCGCTATCTAACTGGAGAAAAGAGGAAGAAGATGAGATGAAATTAGAAGATGAACTTACTGTAAATGAGCTAAATGGGTTCGCCTTTAGCTGTATTGTGTCGCTGGCTAATTTAGCGGCTAAGGGGAATTCAGGCTCAGTTCATTCAGTTGACGAAGTGATTACCCAGTTAGTGGATACGGAGCTTATGACTTATGCTGAATTAGTGAAAGAGTCAAAAGCGGCTAAGATTGAGTTCAAGGAATATGCAGCTTGGAGTAAGGAGTTCATCACCAGCGTGCAGCCTCTGCTGAGTGCCTCTACTGGACCAACTCAGGAGGTGGGTCAGCTCACCACGCAAGTGATGCAATGTGCTGAGCGTTGTATGTGCCAAAAGCACCGCGCTGAAGTCCTGAGCAAAAGAGTGGATTTCCTCGTGGGTGCAATAGCCTGCTATGTAGGAAAGGTTGGCACGGAAATGGGATTCCCTGAGGCTTTGATGGGTAAAGTGGCAGCATCTGTAAAGCGCATACTATTAAGAGAGAACGCAGTAGCTCAGTAAAATTTATTGTTAAGGGTAGTGGGAGTCATTCGCTTCGAAGAGATAAAATTCTTTGAGGAGCGTCTGGCTTATTTTTTTGGTCGATCGGGGATTCAAGCAGGGCGCTTGCCTGGCTGGGTTATTCTGGGTAAGGGGCTGCAATGGTGATGATTTTTCGCGATAGTAATCGAAGCCATCATTGAGTGAGTCAAGCTCCTCGAACGGGATGACAGCAAGCAACGCATTTCTTATCAGGGCAGGATTTTTTGCGACTTTGGCATTTCTTATGGGTCCGCGATCTTCTCTCCAGTAGGTGGAGTTTCGCTTCCAGTGGTTGAGGTTTTCCACACTCCAGTGACCGCGGATGATATGTCCTATTTGTGCCGCACTCTTAGCACCATACTCTATCGAGATGCCAAAGAGCCTAACTGACATTTCAGGTTCGCTGCCTTCTTTCGTTGAGCAGTAAATGCGCGTGCATTTGATGGTCTGGGCTATGTGGGGGAAGGGTCTCGCTTCGGTGTCCTCAGCGGCTATCGTGATGTCGCGTATATCAAATCTGCCGTGTCCCCGTTCAAGCTCCCCTGTGAGATCTACTTCGCGATCTTCGAGAAGTTTTTCTGCGTATTTATAGTAGTTTTTCTGGTTCTTTTTAATGGCGGAGAGGCCTTCTGCTCCTGAATTATTGATGAGTCGATTCGTTTTTGTGTGTGAAATAAGTCCGAGAGGCTGCGCAGGTGCTTGCAGTCCAGAGCGCAGCGTGCTCCTTCCGCTCCTTCTGAGGTGCCTTTTTGGGGGATATTGGGGAGTGGAGATGGGTTGGAGATGGGTTGGAGAGAAGCTGTTGTGCTTTTTTTTGCAAGAGGGTAAATCCAATATTTTTT
>JBLHQF010000184.1:0-5769 GCA_047624885.1 Cryomorphaceae bacterium | reverse complement strand
TTCTCGGTTTCTCGGTATTGTCTGGATGATTCTGGGATCTAAGAGCGAAGTCACTCGGCCCTTAGTCAATTGCATGACTACGAAGCCAACATACGGCAACCTTACAGTCGTGTATCTGCGCGGGAGAGACAGCTTTATTATTGAGCCTGTAACTGATGCTTGCTACGGCAAACCCGTAGTCGGTCAGCCAGGCAGTTGAGCTGTTTTTATAAGAACCACTCATCCACCCCCCGCCGTGGATGAAAATCACAAGAGGTGGTTTGAGCTCATCTTTAGGTAAATACAGGTTGAGCTTCAGTTTGTGAGAACCGGCTTCAGCAAAAACAATATTTCGTGTAGGTGGAGCGCCCCAGGCGGACGTGAGAATCGAGGCCCATATGCATACGCAAATAAACGTTATAAAAGGATTTATACGGAGATAGGAAATCGAGTGGTAGAGTTTTATTTTCATTGCCTGACGAAGGTTCCAGCATCACTAATGCTGACGGGAGAGAGAACGTGGGCTTCTGGTGAATGGTTAAAGTTGTCTCTTAGAAAAGCATTTTGATTGGTAGTCTTTATTACTAGGAACTTGAGATTAATTCAATCGTAAAACCACATCTGCTAGCTAACGTAGACAATGCTATAGGTAATGATATCGAGTGGCTATCATCAAACGTAGCAGTCAAATGAAGAGTGTAGTCCGAGCTATCTATTTTTAATTTTTCGAGTAGCTGTTGAATCCCCGAAAGATCATCGATAATGCGATCAAGGTTCTCTGGAAGCTCACGAACCCAAATACCCAAGTCTTGGTGGACTAGTTCAAACTCAGAACGCGCCGCTCTATCTGTTCTTGTGCATCGAATTAGTGCATTTGTTATCTGAGCGTTCATCGTCTCTTTTTAGAAGGATACCTTAGCTTGGCCGACCCTGGCGGGAGAGCTAGCGTGGACTTTGGGTTAATGGTTGTGTTTGAACTTTGCGGCTCCTATGCCCTAAGGGCCGGCTATTACTATTTTATCGGTAATTAGGTTGAGTTTTAATTTGAGGTATTGATTGAATCGATCCAAGCCTGAACGGCTATAGGAGTATGTGTGGTAACAATGAGGCCAACTGTGAAGGTGAGGTATGAGGCCGAGAACGCCCATAGCTGGCGTCTCGATAATTGGTTACTCCTCCGGATTGTCGAAATCCATGTGGAGATAACTGCTAGAATAGTGAAGACACCAAGATAGAAAGAAACTGCCGGAAGAAGTGGGGAGATCGTGAACTGGAAAATACTCTCATTACCAAACCAAACTGCTGTAGCCATGAAAGCGTTCCAGCATATCGTATTAATTACGAGATAGTGTGCTGCTAGAATAGGGACTAATGCCTCACTCCTCGGGTTGGATCTTGAAAATGCTAACACCAAAAAAATGAACCCCACTAGCAGGATGGTTAAAAGCTGGGGGAATGTCCATGTGAGTGGCATGTTTTCAGGTTAACGCGCGGCTATTTGTTGTCGAGTTTATCCTTTTGTTCGGTCTTCGGCCTGATTTGAGATCTAATCCAATCTTCGCAGGTGTTTATCCATGGAAACCCTCCCAGTCCCGTCCCATGTTTACCGGTGGCATAAACGTGATATTCATATGAGACCCTGGCCCTCCTGAGGATGGGGATATAGGCCTCAACACCGATAAGGTAAGGGTCATTTTTAGAGATGGCAACATAGATGGGGATGCTGGTATCCTTGACTTCACGCAATTCCTCAGAAACCGTGCCATTTTTCCCAAGGTAGGCCGGGTAGATTAGAATGCCAAAGTCAGGTTTGCAGTCGAGCTTGTCCAAGTCATCGATGGGTGGATAAGAGGTGGTATCAAACTGGTGGATACTGGTTGCGCAGAGATGTCCTCCTGCGGAGAAGCCCATCACTCCGACCATTTTGGGATTGATGCCAAAGCGTTTTGCATTGCCTCGGATGAAGCGGATCGCTCTCTGGGCGTCCTGAAGAGGGGCGTTCACGCCTTTTCGTTTTGGCACGCGATACTTGACTACAAAAGCAGTAATGCCCTGCTTTATTAACCAGTCGCCAACAAGGCTTCCTTCTTTCCTCGCCGCAAGATGTCCGTATCCACCGCCTGGGAAAACAATGATGGCTTTGCCGTTTGGCTTCTCAGGCTTCATCACCATGATACTTGGCCGGGTAACATTTTTGATGCGATTACCGAAAACCTCTTTCAGGTCTTTCAGGGGGTCGTCAGCACGTTTGCCGTCTCTGGGCCAGATGTGAAAAAATGGGTGTTTCCCTGGCACGCTCTTTGATAAAGCTACCTCACCCGCCTCCATCTGATCTAATGAAAGAGGCTCGGCACCATGCGTGGCTTCCCCTGTGAATATGAATCCCAGAACTATTCCTGCCAACCAACTATAATACCCTTGTTTAGACATAATGTGCGAGTTCCTTAATTTCACTCGTCCTTTATCTCCATTTCTACAAAGTCATCGCCTTCGGCTTTTCGTTTGTAGATGTTGTAGCTTAGGAGGAGGATGAGTCCGATGAAGAAGAAGCTGAGTTCCATGATTACGGGGGAGCTCATCATGCCACCTATTTTGGCAGCTGTTTCCTGAATGAGTCCACTGGAGTAGTGGGCGGTCATCCCAATGACTGCGAGGATGAAGAAGAATGACATCATGATAGAGCAGCCAACTGTGAGTGTTTTCACCCAGGTCTTTTCCCATTCTGGGGAGGTCTTTGCTATCTTTCTGAGCATCACTATCCAGATGGCTATGAAGCCGAGGATGGCGGCGATGATCCAGGCGCTATTGGATGGGGCGAAGAGGAAGGCTTCGATGGTGCGTGAGTGATCGACCAGCGGGCTTTCACCCCAGGAGGCATTCTGGCCAAGGGCTATTACCTTGACCGCGACGACGGCGATCAATCCCATTAGTAAGACGGCATAGCCTGCGATGAATGTGATACGTAGCATGGTGGAGAATTAGTATTTTATTTCTGTTTTATTGATTACTCACTAACTTAGTGCCTTCATCACGGCTTGGCTAATTGTTTTTCCGTCGGTTCTGCCATCGGTTTTCTTTTGCATGATGCCCATGACCTTGCCCATGTCCGCTCTGCTACTAGCGCCTGTCTCGGCGATGGCTTCGGCCACGAAGGCTACTATCTCATCTGCTGTGAGTGGGGTGGGGAGGTATCTTTCTAGGACGTCGATCTCGCTTTGCTCGATCTCAGCTAGTTCTGGGCGACCGTTATCTGCATATTGAGTGATGGAGTCCTGACGTTGCTTGATCTGCTTGCGGATGACGACGGTGATCTGCGCGTTATCGAGGACGGTGTCAGCGCCGCCTTGCTCGATGGCTTCGTTTTTGACGGCAGACCTGAGATTGCGGATGGTGTTGAGGGTGACTTTATCCTTCGCCTTCATGGCGGTCTTCATGTCTTCTGTTAGTTTGTCGTTTAAATTGTGTTGGCTCATATTGATAGTTGGTTGATTGATTATTCTGGAATGCTGTAAACTGAATTTCTTAGGAAAGATGTCGGATTGTCTGCGTTGGCGAGAGCTTCATGATGAATGACTGCGCCTGCACGACACTTTATTGTCTGATGTTTCATGATAAGTAAAGCCCTAGGAATCAGCGCGGCTCTGAGGAGCGGGTGAATACGGCCGAGTAATTGATACCAGAGTGGATTTTTGCCAAAGAATTTTACCGGGATAACGGGCACCTGAGCTCGAAGCGCTATGCGGGCGATGTGCTCGGACCATGGAGGGTCGGTTATTCCTCCCTGATCTGACTGATATCTGGAGACTCCTCCAGCGGGAAAGACTCCGAGAAGCCCACCTTTTTTCACATGTTCGGCGGCGGTTTTGAGGGTCTTGAGGTTGTGTCTTGCTGCATTTGGCTCACCGAGAATTTTGAGAGGGAGGAGGTAGTTGGGAAATTTTGGCGCACTATAGACAGTGGAATTGGCCAGGATTTTGCTGTCGTCTGGCCGGTACTGCGCGCAGAGCGAGCAGAGGGCAATGGCGTCTGCTCCGCCGAATGGGTGGTTCGCCACGATGATGGCTCCGCTATTTTTCGGGAGAGATTGAATGGTTTCTGGGACACCTTTTGAGTCTACCAAGATATCGAGTATTTCCAGGGATCTGCCGAAGACGTCATGGGTTTTGGCGCGTGCGGCGTCGGTCACTAAGCGGCGGCACGCAGTTATGCCTAGTAGCTTTTCGAGCGATTCGCGGACAGATCTCCTCCAGCCGTCACCAGCGAGTGACGGGATTGCTTTTTCTAGGTTTATGAAATCTCTTATATCTTCTTGATTATCCACTTGTGTAAATATTTACGTATTTCAGCTAGGTCTTGTTTTTCCTTAGGAGCGGGTGTCCTGGCTTGGCTTTAGTGATGAATGGTGCTCTGAGGTAAGCTGGTTGGGGTGGAGCGTCGAGCAGGGATTGCTGAGTTTTTGGGCTGAGATCTAGCCAGACTTTTGTGAGCTTAGAGGCATGAGATTTATCCACAAAATAGTCTACTACGTGGAGTATCGGTAGTTCCTTTTCAAAACTGAAAAGTGGTGTGGCTGAGGTGTCGATAGAGGTAAGTTTTTCGCAGAATTCATCGAGCGATAGGAGTTCTGGTTCGCTGGGTTTGAACTCTGTTCTATTCTGTTGAATCTCTGCGATGAAATAGGTATTGCGTCTGGCATCTCCTATGGCGTAGGCGGTGGTATGCTGCGACATAGTGTGAGTTCCTAAAAATGAGCACAGTCCAACGACTGGGCAACTGTATGCAATCGCGAGGCCCTGCGCGGCGGCGATAGAGATACGCGAACCGCTGTAGCTACCTGGTCCAGTGCCTACGATGATGATGTCTGGGGTTTTGTTTGCTGGCAGTTCAGCAAGCACGGCTTTTAGAGCGGGGAATAGGAGCTTGTTTTGTTGTCTATGGCTTTCGAACTCTTGGTGAGCGGAGATTTCGCCATCGATGGTGAGTGCTACGGAGGCCTCAGGGATGCTGGTTTCGATGGATAGGATGATACTCATGGGAGTTATCTACATGAGATGGGGGATCTCTGCCAACTCTGAATGTGGTTAAAGTGAGATATTCTCTTGCATCTTTCAGCGTATCTGGTTTTTCTTAGAGAGAAACATTGCACATAACCTCACTTGGGGTTAATGAGTGTTCAGAAAATTTAACACATCAATAACCAATCAAAAAATCAATATGAGTGACTATGCAAAAGGCCTAGAAGGCGTCATCGCAAACGAATCTGCTCTCTCTAAAGTAGAGGGTAAAGAAGGTAAACTATCGTATCTCGGCTATGACATCGATGATCTGGTAGAACATTGTTCATTTGAAGAGGTGACCTACCTACTTCATAATGGCAAACTACCTAATGCTGAGGAGCTTGCTGGGCTAGAATCTAGTCTTAGAAACAACCGTGAGCTTCCTGAACAAGTGGTTGATTTCCTCAAGAGCCTGCCAAAGGATGCTATTCCTATGGATGTGCTGAGAACAGCAGTTTCTATGCTAGGAATATTCGATGATAGAGCATCAGTGGGTGAGCCGGATGTGGCTGTTAACCATGAAGTGGCTCTATCTCTCGTGGCGAAGACTCCCGTGATCGTGGCTTACTACCATCTTGCACGTCAGGGGCTAGCGCTACCACCAGTTCGCACAGATCTTTCAGAGGCAGCACATTTCCTCTACCTTATCACTGGCGAAGAGCCTTGTGAGGCTGCGGTGAAGACACTTGATGTAGCTTACATTATTCACGCTGATCACGGCATGAATGCTTCT
>JBLHQF010000183.1:0-5811 GCA_047624885.1 Cryomorphaceae bacterium | reverse complement strand
GCTATCTCAGTCCATACTTTCCGGATCCATAAGACTACCGAATTAGATGCTACAGGGTCACTCAAGGCATGTCTCAGCGATTATCGCCCACCAGTACCAATGGACACCCTAAAATTCCAGATGAGGATAGCTGCTCAAGAAGCCACCGATGCCAGCCTTATACCGAAAGAGCTGGAGGACCTCTTAGAGATTTGAGAGTCTAACAGGAGTAATTGTTAAAACTAACTCAAATAGAACATGAAAACACGATTTACTTCACTTATTTTAGACCTTAAATGAGGTTATACGTCGATTTATCAAAAAACTTTCACTTAATTTCACCTTAGACGAAATTAATTAAACAACTATAAATAAGACAGTTACATCAATTCACGATTCTTAACCATTTATGAATCCAAATTTGATACCCATAAAAGGGTTGCGCTCTAATGGTCAGCCACTTAGAAGTTTGTGAGCGAACGCTCAGCATAAAGATGTAACATAATGACCATAAGTTACATATGAAAATAATCAATAAATCATGAAACACTATTTCACAAAAACTGGATTAATTCTCATCGGACTCATGGCTATCACAAGCTGTGCATCAACAGGCTCATCAACAGCATCTGGCGCCAAGAACGAAAACCTTACTGAAAACACTGGCAAAAGAATCGGTACTGACAAACACGGAATGCCTACTTATTCTGATGACTCAAGAACCCGTTACTTAAGAGCTACAGCATACTCACACATGGAGAAAGAAGTAGGAGCTCCTGGACGCAAAAACGCAGCAGGAACCACTCTCAAATACGGCAAAACACGCAGTGCCGCAGCAGACTGGTCAAAACTTCCACTCGGAACTAAATTTAAAGTAGTAGGGAAGCCCGGAGTTACCTACGTAGTAGATGACTACGGTTCAGCACTTGCTGGCACGAACACCATCGACCTCTTCTACCCTTCACTACGTGCGATGAACAACTGGGGAACACGCAATGTAACGATCCAGATTATCCAGATGGGATCATTTGAACGCAGCGCTAAACTCCTCAGCGGTCGCAAGCACGCATCACATTGCCGCAAGATGTATTATGCGATCAAGAAGAAGCTCGGTAAGTCAGTTGCTAACAACTAATCTAACCTGAGTTAAACTGAGAAACATTCTTAATCATTTTCCAAGTCATGCTGTTCAGCAACACAGGGAATCTACAATAGGGATTTTTTATACAGAATTAACACAATTTCGCAGAATTCTACAGAATTTCATAAAAGGCTTAACAGGAAAAAAGATTAAACCTTCCATTCTTTCAGAAAAATAGCTAGTCCATCATTCTTAATTTGGTTAATTCTGAAGAATTCTGATCATTCTGTGGAGCGCCGCAGGCAATCAACTAGCATAGTCCCCCCCGTGTACAGTCCCTGTTCTGCAACATGGCTTTTTTGTCTTTACCTTCTAAGGTTTCAGCATTACAAAAAGCCCAGTAATCAACTAATTTTTCTTACTATTATGATGGCACGCAAAACAATCGAATTCTTAATCAAGCTCTTTATCATCGCGCTAGTCGCCGCAGCAGGCATCTATGCTTACAAAGTGCTAGATATGATGGGCGCAGTTTCTTAAATAGACACAATGAGCCACTCTGAATACACAGAGCAGTCAAACAAATCATCGCTCCCCTTCATTTTTTCAAGGGTAATGCCCGCGATTGCGGTCATCCTTTTCTTCTTGGTCGGCTTTGCTCTATTTACTAGCGAGACCCCGACTTTTGAGCCAAGCGTTCAGGACTTTAGAAATTGGCAGGAAGCAGATGCTCCATTTGGTTATCCATTGGTAAATTCAGGCGAGAGTGACATCGATGCTCCTCGGCAGAAATTTGATCCTCGCTTTCATTTCCACAGTCCTTGGGAGCGCGCCGCTATCCCACGCACTGAGCAGTTTGAGGCTGCCATGGGCACTGAGACTTGGGGCTATACCTATAATGCCCAGCCATTTAACTCACTGAACAGAAAGCGCGGCGGTAACCACAGTGGAGACGACATCAATGGAATAGGCGGACAGAACTCGGACCTCGCAGACCCTGTCTTCGCAGTCGCCAATGGTCTGGTTGTCTACGTGGGTAATCCTAGACCTGGCTGGGGAAACTGCATCATTCTCGCACACCGATCACCTGACGGGAAAATCATTCACAGCATGTATGCACATCTGCTTAGCACTCACGTTGCCTACATGGAGCAGATCCCCAGAGGTTATGTTATTGGTTCTGTAGGTAATGCAGATGGAAAGTATCTGGCGCATCTGCATTTAGAAATGCGCGAGTCAGACGGAGTCTCACCATTTCTAAGCGGCTATCCATCACTAACACAGCACGACAGACTAGACCCTACCGAAGTGATCCAGAGCAACATGGCTAAGGGTGCGGACATTTATAATCCATCCATCCTCCATATAGCGCAACTCACTCGCTTGAGACCTGAGTTAGAAATGGATGTGGACTCTGCCAAGAACTATATGCAATATATGTTAAAGGCTCCTAAAGATGTCCCTAAAAAAGATAATTAGCGATCTAACAGGAACCTCTTCTTTCACTCTATACGCCTGCTCATCACCACAACAAAAATCAAAGCATCTCGCAATGGATTGCCTTTAGCTGATCCGCCAAATCAGCAGAGGGTAAGCAACAAGTGCTTAGGATGAAAATGCATTTATTAGCCTAGCTCTCACCTTTAGCACGAGGCTCGGCTGAAATAGTATCAGTTGCTGTCGAACTGGTTACAAATGGGCCACCTTCCATAGGAGCAACTCCTGTGAAGGCCACATCTGGCATATCAGTCGGCTTACCAGCTAACGGAAATTCTTTTCTCAATGGATGATAAGGATAGCCTTCCCACATCAAAATACGCTTGAGATTAGGATGATCTGTGAAACGGATCCCCATCATATCATAGATCTCGCGTTCATGCCAATCAGCCGTTGCCCAGATATGAGAAACAGTATCCACCTCTTCGTCTTCAGATACTGGAACCTTAATACGGATGTGATGCGAGTCATCTAGTGTAGCGAGCTCATAAACAACCTCAAACCGCGGGTCAATGGACTCGTGATCCACACTGCAAATATCTAACAGCATCACCAGATCAAGGTGGTCACGGCAATACTGCATCACCGCTTTGACTGCCTGCTTCTTTATAACTACTGTATGCTCACCGCGGAATTCCTTGGTGCTTATGACATATTCACCGTAGTGTTTCTGAATTTTTGTTACTAAATCACTCATGATACTTCTTCTAATTAAATCTATTTAAATTGCTAGTCCCTTCACCACTTCATCCTCAGGCTCAGCCTTGAGCGCCTTCGTGGATTGCTCTTTATCGATCTCTCTTTGGAGCCTCAACAGCCCCTCGATCAGTGCCTCCGGACGTGGTGGACAACCGGAAATATAAACATCCACTGGAATGAGTCTATCAATCCCCTGCAAAGTCGCGTAACTACGATACATCCCGCCAGATGAAGCACATGCCCCCATGGCGATACACCACTTCGGCTCAGGCATCTGATCCCAGACTCGCTTCACAGCGAGCGCCATCTTATAAGTCACAGTGCCAGAAACAATCATCACATCTGCCTGACGTGGTGAGAACCGCATCACCTCAGCGCCAAACCGTGAAATATCAAACCGGGCAGAAGCGGTAGCCATCAGCTCGATCGCACAACACGCGAGTCCCATAGGCATCGGCCAGAGCGAGTTCTTGCGCATCCAATTGATCGCGGAATCTACACGGGTGAAAATAATGTTTCCCTCTACTTTAGAGTCATAGACAAAGTCTGATTGATCAGCTTTTTCTGGGCTAACTTCTGGGCTAACTGCCTGTTCTGAGATTGGTGATACCATAGTCTTTAAAAGTTGTTGGCGCACACTAACTCGCAATAAGGCATTCTCAAGCCTAAACCTCTTCTAAGGTGAAATAAAAGCACGCCTTTACGCCTTCTTCACAACAACAACCATCCTACTACGAGCTCAGCCTGGCCACGTAGATCCGGTGCCAGGTCTCTGCTGAATCCTCATGGGCTTTCGCCGGATGCTCGGTCAAATTGAAACCGGCTTTCTTCAGCGCCATCTCGAGTTTCGGCGATGGATCCGCCATCCAGTAGGCCAGACAGCCGCCAGGATTGAGCGATTCCCGCAGCAATGCCAGAAAACTTGGTGTGTAGAGCTTTACATTGTCCTCAGTGATCAGCGCGTCGGGTGTGTCGTCAATATCGATCAGGATCGCATCGTACATATCACCTTCTCCGAGGCAGTCGAAGAGATCAGCCAGAATAACGTTCGTTCTCGGATCATCGAGTAAAGGACCATTGTGCTCAACTAGATAGGTGCGGTTCCATTCGATAACCTGACTCATCAATTCCGCAACATCGACAGTGGCCGGCGAGCCCACCAATTCCAGAACCCGTTTAAGTGTGAATCCCATGCCCAACCCGCCAATAAGAACCCGCGGGTGCTCTGGCCGGGTCGCCGCCCCTTCCAAAAGATCGACACAGCCCAAGTCCGCGAGCATCTGTTCAGACCATGTCAGGTTTGTGCTCATCAACTCCAAGTCGTTGTATTCCAGGATAAATTCCCCGTCCTGCTTGTATAGGGCGAGCAAGCTCCCATCGGGAAGACTGGCTTTGTCGAGTTGGATATAGGTGTTCATGGCGCGAGTATCATCGAATCAGCCCCCTAGGCAAGCCAATTGGTAGATTCATCTAGATTCAGACAAAAGTGCCTTTCCCATTGCTAGCCCATTTCTCAATGCAAGTCTATTTACGGCCCTTAATTTTCTTTACCGGGATGGATTCTGGAAGGATTTTATCAGCTTCAACAGCAAACTTCTCTTCACTTTCGGTTCCAATTGCCACATAAGTATACCAACCGATTTTACGATTTCCATTTTCATCGAGAATACCGAGCCTCAATCCTCCTTCACGATCCGGCATGTCCTGATAACGATGCAAATGATAAGCCTCTATGCTCGGGAGACTCCGGAGTTTCCGAAACATATAAATAAGACCTGCTGCCTGTCGCTTTTGGTCGGCCTCGCTCAATGTTGGGCTGTTGAAGCCCTGCTCTGATAATAAAATCGGTCGATCCAGTCCGAGGTAAGCAGGTAAAACTTCTATGTTTTTAGGGGTGATATAGGGAGTTTCAAAATCGAAAGTGACATCTTTATCGTCCCAGGTATCCGGATTACGTAAGTCCCGCGGATAGGGATGGTAGGCGACCCCCCAATTAAATTTGCCTTCGGCTGCTGATATTTCGCTCCACAAATCAATTAACCCCTTAACCTGGTAGGTCCCAACAGCTCCACTCTGTTTTGCCCAATGATGAGTCAGCGAAATGAATACCCGGGTGTGAGGATCATGGAGCCTCGAAGTGTGGAAGACAATCCTAGCGGAGCGCGAGTATGTATCGAGGTAACGGGCCAACGGTTGCGCCCCCATATTAGTCCAAGTGCCGGCTTGATCAATTTCGTTGTGGATAACCCAGTTTGAAATGCGTGCATCAGGTTTAGAGAATCGTTCAGAGAGTAGATGGATAGCTGCCCGGTAATGATGAGCTCCTTCTTCCGTTGTCAGGTTAGGCATTGAATAGACACCTCGCGATTCAGCTGCGGGGTGTTTCATCTCGGCTTGCGGTCCATTCCCAACGAGAAGTATACAGGTCACGATCACGTTATTTTTGCAAAGGTTCCGAATTGTTCTGTCTTTGGTAGCCAGAAATCTCTCATTAATATAATAGCTGCGACCTTCGAAGCTCCATGGTTTAAGACCAGGCTTCTTTGTTCGGTAAA
>JBLHQF010000182.1:0-5813 GCA_047624885.1 Cryomorphaceae bacterium | reverse complement strand
GTCATGAGTAATCCTGCCAAACCTGTTCGTACGCGCTTCGCCCCTTCGCCCACTGGTTATTTACATATTGGTGGTGCTCGTACTGCCTTATTTAATTGGCTGTTCGCTCGCAGGTATGGTGGGACGTTTATTTTGCGGGTGGAGGATACGGATGAGGAGAGGAATACGGATGAGGCCAGGGCTGCTATTTTTGAGGGGATGAAATGGATGGGGATGGATATTGATGAGGGGCCTGATGAGGGGGGGGATTTCGGGCCGTATAATCAGTCTGAGAGACATGATATTTATGAAAAATGGTTCCAGAAGCTGGTGGATGCAGATCGCGTCTATGAGGATGATGGGGCGTGGAGATTCCGTTTCGAGCGCAAGCCTATCACGATGCATGATCTGGTCTGTGGCGAGGTAACGATCGACTATACCGATGAGTCGATCAATCCTGATATGGTGGTGAAGCGGTCTAATGGGAAGTTTGTGTTTCACTTTGTGAATGTGGTAGATGATATCGAAATGAAGATGACGCATGTGATCCGTGGGGAGGATCATTTGATGAATACTCCGAAGCATTTGCAGTTATTTGATGCCTTGGGTGTGGAGCCTCCGCATTATGCTCATATTCCACTGATTCTGAATCAGGATGGATCTAAAATGTCTAAACGCGATCAGGGAGCGGCAGTGGGGGAGTATGCTATTCAGGGCTATTTATCTGCTGCGGTGGATAATTTCATAGCACTTCTGGGGTGGTCCCCTAAGGGTGAACAGGAGATATTTTCGGTAGCGGAACTGGTGGGGAAATTTGATCTCGATGCGGTGAACCGTGCGCCTGCGAAATTTGATATCGAGAAATGCGCATGGGTAAATCAGCAGCATATACTGGCGATGAGTGGTGAGGATTTTGCACATGCGGCGGCTCCTTATGTCGAGACGGCAGGTGTCCCCGTGGGTGGAAATTACCCGCAGATCGTGGTGTCTATCCAGGAAAAGGTGAAGCTGCTGAGCGAGGTGCCAGCGATGATTTCTTTCTTCACGGATGCAGATTATCCATTTGATGCGGAAGCGATCACGAAGGTGAAAAATAACGCGCAGGCAGTAGTTCTATTAGAGAAATTATCTGAAGCATTTACCGCTCTAACAGAATGGGATGAAGCCAAGGCAAGCATAGGAACGACGGCTAAAGAAAATGGCGCCAAGCCGGGTCAGTTGATGTTCCCCACAAGGGTCGCGCTTAGCGGGATGACTGGTGGGCCAGATCTGGGTGAAATCCTCAATATTTTAGGACAAGAAGAATCAATCCGCAGAGTGCGAAGAGCAGTGACTGAACTATCATGAAGCACGTTTATACTATCGATGATCTGAGAGAGAATACTCTGCCTGTTAACGCGAAGTTGGCAGTTTTGGGTTATCCTGTTTCGCACTCCGCATCTCCACAGATGCACCAGGCAGCGCTGAATGGATTAGGGATAGATGCGACCTATATCCGGTTAGAAATAGAGCCAGGAAATGTGACTGAGTCATTTGAGCTAATGCAAAGTCTAGGCTTTATTGGTTGTAATGTCACTATTCCTCATAAGCTGGAGGCGATGGAGTGCTGTGATGAGTTATCTGCTTCGGTAAAGGCATTGGGTGTCGCCAACACGATCCATTTTAAAGACGGGAAAATCATCGGAGATAACACCGATGGGCCAGGCTTGATCAAGGCGCTTGAAGAGGACTTTGGGCTCACTGTGAGAGGTGCAAATGTTTTGGTGCTAGGAGCGGGCGGGGGAGCTGGTAAGGCTATCTCTACTCAGCTAAATAGAGAGGGATGCGCTAATTTATATCTATCGAATAGAACGGTAAGTAAGCTAGAAAAGATGGCAGAGAATCTGCAGCTAACACAGACGCGAGTTCATTTACTTGGAAATAGTTCTGCCGAGTTAGAAGCAATAGCAGGAGATGTGCAAATCATCATTAATGCTACCTCAATGGGCATGAAGCCAGATGACGGCTTACCGATTCCAGCGCATTGCCTAACAGCTCAGCACAAGGTTTATGACGCTATTTATAACCCTCCGCTCACTAGTCTGTTAGCATCTGCTAGCGATCGTGGCGCGGCGGTAGCGAACGGGCTATCAATGTTAATTCACCAGGGAGCTATTTCATTTGAAATCTGGACTGGTAAACATCCAGATACAGCATTGATGCAGAATGCTATTTCTGCTTAATTTTTCTTTGAAGGCGGGGTCTCCCAGTCTAATTCGTGGATTTCCTTAAGCACCATCACTGTTTCACCTTCGATTTCATTGAAATCAACTGTCACACCTAACCTGATAGTCTTAGGTGGATCAAAAACTCCTATGAGATTGTTGCTCTTTACTTTCTTCTTTCTGAGTTCTTCTTGTTCTTTGAACTTGCTGTTGAGCTTGGTTTTTAGAGAGGTTTGTTTTTTGACGAAGACAGATTTAGAAAGCTGGTTGGGCATGATGCTATTATTGTAGGCTTCAGAGAATTTGTATTCTTCATATCCACCGAGAGCTAGTGACTCGGCACTGAGTTCTCTAGCGTAGAGTTTGAACCTTTTGGGAGAGTTTATTTTCTTGTTCTCACCAAATCTGAACCAGCTCATATCTCCTAATCTCACGAAATGAGGCCAGTCAATAAACCAATCTTCACCCTTTTTCCAGAATAGAACTTCAAATACGTATGCCTCAGCTGTCTGACCTGCCTTAGGCTGGTATTTGTATAGTAATACTACTTTGGGCTGTTCGCCACTTTCAATGAGGTCAAATCTAATGATCCTAGATGCTGCGAGATCGTTTTTCATTAGGTTACCGCTGTAGTAGCGATTAATATCTAATACTAATTCACTTCCGTTTAGTATATGGGATGATTTTGAGTGGGACACGGTTTCAGTTGCGAATGAAATAAACCGTTTGGCGCATTTCTGAAGAGCTTCGTCTTTCCTCGCTACGTATGCTTTGTCCGCCTCATCTAGCTCTACGCTACTTTTGGATGCGGCCTTCGCTTTGTTGTTCATTCTGTTAGCCATTAGCGCGATCACCACCAGGCCTGCGACCCATATAAGGCAGATCAGTACCCATTGTTTACGTTTTTGCTTCTTCTTCATCGAGAAGATGTCAGCGTCATCCATTCCGGTTCTACTATGTTTGCTCTTTTTATCATGCTTGTCTAATACTGGCATTTCAGCCACAGCTGCAAATTTTGATCTCGCTGGATGCTCACCACATTTGGCACATCTTATGTCTTCTTGAGCGAGTTGTTTAGATTTAAACAACTCACCACAGCGGTCGCAGTGGTATAAATATTTTTGTTCTTCAGCCATAAGTGTGGTGTGATTATTTATCTAGTTCTCAGAAAATCAATGCTTTTATCAATTACCTGATGTGGATTGAAAGTTAGTGGGTAAACATTGGGCGGACAGGGATACCATTCTCAGCAAAATACTCTTTGGCCTCGCGCACAGAATGTTGTCCAAAATGGAAAATACTCGCAGCTAGAACAGCGTCTGCTTTTCCCTGCTCTAGCACGTCCACCATGTGTTGTAAGGTCCCAGCTCCGCCGCTTGCGATGACGGGAATGCCTACAGCCTCGCTTACCGCTGCTGTCAGCTCGATGTCGTATCCATTCTTTGTGCCATCTGAGTCCATGCTGGTGAGTAAAATTTCACCAGCTCCTCTATTATAAACTTCTGTAGCCCACTCCACGGCATCTAGGCCCACTGGTTTTCTGCCACCGTGAGTATAGACTCCCCACTTGCCGTTACCATCACGTTTGGCATCGATGGCGACCACGATGCATTGATCACCAAATGCCTTCGCACCCGCATCGATCACCTTTGGATTCACCACCGCCGCAGTGTTTATTCCCACCTTATCGGCACCCGCTAGAAGCATCTTGCGCATGTCCTCCACGGTGCGTATGCCGCCACCGACAGTGAGCGGGATGAAGCATTTCTCGGCGGTGCGGCGCACCACATCCACCATCGTTTCTCTACCGTCGCTAGAAGCTGTGATGTCTAAAAATACCAGTTCATCAGCCTCCTGCTCATTGTAGGCAATAGCGCTCTCCACTGGGTCGCCGGCATCGCGCAGATCCACAAAGTTCGTCCCCTTCACCACCCTGCCATTGGTCACATCAAGACAAGGAATAATTCGTTTTGCTAGCATAATTTTATCAAGTTAAATTCTAAATCCCCCAGGCTCCGAGCCTAGTAGTTTTTGCTTTTTGTTCCATCTTCTTCAGCTTCTCTTTCTGATCATAGAAACTTGTATTATCAGGCAGAGCTGCCCCTCGGGTCTTGATTCGCACTAGTCCCTTAGCCACCAGTAATTCATGTAGATAGACATCTTTGCCTTCCCATTTGAGTATTATGTAGCAGTATTTTCGCTCAGGCGTATAGACGTCTTCCCACTTCGTAACTACTGTGAAATTTTGCTTTGAAAGTAAATTAATCACGAATGATTTAGCCATTTTACCCAGGTCAGTAGTCGCCGTCATATTTAGTCCACCGAAGTATTCACCTTGTTCACGGATCCTCTTATGGTTATTATTTCCGCCTCTGTATTCTTTCTCTGAGCTCTCAGCTGCATCTACGAAATACAATCTAAACTCAGTTTCTTTCCTGCCGTGTTTTACATGAAAGCTGTCCCCGTCATTATGCCGGTGATTCACCAGACTGCTATTTTCTAAAATGTCGAACTCCTTAGATTCAAATTTGACTTCACTTAGCCCAGCCACAATCACTGGGCTTGTTTTGCCGCTAGTGAGATCGTTTATTAAACTGGGATTCTTAATGTGCCATGCCGCAGCTGCCACCACGAGAGTGAGCACCAGCATCAAAGTCGATTTTTTTTTCTTCCTGGACATAATTTCTGGCCGCGTTCTACAGCCCAGAGAAGCCTTTGTAAACCTTGTATGTTCCAGTTGGCACTGCTTGTTTCCGCCACTCTTTTTTCAGCTTTCTATACTTCTTGATAAATGCCGTTGGGTCTGCCCAGTTAGTGAGCGTTTTACTCACACTCGTGCGGTACATTCCCACTTTGATATTATGGCGCATCTCGAAATGCAAATGTGCAGGGTACATCCCTCTATTATTGCCCATCGTGGCGATCTGTTGCCCGCGCAGCACAAGGTCACCTTTCTTCACCAACATCTTACGGTTATGACCGTAGAGTGAATCCAGATACTTTATTTTCCCCGTTTTAGGATCTCGGTAAGCATGCCGTAGGATGATCACACGGCCCCAGCCGCCACGGATATCGTAGGCAAATGTGACCACTCCATTTGCGCAAGCGTAGATGGGGTCATGCAGGTCACTATCGCCGCCGCCAGTACCATTCCAGTCTTCGCCAAAGTGCACTGGACTTCGCAGCCGCATCCCCCGTGCTTTATAATAGTTCTTGGCATTCGGCTTTCCCACAGGGAAATCAAACCCATCTGCCAGCTGGACTCGCACCTGTTGTCCCCAGCCTTGCTCTGGTAGAAAAACCAAGAAGCAGAAAAGTCCGTATGCCAGAAAACGTATCATCCAGATCATCCTATCTGGAACTTCTCTCTGGTACCAATCAAAAAAGTCACCAAATCAATAAAATAGCCATCGTTATTGGAGTTGTATAAATCAGGGCATTGACTAAGCTTCCAGTTCACGCCCTCCATATTTCAATCGACTCCTCAGAAAATGACCATCCTCAGCGAACTTAATCTCAATGAACTAGGCACCAGTGGCATCATCACTGCCGTCATCGCATCACTTACTCTACTCGGCTTTCTTAAGGGATCGGTCAAGCTAGTCTTCCTGCTTTTCACTATAGCAGGAT
>JBLHQF010000181.1:0-5871 GCA_047624885.1 Cryomorphaceae bacterium | reverse complement strand
TCCCCCCCCCTATTTCCTCCTCGCATAATTCTCTCGATCATCTCACTAAAAAAGCAAATTCCTAGCGGTAAATGATGAGCAAGTTAATTGATCCTTGGAGTTAACTAGCCGTTGACTATCAGTGAAGACCTCTCTAGCAATCCCAACGTGAATAAAACAACAATTACACTCCTACACTTTTTTTGTTCCGGTATTCTGTTTGCTGGTGACTTGCCAGCAGGCCCAGAGGACACATCCAAGACTCCTGTTGAGTTTTCGATTGGCGAAGATTTATTTCCTGAATGGCGAGTGGCAATGGCCATGCGCACAGCTAACGTACCTTACGCATCTGACGATAAGACGACATCAGATCTCTTCCCATTGTTCTACTTCGAAGGTGAGCGCTTTTTCCTCCGTGGTGACCATGGTGGCATAAGACTTTGGGAGGGAGATAACTACGGATTCAATGCTTTGGCGCGTCATAGATTCACGGATATACCGGAGGAATACATCGACCAAGTGAATGGCAATACCTTGGACATGGGGCTGCAGGCTTTCTGGAAAATCGATGAGCAATCCCAGTTACAATTTGATGTTCTCAGCGACCCACAAGGGAGGTTCCACTCCGCAGCTCGCTGGGCTGGTGACTACCGCGGCTATAATTGGAGGTTTTTCCCAGAGCTAGAACTTCGCTTCACAGGATCTGACTATAACTCCCACTACTATGGAGTGGACAGCTACAATCTCAGTGAAGGAATAGAAGCGAGTGCTCGAATCAAAGCGCGTCGCCCCTTAACTAGTAATCTCTACCTAGAAGGACGTATCGAGGGCAGTTGGCTTGGTTCTGAGGCTTCAAATAGTCGTGCTGTTGAAGGCGAATTTGCCTATGAATTCTACCTAGGACTCGGTATTTATGGAGGAGGAGACCGCGGGGAGAAGAGCAGACTTAAAGCAAAACCCTATTGGCGCATTTCTCAGGGATGGGGCACATCATCAGATTTTCAGAATATGATTTTGGGGGAGCACGAGACAGATAAAGGTGCTGATGTAAATGTGACTTCCATTGTATACGGTCACCCATTAGCGGATAGTCTCTTTGGATTGCCTATCGAAATGTACATCACCTTTGGCGGTTCTTACCACTACTCATCGGATGTTCAGGATTCTTCGACTGAGTGGATTTTAGCTTTTAAAGGCTACTACACATTCCCTAGTCCCTGGAGGTTGCGACTCGGTATAGCAGAGGGTATTTCTTATGCTGACTCGCTCACTTATTATGAGAGCTCTGAGTTAGCCGAAAAGGGCACGGATGAGAGCAGGCTGCTCAACTATATAGACCTCACTTTGGATCTCAATCTCGGAGACGTTTTTAAATCTGATAAGCTCGACCAACTTTGGTTGGGTTATGGCATCCACCACCGTTCAGGTATGTATGGAAATTCTTCAGCCTTTGGTGATGTCTCTGGTGGCACTAACTTTTCGAGTATCTACCTGCAGTGGCACGGAGATTTCTAAAACCCTCATGCGACAATTGTTTCGCTTTTTTGTTGGTGAGATCAGAACCCACCTCACGTCTTAGCATGACCACTCTTGAAGGGACAAGCGAGCGTGGACTGATGATCAGTGGTTATAGATGAGTGAAAACTTTACGACTTCTGCGCCGTAGGTTTCAGCTACTGCTATTTCTTAACTTTTAGTTTGTAGAATCCTACTGGTGCTAGCTGCTTTTGAGGCTTATTTTTAGGATGATACATACTGATCCAAAGTTTTACCTTCTTTCCAGCAGAAGTAGTAAGCTCGTAACAATCTAGCATGTGTCCTTCTGGGTCATTTCCTCCGCTAAATAATCTCTTATAGGATACCTTTTTCCCATCAGGGTCTAATAACAAATTCAGGTAATGCTGTTCAGCTTTAGGACCTCCATGCTCTTCTTTACTGCCTACACGAATTGGCTTTTTGTCTGTGTAGCCATATTCAACATCATCTGACATGAGTTTAAGATCAACTCCTTTAGGGGGCTTAACCTTCTTATCTATTACAGGTAGAACTAATTGTTTCCTAATCGTTTTAGCTTCTTTCTCTGCTTGGACTTGGGCTAGTAGATTTACGGAGCTAGCTCCGAAAAAAACTACCATTGCAGTGTATTGGATAAATCGTTTCATAATTTTAGTGATATTCTATGGCGGAAGCTCATCTTGAGCTATGCCATGGTTAAAAGGATAATAAGATTAGGGTTTTCGTGGCCTATCTCTCCAATATAATTAGATTCCTAAATTCATTATTAAAACAATATACTATATCGGACTGGACGTGCACAAGGAATAATCCATCGGATTCTAGACCTTAGCTCGGAGGTTACAAACTCGCTGAATAATTGAAAGAACAGAGGGTGATCAGGCAGAACCAATAAACCGAACTGTGCAACCCATTTACTGTGCTTAAACAGCACTATGCATGCTCACCGAGTTATTCAAAGTAAAGTGGCATCCCCTCTTGAAAAAATGAATTCCCTGTCTTAGGATCTTTTACATGACTAACATTGGACGAACTTTAGCGATTGGGGATATTCATGGTTGCTTGGAGCCCTTGAAGCTTCTTTGGGAAGTGATCAATCCGCAACCTGATGACCGGATCATCTTTGTGGGCGACTACGTGGATCGCGGGCCAGACACTAAGGGCGTGATCGATTTTCTCATTGGGCTTAAATTAAGTGAGGATTTCGATGTTACTTTTCTATCGGGGAATCATGAGGAGAAATTCTTCCTCGCGCGTTTTGGAGGTTCAGAAATAGCGGACTGGATGGCGCACTGGGGTGGCACGGAAACGCTCGAATCTTATGGTGAGGGAGGGATCGATGCTGTGCCAGAGAGCCATTGGGATTTTCTGCGGACATGCAAACCCTACGTCGAAACTGACAGCCATCTATTTGTCCATGCTAATCTAGAAGCTGATGTCCCGGTGACTGAGCAAGTACCGTTCACATTGATTCATAAGAAATTTGGTAATCCCCTGCCGCATCAATCCGGCAAAACGATGATCTGTGGGCACACTGCGCAGAAGTCTCACGTCCCGGCTAACCTAGGACATGCCATCTGCATCGATACCGATCCTGGCCGCGGCGGGTGGCTCACGTGCCTGCATGTGGAAACCGGAAACTGTTGGCAGAGTAACGTGAATGGAGAAACCAAGATGCTAGAGCTTTCGCTTTAAAACTGGCTAAATATTGATAATCGGGTAATTTTTTAGCCAATCGTAATTAATTCCCTTTTTTTTAAACAAAAATCAGACCTAAAATCGCTTAATGAGTGAAGATCTACCACCTATGGCAAGCAACACAGCCTCAGCGAGTTCTTCTGATGCAGATCAGAGCAGAACAAGCACTAACGCGATAAGCACTGAGAGAATCAGCTGGAAGGCATGGCTCCATGAGCATGGCTCTAAGCTGTTACTGTTTGCGCGCCAGCAGACTAGATCTATCGCAGATGCAGAAGATGTGCTCCAAGACGCCCTCGTAAAGTTAGCTAAAAAAGAAGCTGATGGCACATTTGATGGCGGACAGGCGGCATGGCTACCCTACATCTACACTAGTATCAGACGCTGCGCGATAGACCTCGGCAGGAAAGAGGACAGACGTGGAAAGCGTGAAGAAAAATCAGAAAAAGACAAAATAATTCAGCACGGCGGATTCGCCGATCCCTGGTTCGATAGCAATGGTGCGGATGATGAATCCCGCGTTTATCTGGAACAAGGATTGAAGAATTTACCAGAGAAATTTGCTTCCGTGATCACCCTCAAAATATGGGGAGAACTCACATTTGCAGAGATCGGGAAAAAACTAGACATTTCACAAAACACAGCAGCCTCTAGATACCGCTATGGACTTGAAGCCCTGAAGAAGCATCTCACGTCCGCTAAGCAGACAGGAGACATCTAAAAAGAAGGTCACAGAAAATTTCAACCAATCTAACAACGCAACAACTACCCGTCATGAACGACACACTCGATAAAGAACTCAGAGAGATAGAAGCTCAACTCGCCGATCTTAGCCCTAACCAGATGCCTAATGACATGATTAATCGCATGGAACAGGCAATGATCTCATGGGAGGCCAACCTCCCAGTGGAGGAGAAAATAGTTCCCTTTAACAATGTCAATCAATCCACTCCAGCCCCATCTCAAAGGAAGAGTAATCTCCACTTATGGGGAACTGCAGCAGCGATCGCGCTGATGACTAGCATGGCTGCGGTCTTCATGACTGGCAACCCACAAGAAGCAGTATTTGTAGGCGGAGAGGTGAAAAGCTCATCAGCAATCCCAGTTGAGAATAGAGTGGCTGCTAATACACCCCCAGAACTGAGCAGAAATATCACTCACGCAAGTAACGAGGGCATCACCTATGCTGGTAAAAACGAAGCTCCGTTCAAGGTACTACGCATTGAATACACGGAGAAAGTCATCACGCAAGATAAAGATGGTAACCCAGTGATTACACATAAGCCATGTGTTGAGCACGTCTTAATTCCAGTTCCTGTTCACTAGTATCAATCACACAAATTTAGAAAGTTTCAGAAAAAACAATAGAACATTAACGGCAGCTCATAGTTAACATTAAACCAGCCATTTCATAAAAATGAAAACCAACACTCCTATCAGACCATCAGCAACCTACTCCACTCTCGTTGCACTAGCGTTATCTAGTCCATTGTTCGCTATTGAGAGGCCTACTCCAGCTTTGCATCCGAAAGAGAAAGCCCCCTCTGCTGTTCAGGTTACAGAAGTAGAGAAGGCTCTCCGTATGGCCAAAGATAATTTTCAGAAAATAGCTTACTTGGGAGTCTTTGGCGAACCTATTTCAGATACGCTTGCTACCCACCTTAACCTTGCTAAGGGAATCGGCATTCAGCTTGAATTAGTTGCTGGTAACAGCCCTGCATTCAATTCTGGACTAAGGAAGCACGACATCATCACCAGCATCGCCGGCAAAGACATTTCCTCACTGGAGGATCTCCAAGCGGCTATAACTGACAAGAAACCTGGAGATGAAGTAACGCTAAATTATATTTCTAAAGGCAAGGCCGCTACAATAGAACTATCGCTAGGAGCCAGAACTGTGCCAAGAGCAGAAAGAGCAGACGCAGGACAAATGCCGCAACGCAATCAACAACCTCAAGCGAAACTTGGAGAACCAAGATTACCTGCAGAATTCCTCAACAAGTTCCCTAAAGAAGACCGAGAAAAACTCATGAAGCTCTTCAAGGGAAATCTAGAAGGGTTAGACTTACAGGAGCTTCAACAAGGTCTAGGTAAGCTAGAAGGGTTCGATCTTAATCTTCTGCCAAAGGGCCTTAATCCAGCAATGAACAAGGGTTTTAAAATTAAAGGTGTATTCAATAGCCGCATCAAAATCGTAGACAAACATGGTAGTTTTACTCTTGAGAAAACAAAAGACGGCACGGTAATAGAGCTTCTGGATAAGGAGGGAAAACTTCAGTACCGTGGCCCATATAACAATGAGGCTGATAGAATGAGCGTCCCGGAGGATCTGCGTGATAGAATTGGAAACCTCGATATTGATACTGGCTCTGGTTTTCTAGGAGAGCCTAAAATCGGAAATCCCGGGAGAAATAAAATGAGATTTAAATTAGGCAAGCCAAAAGAGGGTAAGGACATGCCAAATATGAAGGACATTGAGAAAGAACTAAAGCTAGGTCAGTAAATCCACATTTCCAAAAACTCAATAGACAACTGCCGAACTGTGAAGTGACTCTCTCTCTCGGCGGCAGGACGATCAAGCTAGGGGAAACACCTCAAAATGAACTTTTTTTTAGCCGCTGATTACGCAGATTACCGCAGATTTTTTTTTACCCTGACCTGTTCTTTAGTGCTTGAAAA
>JBLHQF010000180.1:0-5911 GCA_047624885.1 Cryomorphaceae bacterium | reverse complement strand
ATCAGTAAAGCGAGTAGGGTGCTGGGTGGTATTTTCATCGGTAGAAATGATCGGTTAAAATTATCGTCCCACTAAAATTTCATCAGTTTCAAGGCCAGTAATTTTTTTCAATCCATTGAGCATGAAGTAGAGGATGAATGCCATGACGAAGAAGAATGGCGCACCGATGACGAGGAATCCCCAACCAGTGATCTTACCGACGATTTCATTGTATTCTACCTTCCAGTTGTCGACGGTAGGGCTGAGGCCCTTGAAGAAATAGAGTGACATCGCGAGGTTAGCCACGGCGCTGACACAGAATGATCCAAACATGATCAGCGAGCATTTCCAGAGCAGCGATTGGTAGTCGGTATCGTTGTCTTTCTCCTTCACTGATTTCTTGATCCGCTTCACATCGAATAGTCCGTCATTATAGAGAAAGGTATTCAACAGCGGTGATGCCATCTTGTGGGTGAAGACGAACAGTGATCCTATGACGAGCGGCTGGACGGCTTCTTTTATTCCGAAGATTACCCCCACATGCTGACGGGCGGATTCATCAAAATAGAGATAGAGAGTGATCAGACCAGTGAGCAGTATTGCGAAGAGCCCTACACATGAAAAAAGGTTGAGTTTCTGGTGCTTGATGAAGTGCCAGATGCCAAACGCAAGTGGCAAGACCAGTGCAATACTCATCGCCACGACGGGACCCAAATGCCAGAGTTTACCTTCCTCTTTGCTCATGAAGCTGAGTATCATGACAGGTGCGATCACGTTGACCACAATGTCGAGTAGAGAATTGTCTGGTTTCTTTTTTTCCTTTTTGGTTTCAGCCATGAATAGTAATTTGTTTCCTATGATTTGGCATGTCCTCAAAAACTTACAAGTTTCAATTTGCTGGGTTGTCATGTACCGATATTCAGCTAGCGTGCAGATATGATTTACCTAGACAGTAATGCGACGACGCAGGTGCACCCAGAGGCGCTAGAGGCGATGCTGCCGTATCTCACAGATCAGTGCTACAATCCATCCAGCGGCTACCGTGCGGGCAAGCAGGTGAAGCAGGCTATCGAGACGGCGCGTGAGCAGGTGGCTAGCTTGATAGGTGCGGATTCAAGAGATATTTACTTTACCGGTTGCGGAACTGAGTCGAACAATGCGGTACTTTACTCGCTCTCTGGAATGTGTGGTGAAAACCGTAGGATCGTGACTAGTGAGATAGAGCATAGCGCTATCCTGCGGGTTTGCGAGCACCTCGCTGAAAAGGGGTTCATCATCGATAAAGTAGGGGTGGATGCTGGTGGGAGGCTAGATTTAGCTGCATGGGAAAAAGCTGTTTCTAAGGAAAGCGTAGCGTTCGCGACCGTTATGTGGGCGAATAACGAGACTGGAATCATTCAGCCCATCGAGGAAGCCTGTGCCATCGCCAAGGCGGTGAAGGTTCCCTTCCATACTGATGCCATCCAGGCAGTGGGTAAGACTCCCGTGAATGTGCGTGAGGTGCCAGTGGATTTCTTGTCGGTCTCTGGTCATAAATTTCACGCTCCAAAAGGAGTGGGCGCGCTTTATATTAAGAGTGGACTAAGATTTGACCCGATGTTTAGAGGAGGAGGCCAGGAGCATGGGGTGCGCAGTGGGACTGAAAATGTGGCGTCGATCATTGGAATGGGGAAGGCAGCTGAGATTATGCTTAATAAGCTTAGCGCTGATGGTCACTCAGGGATCGCGGAGTTAAGAAATAGCTTAGAATCGATTTTATTAGAAAATTTAGATGGCGTGCAGATCAACGGCGCTGTGGAACACCGCACCGCCAATACCTTGCACCTAGCGTTCGATGACTGCGAGGCGTCAGGATTGCTGATTCTACTAGATGAATATGGAGTGGCCTGTTCCGCTGGTTCGGCCTGTATGACCGGAAAGCAACAACCCTCACACGTCCAAAAAGCGATGGGTTTCAGCAACGAACGCGCCAACAGCAGCCTAAGAATCTCACTCTCCATCTTCACTACGAAGGAAGAAATAGAGCAAGCGGCAAAATGCATTATCAAAGCAGTAAACAAACTTCGCAGCGTCCAAGGCGGCGGGAATGTGGGGCCAGTGGTAATTTATACGGGGTAGATGATCAGTGTTACTGAGAATAAGAAATAGCGATTTCTTCGTCTAACATCTATTTTGGTCAGAAAGTGGAGAAATCTTATCGAAACACTTAATTTCTGTATGATAAACAGGTGTTTCGGAGTAATTATAGGGGAGCATGAATTCAGAATGACGAAACATGGAGGGGATTATCAAACATAGTTTTTTGCTCAGATACAAATGGCTTCTATTGCTTGGAGTATTTAGCTGCTTTGGGGTGTGCCTCTATGCGGTGGATTTTTTCGAATTAGGGCCTATTCATTATAGTGAATCAAACCCTAATAACGCGGCCAGTGAGCTGACTAAAAAACAATTTAAGCCCAAAGATAATGCCTACAATGACTTGGACTTTCTTAAGTCTGTGCTGAAGGAACTAAATGTTCCCGAGGAATCTCAGTTGCTGGTTTATTCTAAGACCAGTCTGCAGAAGAAACGTATTTTTCCTCGTTATCCGAGAGCGCTTTATTTCTCTGACTCCACTTATGTAGGCTATGTGCCAGGCGGTGATGTGGAGGTGATCACTCATGACCCCAAGTTGGGATTGGTATTTTATTTGATCAACCCTGAGAAAGCAAACCCTGACAAAGCCGGCTCTAACCCTAAGTTCGGATACAAGGTCAAGCGAAGGAAAGACTGTCTGAGTTGCCATGTGAGTTCTAGGACGAGAGGTGTGCCTGGTTTGTTTGCTCGTTCTGTGGTGACTGATGATCAGGGCGAGATGGACAACAAGCAGGCGAGCCATTTTGTGGACGACGAGACTCCATTAGAGCATCGCTGGGGCGGTTGGTATGTGACGGGGAATTGGAGCGGGATCTCGCACATGGGGAATGATTTCAATGGTGAATCTAAGTTGGAAAAGCTGGATAGCCTGAAGGGTAGAATCGAGGTGAGTCGTTATCTCAAGGATACTAGTGACATAGCAGCTCTGCTGGTGCTAGAGCACCAGTGTAAAATTCACACAATTCTAGTAGAGTCTAAGATGCAGTATCAGCGATCTATCCATTTAGAAAATGCGCTCAGACTGATAGGCTCTATCGACGAGAAAAACAGCTCATCGATGAGGATCGCGAAGCGTTCAGCGGAAGAAGTCGTTGAAAGTTTATTGTTCTGTAATGAGGCGAAAATAGAGGGCTTCGGAATAGAAGGTAACAATGAATTTGAAGAGGCATTTATTGCACAGGCGAAGCTGAGTAAAGCCGGTAAGCACTTACGCAAATTTAGACTTTATGGTCGGCTATTTAAGTATCGCTGCTCTTACATGATCCACAGTGAAGCGTTTCTAGCATTACCAGAAGTGATAAAGAAACTAACCTTTCAGCGCATCCATGAGATACTCACAGCGGAGACTGCGCCTAAAGGCTATGAGCATCTGAAGAGGAAGGAGAAGGGGACCATTCTAGAAATCTTACTGGATACTACGGCAATAAATGATCATCTGAAAAAGTGATCATTTAAGCTCTGCGCCTCTCACACCAACAACACCACCACCAGCGACCAAATTACCCAAATAGCCGGCAACGCCGCCCTACTCTGTTGGAGCAACAGCGAGTATGCCGAATACGAACACGGTATCCTAAAGGCCTGACCTTTAATATGCATCCGACCTAGGAGGTGGCTGGGGCAGTGGAGGATCAGGTAGCGGTGGGGGAGGTGGTAGTGGATCGTTTTTTGGAAGAAAAACATCTAAAAGATTGGGGGTGATTCTTGATGTATCTGGTTCAGCGACCAGTACCCTTTTAACAGTAGTAAAAGAGTTAGAAGAGAATTACTCAAGTGCCGCAGTTGTTTGCGTAGAAGGGGCGAATATTCAACAAACAGGATCAAAAATAAGTTATACTTTTCAGCAAGAAGAGGGTGGGAAGTATGTTAGAAGGTTAAAAAACAATCTACCTGTAGTCGAAATACTTAGTAGATTTCCAGTCTGTTATATCCCTGCCCTTCTAAAAAGCATTAATAGAGCCGATCTGTCTTTAGCTATAGAGCTGCTCTTAGAAAAGAACCTTGCTGATGAAATATATATATTCTCCGATTTTGCGGATCAGCCCCACGATCCAGCTTTAATCGAGGAGCTTGCGAATAAAATGCTCAAAAAAAATATTAAACTCCACATACTCCTGCTTACGTAGGCAAGAACTCCTTCAATTGATGCTTTTTTACCATTGTCTACGAAGACTAATAGAAGCGCATCAGGACGAAGCCTAATGAACTTTTTGTTAGAATGTGATTTATTACTATGCTTTAGGAGCAGCTGGGGCCGCCTCTGCCGCTGGCTTGTACTGCTTCTTGCTGGACTTGATGTAGACCTTGCGGAGCTCCTTGAAGTAGACTTCTGCTTGTGAAGCGGACATGAGGTCTGAGCCACGGTTGTTCTCAGGTAATGCTATGACTTCACGGGTGGAGTCACAACCACGGACGAGCATGGCGATGCAGTCCAGGCCGTGCGTTAGTCCGCCGTGTGTTAGTCCGCCGTGTGTTAGTCCGCCGAAGCTGAAGGCATCGCGTTCTTCTGAAGGTCTGATCTTTAAATATGTCCTTTCGTGTTACAATTTAATGATCGACACTAATGATAATGAAAGAGTACAATGATAACCTACTACATTTACCCCCTCACAAAGGTGATCTCATACGCTCCACCCAAAAGAGAACAATCCTAGCAGTCAACCTAACTAAGAAAATGATTAAACCACTCCGCTTCCTCCTCCTCGTCGCCCTCCCATCCCTCTACCTCATTGGCTGCGCCAGCATGGGTTCATCCAACACCAAGAACCTCCTCACGGCCTCGGGTTTCCGGGAACGCGCGCCCCAAACCGAGAAGGAAAAGGAACTCTACGCCAACGCGCCCTCCTACAAAGTCCACCGCGTCACGGCAGGAGACAAAACCTTCTATGCCTACAAGGATGAGAAAAGCGGTCTCGCCTATCTTGGAGACGAATCAAATTACGAACGCTTCAAGCATCTCTCCATTCAACAGGACATCGCCCAAACAGAATACCAAGCCGCGCAAATGGAACGCGATATGGCCATGAATTGGTATGGCGCTTACGGCCCCAGCTACTACGGTCACGGCTACCGCCGCATGTACCGCTGATTTCCAGCAGGAAGGATCACTGCCCCCTCGCCACTGTAAACCTATTCTAGAGCCCCACCCGACAGAGCCTTCCCTCCACCGCCGTTCTTGGCCTCGGTGGACTAGCTCTGACAATTGGTCGTCGCAGCTAGTGTCTAAACGAATCAATTTTAAAGAGCTATCCTTTCAAGGGTGGCTCTTTTTTCGTTCGGGTTGATGCCGTTACTGCTAGGAATTTGCTTTTTGAGTGATGTGGTCGAGAGCATTATGCGAGGTGGAGATAGGGGGGGCTTCAGGCACGTAAGAGAAGGGGAGATCAACCCGGTTCCGTGTAATTCAGTGCCTTTTTGACTTCGTTCCACTCAGTCTCTGCTGTGTCTCACTCTCTCCTCCGAGAGTGAATGAAGTATTACAGTGTGGTTCAAAAAAATCCATCAACCCCGTGTATAACAGCTCCGCTGCACTCGGTTAATCGCGTGCGGCAACGCCGTTATACGCAACATCAACCGGGGCAGTAGAAAAGTAGAGAGTAGAGAGTAGTCAGCAAGAGGTATTCGTGAAAATTCGTGCAGATTAGTGGTAAAAAAATCCATCAACCCAAGCCACCTAGTAGAAATAATGAGTGGGCGTTAGACTCCTTTTTCGCTTAGAGCGGTTCCGTTTATGGCGAGTCCATCAAAGCCATGGTTCATGAAGTTACGGATATTTTGGTGTCCAGTTCCAGTGGGA
>JBLHQF010000179.1:0-5981 GCA_047624885.1 Cryomorphaceae bacterium | reverse complement strand
CTGGTAGGCCTTCGGTGACGCTGCCTTTAAATTCAGGATCGCCCCATGGACCTGCACAGTCATAGATACGGATCGGGGGGTTTTCTTCTATTCTACCTTGAGGAAATGCTCCGCTGGCAGGGTGCTCAGTATCTGAAAGGCGGACCTCACGCATCGGGACACGAATGTGCGGGTGGATCTTGCCTTCTACATAGACGCGAGTGGAGTTAGGGAAAATGGTCGGGTCTTTCTCCATGGCGGCGAGCTCCTCGCTGTTGTCGATGTCTTCTACGAAGTTGCCGGTGTAGTCTTGTCGTTGAACTGAATTTTCAGGTGTGATTCCGTTATTGGAATTATCGGAAATTTGATCTGGTGATGGAGTCATAATATAGTTTTAAGTTTTAAGTGTTATGTTTTAAGTTCGGATTCTTTGTTGCGGATTCTTTGACTCGCTTTGCTCGTGGCTCGCTCGGCGATCGAGCCCTGCCTTAGTGGGGCTGTGTTTGGTTAGATTGAATTTTTGGGCATAAAAAATGCCTGTCGGGTGATTACTGACAGGCATTGATTTCTGATTTGTTAGAAAATTCTCTAACTCGATAAAATCTGTTGATTCCTTGGATGGAAATTTCGACTCCCTACGCCGGTGTTAACCGAGTCAGGTTCGAAGAGTCTTCTATTTCTTGTAGAATCTCAGCCAATTAATTGGCACCCCTGTCGTTAAGGCATAGTAGGTGCATTATCCAGCTTAGTCAAGGAGTGAAATATATGTCAGGATTATGGTTGTCGGGGGGGCAATTTCTCTAGTGAATGGTACTTATGAAGGGAGTGAGAAAGATTATGCTAGGTGTTATCATCCAGGTGCTATTTTTGTGCACTAGTGTTACGGTTGAAGCAAAGAGGAGTAAAGGGCTTGATCTTATGATGATCAGTGAACAGAGCTCTATTTCTGCGGGATCTAAATTCATTTTGGGTGTGCGAATCAAGCATGAGAAAGGATTTCATAGCTACTGGAGGAATCCGGGTATTGTGGGGATGGCTACCGACATAAAGTGGAAGCTGCCAGTGGGATTCACCGTAGAGCCTATCCAGTGGCCATATCCGGAGCTGAGCTCGATGGCTGGTCATCCGTGCCATGGGTATGAGCGCGATGTTACCTTGATGGTGCAGATCCAAGCACCTGAGAAATTATCACTTAAACAGGTAAAGTTGACGGCAAGTCTGTCATGGATGTGCTGTGCGGATGATTGTTTCCCTGGATTTAAAGATCTCACCATCACCTTGCCAGTAAGTGAAAAATCCGTGGTCGATACGAAAAATGCTGCTGTTTTTAATGAGGCGCGAAAGCAATTGCCTATGAATGATTGTCCGTGGGATGTGGTGATGCTCTCAAAGCAAGACGCGGCGGTGATTCAATTTCGGCTAACGATGAAAGCTAGCCTGAAGGGAAAGGGGGGAATTACTCCTGAGTATATTTTCTCTGATGATGGGCAAATCTCATCTGACGAGGAGCAGCGTTTCATAATACAAAAAAATGGTAGCTTTCTGTTTACTATCAATCGATCAGAGTTTTCTCCAAAATTAAAAAAAGAACTGAGCGGGGTGTTGAAAGTGGGCGATCTTTATTATTCTATCCGCGAAAGCTATAAAGATTTTACTAAGGTAGATGAGTGAATTACGCAACCCCGATGGGGTTGTCATTCTCTTTGATTAGTCCCAGGGTTGTGCCAACCTTGGGCTGTCTTTCATAACCCCGTTAGGTTGGGTCGAATTTAGGCGACAAAAAACCCAAGGCTCGATGAACCTTGGGTTGAGAATTTGTTAGTAAGAAACGAGAATTATTTATCTAGTCCCCATTGTTTCATGTAGGCGATGATGTCTGCTATTTCTTGGTCGTTTAGGCCTAGCTGACCAGCGCTTAGCATGAGTGATCTGCGCATTCTGTTCACTTTCTTGACCTTGCTCTTAGGGATTAGCTGAACCATGCCGCCTGTGGAGGCTACGATGTAGGGGTCGCCTGGTTGAAGCAGTCCATGTACTTCCTTGCCATCATTGAGAATTACTTGGCTACCTCTGAATCCGTGTGCGATGTCTGCTGACGGCATGATGATGCTGGTGGCAATGGCTTCACGTGATTGGCTTTGTCCCCAGCCTTGGAGTGGTGGTCCGTATTCTGGTCCTGCTCCATTGACTTGGTGACACATGACGCAGCGCATGATGGTTTGCTCGCCTTTGCTTGCATCTCCTCTGAGTGCGAGGACTCTAATGACGCGTTCTTTGCTGTTAGCGTCTGATGGCTTGTCTTCTGGCACGGTGATGCCACTGACCACAATCTTCTCTGGATCATAGATGCCAGTATCTGCGAGGCGTTTTTTGATATCCATTTGGCTCCATTCACCTGCTCCATTTTTGAATAGCCAGGTGGATGCAGCGGTTTTGAGCGCTGCATCAGTTTTAGCGGCAATCTCAAAGAGGGCGTCTGCTGCCGTAGCGTGGTTGATGAATGCGATGGACTCAATGGCGAACTCACGCTGTTGGACAGTAAGCTTTTTACTCATAGCACGTTGCTTGAGTGCAGGCACTGCCGCTGGACTCCAGAGTCTCCAAGTGATCTGGGCAAATGCGTCTGACCATTCTACTGGGTTCTTGGAAGCGATGCTGTCTCGGATTGCGGTCCAGATTGCTTGCTCTTTATTCGCTGCTCCGAGGCCAATGGACTCTACGTAGTTTTTGTCATTTGGATCACAGCTTTTATCACTAGCTAGGGCGATGAAAATATCCTTAGTTTCATCTGCACTGAGGTTGCGGAGTGAAAGTGCTACGTCGCGGCGGACGGCGGCACTACTATCGTTCATGAGCTCCTTAGCGTATGGTAGAATGCTTTTACCCGTTCTTCTGAGTGCTCTGAATGCCACTAAACGGATGTTTGAGTCTGAGTCAGAAAGTAATGATTCGCAAAGATTTATGCCATCATCACCGAGGTAAGGCAGTAGCCAGATAGCTCTTGCTCCTATGTATTTATTTGGGTGGCTGATCAGTTTTGCTACTGCTGTAAATGTACCGGGCTTGTTCTCCTTTAGCTTGCGGAAGCCGAGGTGTCTGACGTTTACCGCTGGGCTACTTAGTAAGGCAATCTGTCCTTTGATTGTGTCGAGGTTAGGCGCAGATTTTTTAGGTTTAAATCCCTTTGGCGCGATGCGGTAGATGGTGCCTGAGCAGCTTTCGTCCATGGTGCTGTGACCACCGACTCTGCCATCAAACCAATCTGTGAAGTAGATGGCACCATCGGTTCCTACCATGACGTCTGATGGGCGGAATAGCAGAGCTATTTCTGCATCTGATTGGTTTTTTAGCTTCTTGGTGAAGTCTCCGCCTACATATTTACCGGTTAGGTTAGTGGTGGTGAAGTTAAATCTATTCATCTCGTAGCCAGCTCCTTGTTGCTTAGGATGGTATCCAAAGATAGTATTTCTAGTGGCTTCACAGGCGAGGTAGGTGCCTTGCCATTGTTCACCGAGCGCGCCGTTCTCATAGTATGCTACACCTGTGGGTGAGCCATGTCCGTAGATGTCTCCTGCGTCGAATGTACCGGGGTCTTTTTGTCTCCAGTGTGCGCTTCCAGTGGCTTGTCCAGTGCGGCGGACGCTTTTCCACATGCGCTTTCCGTCACGGGTGAAGAATCCTGCACTGCCAAATTCTAGGATGTAAGAATTTCTGCAACTTCCGACGTCATCGTTATCATTCTGGAACATTTCACCGAGCGAGTTTACTGCTTGCTCGTAGGAGTTTCTGTATCCGTGACCGACGATCTCTGCTTCGGTTCCATCTGGATTCATTCTTACCGTGAAGCCAGCGGTCCAGACGTGACCGTCGCTGCTTTTAGCACCGCCTAGGTTGTTATTTACATACCATTGCCCGCCGCCGCCTTTGTAGACGCCGTTCATATTAAATGTTTTTCCTGATTTGTCAGTGAAGACTCCACCACAGTTGCCGTTGTTGAAATACCATTTTCCGTCAGGGCCTGCGGTGAGGGAGTGGAGTGAGTGGTCATGCTGGCGGGCGTTGAAGCCGGTGAGGAGAACTTCTCTTTTGTCTACTTTAGGGTCAAATTTCAGGTCGCGGTTTACATCTGTATAGACGATGAGATTTGGAGGCTGTGAGACGACGATTTGGTTATCAAATACCCCGATGCCGAGTGGGCAGTCTAGATCTGGGTCTTGGAGGAAAACCTTTGAACTGTCGGCTTTTCCGTCACCATTTGTGTCTTCGAGGATCATGATACGGTCACCTTCTGGACGGCGTTCTTGCTTTCTTCTGTAGTTAACTCCTTCTAGGACCCAGATGCGACCGTTATGATCTACGTCCATGTTAGTGGGGTTGTAGAGCATGGGTGATGTGGCCCAGACAGTGACTTCTAGATTTGAGTCTTTAGGGATGGAGAAGAGCTCTTTAGGCACGTGGGTGCTTGGCAGTGCAGGTTTCCATTTTTTGGTAGGAGCTTTCTCTGCTGCTATTTTTTTAGCTTTTTTAGCATCTCTAGCTGCCTTAGCCTTTTTTTTTTCTCAAGGTCAGGTAGCTTCATTGGCTTCTGCTGGAGAAGCGCTTCGGTAGGGAGAGCTACTGGTTTGCCGGCTAATGGTCGGTCGAGATTCTTGTTGAGCATTTCTAGAGTGATGGTCTTGGACTTGACTCCATCTTTAGGAACCTCAGCTCTGGCTACCCAGACAATGGCATTTAGCACGAGCTTGCGGAATTCATCGATGGCCCAGTTTCTGTGGTAGTGACCCCCTACGAAACCGATTCCTCTACCGCCCTTTCCTGCGTCAGGTGCGCGGCACCACATGAGAGCTTGCTTGGTGCCGAAGCATTTAGCTCCCTCGGCGTTCCACATGTTGATGTATTTAACAATTTTCTCTGGAGTGGGGATGGCGGTGGCTACGGGGTGGTAGCAGTCGCATTCTGCCTTGGTAGGGATCTGCATGTTGAAGTAGAACTCATCATAGGCGGTGAAGCTTTCCCTCATGCCGCGAGCGATAGGGTGAGACTTCTCCGGGACGAGGTCTGCTATCCAGTGAGGGTTTACAGAGATCTCATCGGTCATGTAGGCACCGATCCAGTCAGTGAAGTATTTTTTGCCTACTTGCTTAGGTGGGTGAACGCCGTAGTGCATGAACATGATGCCCATGCCTTCTTTGACTTTCTTATCTAGAAAAGCGTATTTTTCACCGAATCTACCGCCAGCGTCTGCATAGATGATGCAGGCATCGACTCCATCAAAGATGGATTCATCTTTCGGCCAGCCGTAGAAGTGGACTTTGGCTTCGATGTCAGCACCGCTTTCGTTGAGGGCATCTGCGAGTAGCATGCAGCCTGCGCGGAATTCATGCTCACCATTTGCATGGCTGGGCTTTCCTGCTAAAAAGAGTACTTTCTTCTTAGCGGAAGCGGTGAAGGAGCTGAGAATACTCAGTGTGAGAAGCAGAATGATGCGCTGTGATAGGTGTTTCATGTTAGTCATACGATGGTTATGTGGGATTATTGCAGTTGATGAGTTTTTTATCTAGTAATTTTTTGTCCTTTATTGCTGCGAACTATTATAGGATGAAAGTATGTAGTGCGGAGTTTTTTTTCGGGGATGTCCCACAGATCGTTAAAACTCAGCTGCGGTTAACTGCATGATTTGTATCACTGGGTTGATGTTGTGCAAGCTTTAAGCTCCGCATTATCTGCTGGAGTGGAGTCCTCCGAGCGTAGCGAGGGGGGACGTAACGGAAGCAGATAATGCTGTCGCCAATGCCCCCAGGTCTTTCGCATGACGGATCTTGTTAAAGCCGCTTTCGGCCCATAGCATGCCGCTTGCACTCCAACGGCTTACCATGTCTCGTTTAAGACTCCAACGCTTCACATTCCCTGTGGCTTCTCGCCAGTTTCTAAAAGCATTTTCGATGCAATTAGTGTTTAGAAAAGTGACGTTCAGAGTGCTTGGTATATTCAGCTGATGTAAA
>JBLHQF010000178.1:0-6044 GCA_047624885.1 Cryomorphaceae bacterium | reverse complement strand
AAAGCCCCATTATTACTAAAGTGACCATTTAAAACTACTACTAAGAGTAACTAGGGATTGACCTTGGCTGAAATGGCGTTATGAAACTTACCGCTCATCGAAAGATGGTGCACCCATACTCGTATTTATAACAATCACATTTTATGACAACACTCGCTACACTGCTCGCAGCCACTGATGCTGAATCTGGAACTACCGTTCTTATGATCGGCGTCACCGTGCTTATCCTGCTCTTCTGGTATCTCGCTACTGAGAGACTCAAACGCAAACGCAACATCGGAACCATCGTCGTAGCCACCATCACGATCTGCTCATTCTTCGCCATCATTAGCCCAGGAAACCTCGGTAAAGTTCTCAGCGGTAAAATGACATTTAGCCAAGCCAACAACCTCAACGGCGGCATCGAGATCGTGGGCGGAACATCTGTCATCCTAGAGGTGAAGCCAAACATCGATCCAGACACATTCGAAGAGCTACCGATCACTCCAGAAGCGATGGACTCTGCTAAGACCATCCTCGAAAAGCGCATCAACTCCAGAGGCACGCTCGATGCACGCGTAAACATCGTTGGTCGCCGACTCGAAATCCAGATTCCTAAGCTCTCACCTGAAGAAGCGGACCAGCTCATCTCGCTCCTCACTACTTCTGCTAAACTTACCATCCACAGCGTTCATAGACAATCTAGACAGTTCGCTGATGATGTAGCAAGTGGCGAGGCCAGCCAGCCAGGCTTCAAGGCGCTCCCTCACACAGAAATTGATAAAGAAACCAAGGAGGCAATAGTAACAAATGTCCTGATCAAACGCAAAGAAGCACTCACAGGAAAATCTGTCAAAGCAGCCTATGTAAACCCACGTGATTTCTCCATCGTCAACATCGAGCTCACTGGCCAAGGCGGTGACAAGATGGAAGAATTCACCAGCACACTCACTCAGAACAAAGACATGATCGCTACTGTCCTCGATGGAAAAGTAGTCAACTACGCGACTCTCAATGCAGAGACTCTCGGCAAGAACTTCGTCATCACTGGATTAGACTCGAAGAAGGAAGCGGACGATCTCTGCAAGGCTCTTCAGAATCCGCTGGAAAACGACATCGAAGTAATGGAGCAGCGTTCCATTTCTGCTTCACTCGGTGAAGCCACCGTCAAGCAGGGCATCAATGCCGGCATTGTAGGTCTCGGACTCACCATCCTATTCATCCTCCTTTACTACCGTTTCGCAGGCATCATCGCCCTTATCGGACTCGTGGTAAACATCATTATCCTCTTCGGTGCGATGGCTGCCTTCGGAGCATCATTCACTCTACCTGGCATCGCCGGTATCATTCTCACCATCGGTGTGGCAGTGGATGCGAACGTGCTCATCTACGAACGCATGAGAGAAGAACTAGCGCGCGGAAAATCTGTCCGGAACGCCATCGGAGCCGCCTATGAGAAGGCCTTCGTAGCTATTTTTGACGCGAACGTCACCACGCTCATCACCGCCGTTATCCTCTTCTGGCAGGCATCTGGATCTGTGAAAGGATTCGCCGTCACACTCACCATTGGTATCCTCGGCACCCTACTCGCCTCATTACTCTGCACTCGCGTGCTTTTCTGGTGGAGCGCAGACCTCGGCATCCTCAAGAAAATCAAATTTATGGACCTCGTTCCTAAACGTGTGATTGATTTCCTCAGCAAGCGCAAATATGCATTTATCCTTTCAGGCATTATGATCGTGGGTGGTCTCACCTTCGTAGGCGTCGAAGGCAAAGGCAACCTCGGCATCGACTTCACTGGCGGAAACATCACCCGCTTCTCGGTCCCTGCAGGCCAGGAAGTGGATCAAGCTAAGCTGAATGAAATCATCGCGAGCGTCAAGCCGAGCAAGAATGCCACCCTCCAAATAGAAGAGCCTGCTGGATCAGATAAAATCATCTCTATTAAGAGTGACCCAGCAGACACTCAGAAAATCATAGATAAAATCAGAGACACAATACCAAGCTATAATGACAAAGAAGAATATGTAGATGGTAATGGCGATACCCAGACCAGATTCATAGTCCAAGCAAACTCAGAATCTGTAAGCGCCTCGATGGGAGGTGAGTTCCTCATGAACGCTATTTACGCTCTCGGCTTTGGACTGATTGCGGTGATGATTTACATCACTGTTCGATTCGAGTTTTCCTTCGCAGTCGGTGCATTCTTCGCGCTACTTCACGATATCTTTATCTGCCTCGGTGTGCTCTTCATGGTGGGCGATGAACTCGCACTCATCCACATCGGTGCCTTCCTCACCATCGCAGGTTACTCGATCAATGACACCATCGTGGTATTCGACCGTATCCGCGAGAGCCTCCAAACCCAACGCGGCGAAGTGAAGGACGTGATGAATCAGGCGATCAACGCCACACTCTCAAGAACCATCCTCACATCGGTCACTACCTTCATGGCAGTGTTGGTGCTCTTCATCTTTGGTGGACAGGCTCTCTCAGACTTCTCACTCACCATCATGATCGGAGTTGTCGTAGGAACTTACTCATCGATCTTCATCGCATCACCGATCGTTTACCTCTTCAGTAAATCCAGAGGCATCAACCTCCGCCGCGAGCTACTAGACGCAAACCTAGAAGCCGAAATCAATCCTGCGGGCGGGAATTAATAGAGATAGTTTTTCTAATAAGGCATCGACAGGCTCCAACCTGCTCGGTGCCTTTTTGTTTCCCAAATGGTAACAACAATGAGAACCTTCATCAGGCAACATGAAGAAAATCTAAAGGTAGAACAAATTCATATGAAACAATTCAAAACCACCATCGGAATCATCGCATTAATCTGTGGCATCATTGGGCTTGGCCTTGCCGTCACAACGAGCAGTGGTGGTTTCACCTATGACTCAAGCACCCCCGAACCGAAAAAGGAAAGCTTTAAGGAAAAGGGTGTGGATCTACTGAAGGAAAAATTCCTTGGTAAAAAGAAGGAAGTAGTTGCTCCTCAAAAACCAAAAGGTTTCATGGTCAGCAATATTTACGTCCTCACTGCTGGCTTGATCGCTCTGGTGCTAGGCATCTGCAGCAGGTTCATCCGCCAGCAAGCTGGCACCAAAAAGCAGAGCGGATTCCATTTCCATTTCGACACCGCCGGCGCAGGGCTAACGCTAGGTCTCATCGCCCTGCTCTGGTCCTACATGATAGTCGCCGTCATCATCGGGATCGTGATCTTCGTTATATACTCCCTGCTCAATGGAGGGGTTGATATCGGAGCTTAATACTCTGTTCGTTTAGTTACGCTATTACCTTTCATCTGAAAGTTGAAAATCCAAGTCACCCAAAAAGAAAGCTACACACTAATAAGCTCCTTTCCAACTTGCTCTTAACTGTATCATCACCTACTTTCACCTAAATACTTCACAAATCATGGACCTCGATGAACTCAAAAGCGAGCTTGCTCTCTGCACCGATAAAGAGCAAGACACACTAGCCTCTTACCTACTTTACCTCAGGCTAAAACGGAACCCAAAAGACATTGAAGGCCTCCATCACAAAGTCAGCGACCCATCACTAGACTCCTGGAGTGAGGAACTATTTAACGCTCCTAAATAAATACAATTCATGCAACTACACTAATATAAATTCTTGTCATGACAATATATTAGACTAAACGTTATCAACGTAAGTAAGGAGAAACATACGTGCTTTCCCACCACGTCCAAAGAGACCCCCATAATATCATGGCTGAAAAACTACCTATAAAAAATATCAACACTGCCGCTCCGATCAACTCACTTCCAGAAGATGAGGAAAAGCTGCACGCAACACTCGAAGAAAGAATCTACACCATCGTAGGTAAAGAACTTCTCGAGAAAGACTACCGCCCCACAGCCTACGCAGAAGCAGTGCTCATGTCAGCAGGAGATGCAGACCATATTATCTACAACTACGCTAAAATCAGATATAAAGAACTCTACGCAACTGCCTCACGCAGGCTCAAGCACAGCAATGAGCTCAGAGGATCGCAGTAAACAACCTGTCTTTTCACTCTAACAACTTTCTCAAAAGCACCCTCAAACAGGGTGCTTTTTCATTTCCCCCTGCGACGCTTCAGCGCCCGTTATTCAGAAATCATTCTGTTTCTCAATGCTGAGAGCTGACGAGTAGCTGACGAGTAGCTGACCTATGACGCTGTAGAGAGGTGATGTTGTTTGCGATAGCTCACTGCCGAATACTGGCAGCCAACTGCGTAAAGCGATCGCCTCAAACTCATCCACTTGGCTTGGCTCGGATTGGCGGATGACAGCTGACAGGTAAAGCAGCAGTGACGCGTGATCTGAGGTCAGAGTCTGGTAGTTGGCGGGCACTTCGATGCTCCAAGTAGAAACGAAGCCGTAAACAAGTGTGTCAATAGTCTCTGCTGTGATGACACCGCCAATTGGCAACCAAGCCGCAGCACGCGCTGCGCAAGCGGTCTCTGGCATCAGGAAAAGGCCACAGAAATCTACCGCAGCCTGCTCGTAGTCGGCAGCACTCCAGTCCTTGTGAATGTAGTCAGCACAGAGTGGGGCGGCAGCAGTAAAGACGGAGGAGACTTCTGGCTGCCGTAGCAACGCTAGCAGGGACTCATCGATCTCGCGGTGGAGTAATTCAGCGAGCAGCAACTGCAAGCCGATGATCGATTCTGGCGACTCTGGAGGATTAGATTTTTTCAATTTTACAGACGTTGTCGTACCAGTTCTGACCGCCGGTCAGTGGGCAGGGGTTGATAGGAAGTGAATCATTGATATGAACGCCGCCGCCAATACCGCCTTTTTTCTTAGACCACCAAACGCCGTTCTTTTTCAGATCTTTGTCTGCATTTGCATTCGCTTCTGTGCCTTCGGCAGGTACAGATCTTTCGTCATCAGCTCTGGCTACCATTCCGTGTTCTGTGTGACCTACGTGGTGTGAACACATCATGACTTTTCCGTGCATACCTTTGAGGAATCGCACGTGATTTTCAAATGATCCGACAATTCCTTTTTCATTGCTACGATAGGTGTGACCATGAGGTCGGAAAACTGAAAGCCTGACAGAATCACCCTCCTGCAGCCCTAGACTAGCTCCCGTATCAGGGTGCATGAAAACGGGGTTAGTATGGACAATTTCTGAATGATATTTCCAATGTGCAGAACGCCCCTGGGTGTGGACGTTCCATTTGAAGGTGGAGAATATGAAACGGTCATCTGCTAGATTCTTATGCTCCGGCACCGTGTCATAAATAGCAATAGGGCTGGCATTTACATCGTCCATAGGTAGTCCCACCATCTTAGCAGCAATCGGCCAGATATCATCATAGACTTGGATTCTACGCGATGGAGTAGGAAATCCTCGGATAGCTTTTCCATCCATCATGATGCCGATTGGTTTCCCTTTAGTGCCGATGACTAAGTCGCCTTTAACGATAGAACCCTTGAGATCAGCTACCGTGAGTGGCCGCTCGTAGAGCTCGTAGTCTTTCTCTCTGGTAGTATCTTGCCAGATGCCGCGTTTCTTAAATTCTTCCCATTCTATAGGTAAGTTTTTATACCAACCTTTATAAAATTCTTCTACGTCATCAATATCAAAATACTTCTCCATCCCACCACCAATACCTCTAGCGAGGTCGCGGAGAATAATCTGGATAGGACGTGATTCACCAGCAGGCTTCACCAGTGGCTGCCTCACTCCAGTGTAAGGGACAAGACCGTAGCAGTTTGTAGAATGGTAGTCCCAGCGTTCTAAACTAGTGGCTTCTGGAAGGATGAGATCAGCGATGGCAGACTGCTCACCATATCCGATATCAATCGCGACATGATATGGGATAAGCTTTTCGTCTAGTAGCACTTCTCTGGCTAAATTTGCCTCAGGATATCCATATGCCGCACCAAGTGTGAATGACATGTAAGCACTGACTTTTTGCTGGCCAGACTTAATGTAAGGATAGACTAGCTGCCCGACTCGCATTTGATACCAATGCCAAGCAAGTGGATACTCGCTCGGTGTAGCTAACTCACCAAAGTATTTATTCTTATATGAATCTGGGAATTTAG